>JAZJYP010000121.1:0-4033 GCA_040390345.1 Pseudomonadota bacterium | reverse complement strand
AAATGGGCGTGCTCGATCCAGCCAAGGTGACCCGTTCGGCGCTGCAAAACGCCGCCTCGATCGCCGGCCTGATGCTCACGACCGACTGCATGGTGTCCGAGTCGGCTGAAGACAAGCCAGCCGGTGGCGGCATGGGTGGCATGGGCGGTATGGGTGGCATGGGCGGCATGGACGGCATGATGTAATAGCCGGCCAAGCGCCAGTCAGCAGAGAGGCCATCTTCGGATGGCCTTTTTTTATTCAAGGCGCGGTGACGGCCGGCCGCTGCGCCGGCTGCAGCATGCGTACCCAGAACGCGCAGAAGATGGCCAGGGCGGCGCTGGCGAAACCATTGATGCCGTAGTTGAGGATGTGGCCGCCGGCATCGGTCGTGAGGATCAGCCCGCCCATCCAGGCGCCCAGGCCCGTGCCCAGCTGGAGCACCGCCGAATTGACGCTCAGGAACGCACCGCGCCCGGCCGGATCGGGCACCATCGTCATCAGGGCCTGCATCGGGATGCCGCGCCCCGAGACGCTCGTCATGAAGAACACGAAGCACAAGATGATCACCACCATCGGCACCTCGGCCAGGTGGGTCAGCCACAGCACCGGCACCATCGACAGGCACAGCATCAAGGCATACATGCGCGCGGCGCCGAGGCGGTCGGTCCAGCGCCCGACGATGCGGGCCGTGAACAGGGTGGCGGCGCCGCCGCACAAATAAATCCAGGTCATGTCGACCGGCGCCACGCCGAGGTTGGCCACCATCACCGGGGCGATGAAGGGAATGACCATCATCGAGGCCATCATCGTCACGCAGGTCAGCACGAAGGCGTAGCGGTGGCGCGCGACGCGGAAGATGCCGAACAAGTCAGGCAGCACCTGCGCCAGCGTGCGCGGGGCGCGCGCGAGGTGGGCGTCGAGCGTGGGCATGACGGACAGTGCACAGGACCATACCAGGGCCGAGGCCAGTACCAGTACATAGAATGGTGCGGACCAGTTGTAGTGGGCCGCGAGCATGATCCCGGTGGGAACGCCGGCCACGGCGGCCATGCCGAAGGAGGTCATCACGGTGCCCATGGCGGCGCCGCGCCGCTGCGGCGGAATCACGTCGCTGACGATGGCCAGCACCAGCGAACTCATCACGCCCGCCGTCAGGCCGGCGAAGGCGCGCGCCAGCACCAGCAGCGGGAAGGTGGGCGCCAGCGCGCAGCCCAGGTTGGACAGGCCGAACAGGGCGAAGGCGGCCAGCAGCAGGCGGCGCCGGCTGAAGCGGTCGATATAGGTGGCGGCGAACAGGCCCGACAGGCCGGCGCACCAGGCGTAGGCCGAGACGGCGCCCGAGACGGCGGCCGGGCTGACGGCGAAGGCGCGCATCAGCTGCGGCGCCAGCGGCATCATGACCATGAAGTCCATGATGACGGCAAACTGGGTGAAGGCGAGCAGCCACAAGAGCATGCGTTCGCGCTGGGGTGTCAATTCAGTCATGTGGATCCTAAATGGTTAGCGCAGCGCGGCGATGTCGGCCAGGGCGCGGCGCAGGATGGCGATCATGGCATTCATCTTGCCATCGTCGTTGGCGTGGTCGCGCACGACATCGATCAGGGTGTGCTTCAGTTCGTGCAGCAGGATGCGCGCGTCGCCGCGCTTGCCGTCGCTGGGCCCGGACAGGCGCGCCAGCACGGCTTCGACCAACTGCGCGTTCTCGGCCAGGAAGGCCTGCCCTTCCGCGGTGATGCTGTGCAGCTTCTTGTTGCCGTCGGCCGTGCTCTGGATATGCCCCATGTCGAGCAGCAGCGACAGCAGCGGGTAGATGGCGCCCGGGCTGGGCGAGTAGCCGCCGCCGGCCAGCTGCTCGATTTCCTTGATGAGCTCGTAGCCGTGGCGCGGCTTGGCGGCGATCAGGTGCAGCACGACATAGCGCATGGCGCCGGCGTCGAACATTTTGGGGCCGCGCCCGCCGCGGCCAGTGCCGTGATGGTGGGCGTGCATTTGGGCTTCGAGGCAATGGTGGCCCCGGCGGAAAAAATGGAACATCGCACACTCCTTAAGATATATCGTACTGAGATATATCTTATCCTATTTTTTGACGAGCGCAATTGTTTTTTTAGCCAGTCCGATTTATTCTCGCCGCACCATCCCTGCTGGAGTGTTGCATGTCACGTTCTTCGATGAATCGCTTCGTCGTCCTCGGCGGCCTGATCGGCGGCGCCTTCGATATCAGCTACGCCATCATTTATTCTTCCCTGCGCGGCGTGGCGCCCGAGCGCATCTTGCAATCGGTGGCCAGCGGCTTGCTGGGCAAGGACGCCTTCACGGGCGGCCTGCCCGCAGCGGCGCTGGGCCTGTTCCTGCATTTCTTCATCGCCGTGGTGGCCGCCTTCGTGTTCTATGCGGCCAGCCGCAAGCTGGCCTGGCTGGTACAGCGCCCTATCGCCGCCGGCGCCCTGTTCGGCGCGGCCATGTATGGGGTGATGAACTTCGTCGTGCTGCCGCTGTCGGCCATTCCCTTCACGCGCAAGTACGCGCCGGTGGGCGTGATCAGCGAACTGGCCGTGCACATGTTCCTGTTCGGCTGCTCGATCGCCCTGTGCGTGCGCGCCGGGCAGCGGCGCAGCGCCGCCATGGCTTGAGGCAGCGCAAGCACGAGACAGAAAGCGCCCCCTATAGTGCCCTTTGGACCATTCCAAGGGGGGCACCATGGCAAGCGCACTGGAACACAAACCGGCCGTCGTCTGCGCCCTGCGCCAGGAGGCTTTCGAGGTGCAGGCGCGCCAGCTGGGATTGCGCCCGGGCGACCGCTGGGTCGGCGGCTATGTCGACTACGAGTGGGAACGCCTGCGCCACATCATCGCGGCCTTGCCGCTGCAGCTCGCGGGCCTGAAGGTCCTCGAATTCGGCTGCAATGTGGGCGCCTCGGCGATCCTGTTTTCCCACCTGGGCGCGCGCGTGACGGCGTCCGACATCGCCGAAGGCTGGGTCACGCTGGCGCGCCTGAATGCGCGCCGCTACGGCAAGGACGAGATCGACTTTGCCCACATCCCCGATTCGCGCACCCTGCCCTATCCGGACGGGCACTTCGACCTGGTCGCCTGCAACAGCGTGCTTGAATATATCGAAGCGCAGCAGACGACGGCGGTGCAGCGCGAAATCGACCGCGTGCTCGCGCCGGGCGGCATGGTGCTCATCACCGGCACCAGCAACCGCCTGTGGCCACGCGAAGCGCATTCGCATGAATGGTTCAATAACTACCTGCCGCGCTGGAGCGACCGCTGGCGTGCGCGCGCGCTGCAGCGCGGCATGTGGCCCTGGCAAGCGCGCTTCGGTTTCGGTGCCCACTATGCGAACCTGGACGCGCCCGACCGCAGCGGCCTGTTCGCCCGCTCGCGCGCGGCGATGGGCATGCCGGCGCAGCGCCTGGCGCCCTTGTTGTGGCTGGCGGGCCTGCTCGGCGTGGGGCCGGGCCTGCTGACGCCGAACCTGTCCTGCCTGCTGCAAAAACGCCCGTAAGTCGATTGCTGTGCGTGATTGTTTGGTTTAGTATTGCCGCAACTAAACCAATTCTTTCGGCCCATGTCCACAACCCCGCGCATTGCCATGGTGATTGTCGTCGTCCTCCTGGGCGGGACGCTGGTACGTTATGCCGGCGAGCAGCCGGGCACGGCGGCGGCGGTGAGCGCATCGAGCGCCGCCAGCAGCAGCGCGCGCAGCAAGGAACAGGCGATGACGGACCTGATGGCCCTGCCCGAGCTGAAGGAATGGTCCAGCTTCATCGAAAAGGAATCGGACGGCAAGGCCCATGGGGCCGTGCTCGAATATGATCCCAAGCCGTCGCTCATCAACGGCAAGAGCTATTACCAGTTAAGTTTTGTGCAGAGTGCGCCCGAGGCGGTACACCGGCTGGAAGACTTCCTGGTCGGCGTCGACAGCGGCGACATCTTCGTTGACGACGCCGCCAGCGGCAAGCCGATGACGCTCGACCAATGGCGCAAGGAAAAGCACCCGCTGGACCTCACCAAGACAAAATAAACGTCGGGGTCACATCTGACATTCG
>JAZJYP010000120.1:0-19851 GCA_040390345.1 Pseudomonadota bacterium | reverse complement strand
CGCAACCACGACATCATGTGCCGCCACCAGGCCTTCGACCTCGAGATCGTCGGCGCCGGCACCTTCCAGGAACTGGTCGGCACCATCTTCCGCTCCCTGCCCATCATCTCCGAACTCGATGTCGTCACCCTCAGCCTGGTCGACCAGGACGACGATATCCGCACCGTCATGTTCAAGCTGGGTGTGGACTGCGACCAGTTCCCCAGGCTGATTTTTGTTGCCAGTGCCGCCGGCCTCGATTTCGCGCCGGTGCCGCGCCCGGTCCTCGGCCCCTTCGATGCGGCCAGCCATGGCGCCGCCTTCCCCGAGGCGCCGCAAGGCTTGCGCAGCATCGCGCGCGTGCCGCTGCTGCGCCACAAGCGCCTGATCGGCAGCCTGAACCTGGGCTGCATCGACCCGAGCCGCTTCACGCCGGCCATGGGCACGGACTTCATCGAGCACATGGCATCGATCATCGCCATCTGCCTGGAAAACGTGATCAGTAACGAGATGCTCAAGTACATCGGCCTGACCGATTCGCTCACGGGCGTGTTCAACCGGCGCTATATCGACCGCCGCCTGATCGAGGAGATCGCCCGCGCGCGGCGCCAGGCCTACCGGGTGTCGGTGATGTATATCGATATCGACCACTTCAAGCAGGTCAACGACAGCGTCGGCCACCAGGGCGGCGACGAAGTGCTGTGCGAAGTGGCAGGGCGCATCAAGGACGAATTGCGCCTGTCCGATGCGCTGGCGCGTTTCGGTGGCGAAGAGTTCGTGGTGCTGTTGATCGACACGGACCAGGACAGCGCCACCATGGTTGCGCAGCGCATCCGCGAGAGCGTGGCCGGTACGCCGTTTGAATTGTCGACCGGGCAGCTACTGCCGGTGTCGGTGTCGATCGGCGTGGCCACGCTGGATGACTACGAGCGCGACAACGCCATCGAAGGCGTGGCGCAGACCCTCGTCGCGCATGCCGATTCGGCCCTCTACAAGGCCAAGGAATCGGGCCGCAACCGCGTTGTTGGCTGGAGCGCTTGACGCGTGGGCGCACGTCCTAGGCGGCCCCGCCCGCCCTACGTTGCCCGCAACGAAACGGGCTTAACGCGTTCATTTCAATAAACGGCTCTCGGCGCGGCTGACTGCTTCGGCCGAACCGCGCAAGACCACCACGTCGCCCGTTTCCAGCACCGTCGCCAAGGTTGCCTCGGTGCGCGTCTTGCCGCGCCGGATGGCCGTCACCTCGGCGCCCACTTCGTTCAGGGCCAATTCGCCCAGGCGCTTGCCGATCGCACTGGCGCCGTCGATCAACGTCACCGAATGCAGGCGCACGTACAGGTGTTCCGGATCGTCGCTGGCGTCGCCCGTGCCGTGGAAGTAACCGCGCAGCGACGCATAGCGCTCGTCGCGCGCGCTTTGCACGCGGTGCACCACGCGCCGCAGCGGTACGCCCAGCATCACCAGCGCGTGCGAGGCGAGCATCAGGCTGCCCTCCAGCGCTTCGGGCACCACTTCGGCGGCGCCAGCGGCCTTGAGCAGGTCGAGGTCGGTGTCGTCGTGGCTGCGCACGATGACGGGCAGGGCGGGCGCCAGTTCGTGCACCAGGTGCAGCACCTTGATGGCCGACGGCGTGCTGGCGTACGTGATCACCAGCGCCGAGGCGCGATAGATACCGGCGGCGACCAGGCTTTCGCGCCGTGCCGCGTCGCCATACGAGACGCTGGCACCGGCCGCCTGCGCTTCCTGCACCCGTTCGGGGTCGAGGTCGAGCGCGTGGTAGGCGATTTTTTCTTCCGTCAGCAGCGTCGCCAGCGATTGGCCGCTGCGCCCGAATCCCGCCACGATCACATGCTTTTGCGTGGCCATGGTGCGCGTGGCGATCTGGGTCAGCTGCAGCGACTGCAGCATCCATTCGTTGGACGAGATCTTCATCACGATCTGGTCGGACTTGGCGATGATGAAGGGCGCCACCAGCATCGACAGCACCATCGAAGCGAGCACCAGCTGGATGATGAATGGGTCCATCAGCGCCGCGCCGGCCGTCAGGTTCAGCAGCACGAAACCGAATTCGCCGGCCTGCGCCAGCGCCAGGCCGGTGCGCATGGAGACGCCATCGGAAGCGCCAAACAGCTTGGCCAGCAGGGCGATGAGGGCGAACTTGAGCAGTACCGGGCCACCCAGCAAAATGAGCACCAGCCACCAGTTCTGCACCACCACGCCGATATTGAGCAGCATGCCCACGGTGATGAAGAACAGTCCCAGCAGCACATCGCGGAAGGGCTTGATGTCTTCTTCCACCTGGTGCTTGTAGGGCGTCTCGGAAATGAGCATGCCGGCCACGAAGGCGCCCAGGGCCAGCGACAGGCCGGCGCGCTCGGTAATCCAGGCTGCGCCCAGCGTCACCAGGAGCAGGTTGAGCATGAACAGTTCCTGCGAGCGGCGCTTGACGACGATGGTGAACCACTTCTTCATCAGCTTCTGGCCCAGGAACAGCAGCAGCACCAGCACGATGATGGCCTTGCCGCCGGCCCAGGCCAGGGTGCTGGCCAGGTCGGCCTGCTTCTGGCCCAGCGCCGGAATGAGGATCAGCAGGGGCACCACGGCCAGGTCCTGGAACAGCAGGATGCCGACGATCTTGCGGCCATGCTGGCTTTCCAGCTCGAGCCGCTCGGTGAGCATCTTGACGACGATGGCCGTCGACGACATGGCCAGCGCGCCGCCCAGGGCAAACGCCGCTTGCCAGCCGATGTGCAGCTGCGCCGGCAACTGGGTTGAAATAAGCCAGCCAAACAGCATCGTCGCGGCAATGGTCAGCAGCACCTGGGCCAGGCCCAGGCCAAAGACGATGCGCCGCATCGCCATCAGCTGCGAGAGCGAAAACTCGAGGCCAATCGAGAACATCAGGAACACGACGCCGAATTCGGCCAGTTGTTCGGTCAAGTGGTTGTTTTCAGCCAGGCCGAGGGCGTGTGGCCCGATCAGGATGCCCACGGCCAGGTAGCCCAGCATCGGCGGCAAATGCAGCATGCGGAAGCCGACCACGCCGAGGACGGCGCTACCGAGCAAGAGAAGGGTCAGTTCAAGTCCTGAAAACATGGGATTCCGTTGTTTGTTGCGACTGGCAAGTTTTTTGCTTTCGCAATTCGTTTATACTTCCGGCATGAGTGTAACCCATGAAAAAACAATGCTGAAAGCTTTTGACATCCAGACAACACAGCGCGCGATGGCGCTGGCGCGCGAGACTCTCGAGATCGAGGCCGATGCGATTCAAGCCCTGCACGCGCGCCTGGCCACGGACGACAGTGTCGGCCGCGCCGTGGCCCTGCTGCTTGGCTGCAGCGGCCGCGTGGTGGTGTCGGGCATCGGCAAATCGGGCCACATCGCGCGCAAGATCGCCGCGACCCTGGCCTCGACCGGCACCCCGGCCATGTTCGTCCACCCGGCCGAAGCGGCCCATGGCGACCTGGGCATGGTGACGGCCGAAGACGCGCTGATCGCCATTTCCTATTCGGGCGAATCGTCCGAGCTGATGGCCATCCTGCCCATCGTCAAGCGCATGGGCACGCCCCTGATCGCGATGACGGGCAAGCCCGGCTCCTCGCTGGCCCTGCTGGCCGACATCCACCTCGATATTTCGGTGGCCAAGGAAGCCTGCCCCCTGAACCTGGCGCCGACGGCCAGCACCACCGTCACGCTGGCCCTGGGCGATGCGCTGGCCGTGGCCCTGCTCGACGCGCGCGGCTTCAAGGAAGAAGACTTCGCCCGCTCGCATCCGGGCGGCGCGCTGGGCCGGCGCCTGCTCACGCACGTGCGCGACGTCATGCGCAGCGGCGACGCCGTGCCCAAGGTCGCGGCCGACACCATGCTCACAGAGGCGCTGTTGGAAATCACCCAGAAGGGCATGGGCATGACCGCCATCGTCGACGCCGACAACAAGCCCATTGGCGTGTTCACCGACGGCGACCTGCGCCGCATGATCGAAAAAGTCCAGGACTTCACCAAGGTCGCCATCCGCGACGTGATGCATCTGGATCCGCGCCGCGTCCACCAGGACCAGCTGGCCGTCGACGCGGTGGCCATCATGGAAGAATTCCGCATCAACCAGATGCTCGTCGTCGACGGCGACGATAAACTCGTCGGCGCCCTGCACATCCACGACCTGACCCGCGCGAAGGTGATCTGATGATACCTACCGATGCCAGCCTGCGCGCCGCCAAGGTCAAGGTGATGATTTTCGACGTCGACGGTGTCCTCACCGACGGCAGCCTGACCTACGGCCCCGATGGCGAAGCGACCAAGACCTTCAACGTCCTCGACGGCCTGGGCATCCAGATGCTGCAGAAGTCGGGCGTGGCCACGGCCATCATCAGCGCGCGCCAGTCGCCCATCGTGGTGCGCCGCGCGCAAGACCTGGGCATCGCCCACGTCTACCAGGGTACCCACGACAAGCGTGTCGCCTTCGCCAGGCTGCTCGAAGCGACGGGCGCCACGGCGGAGCAATGCGGCTACATTGGCGACGACGTGATCGACCTGCCGCTGCTGCTGCAAGTCGGCTTTGCCGTGACCGTGCCGACCGGCCATCCGGAAGTGCAGCAGCGCGTCCACTACGTCACCAAACATGGCGGCGGGCGCGGCGCCGTGCGCGAAGTGTGCGACATGCTCATGCGCGCGCAGGGCAATTACGAGATGGCGCTGGCGCAGTACTTCGCCTGAATCCATGCATAAACGAACCGCTCACCGCTGGCGCCTCGCTGCGATCTTCACGATCGGGACCTTCTTCGCGCTGGGCAGCTTCTGGCTCGTGCAGGTGGCGCACCAGGGCGAGGAAGACGTGCAGGCGGACGCGCGCAAGAACGAGCCGGACTACATCGTCGAGAAATTCAGTTTCGTGCGCATGACGCCGGAGGGCGCGCCGCGCTACATCATTTCCGGCGCCAAGCTCACCCACCACCCGCTCGACAACACCGCCGACATCGACGCGCCCGTCATGCAGGGCATGCAGCCGAAGCAGCCGCCAATGACGATGGTGGCCAAGCGCGCCAGCATCGACCAGACCGGCAACCGCGTCACCCTGCTCGGCAGCGTGGACCTTGAGCGCGTGGCGGCGCCGGGCGTGCAGCACATGTCGCTCAAGACCGAGAAGCTGATCGTGCTGCCCGACGACGACCAGATGGAAACCGACCAGCAGGTGGACATGGCGCTGGGCGCGACGACGATGCGCGGCACGGGCATGCGCGCCAATAATGCGACGCGCCAGATCCACTTCCTCAGCAAGAGCGAAATTATCTTGCCACCCAAGACGGCGCGCTGAACGCGCCAACGACAGGACCCAGACATGAAAAAGATTCTCTTCCTTGCCGCTTGCTTTCTCGCCGCCCCCGTGCTGGCCGAAAAAGCCGACTCGGGCAAGCGCACCACCATCGAGGCCGATGCGGTCGACATCGACGACGTCACCCAGACCAAGGTCTTGACGGGCAAGGTCGAAATCCATCGCGGCACCCTGGTCATGAAGTCCGATAACGCCGTCGTCAAGGAAAGCCCGGATGGCTACCAGACGGCCGTGCTCACGTCGGCACCGGGCAAGATGGCCAACTTCCGCCAGAAGCGCGACGGCGGCGCCGACCTGTGGATTGAAGGCCAGGCCGAGCGCATCGAATACGACCAGAAGAACGAGCTGGTACGCCTTTACAAAACGGCGAAGATCCGCCAGCTTGACGGCACGCGCCTGGAAAACGAAATCGACAGCGAATTCATTTCCTACGACAGCCGCAAGGAAGTCTTCAGCGGCCGTAATGACGCCAGCGGCGAGAACAAGGCCGGCAAGGGCCGCGTGATCTTGATCATGGAGCCGCGCCAGCCCAAGCCGGCCGCCTCCGCCCCTGTCCCGGGAAAACAATGATGGAACAAAAATGCGGTAGCACCCTGATCGTGCGCGGCCTGCAAAAAAGCTATGGCAAGCGCATGGTGGTGCACGACGTGTCGCTGCAGGTCGAATGCGGCGAAGTGGTTGGCCTGCTGGGCCCCAATGGCGCCGGCAAGACCACCTCCTTCTACATGATTGTCGGCCTGGTGCCGTCGGACGCCGGCACCATCGACATCAGCGGCGTGGACATCTCCAGCCTGCCGATCCACCGGCGCGCGACGCTAGGCCTGTCCTACCTGCCGCAGGAAGCGTCGGTGTTTCGCAAGCTGACCGTGGAAGACAATATCCGCGCCGTGCTGGAGCTGCAAAAGGTCGATGGCAAGGCGCTCTCGCGCGCCCAGATCGACGAACGCCTGAACACCCTCTTGTCCGAACTGCAGATCGAAAAGCTGCGCGAGAACCAGGCCATGTCGCTGTCGGGCGGCGAGCGCCGCCGCGTGGAGATCGCGCGTGCACTGGCCACCAATCCGCGCTTCGTGCTGCTCGACGAACCGTTCGCCGGCGTCGACCCGATTGCCGTCATCGAGATTCAACGCATTGTGCGTTTTCTCAAAGAGCGCGGCATTGGCGTGCTCATTACCGACCACAATGTGCGCGAGACCTTGGGCATTTGCGACCGCGCCTATATCATCAACCAGGGCGCGGTGCTCGCATCGGGACGGCCTGACGACATCATTGCGAATGAATCTGTGCGGCGGGTCTACCTCGGCGAACATTTCCGGATGTAAGTGACGATGAAACAATCCCTGCAGCTGCGCACCTCGCAGCACCTGGCGCTCACGCCCCAACTGCAGCAGTCGATCCGACTGCTGCAGTTGTCGACGCTGGAGCTGCACCAGGAACTGGAACAGCTGCTCACCGATAACCCGCTGTTGGAGCGCCTCGACGATCCGCTCGACCACTCGGTGCGCCTGCTCGCCGACGGCGCCATCAACAGCAGCGCGCCCACCGAGGCCGCGCCCGAAGGCCCGCCCCAGGACGCACCCGCACCAGCCGAAGCCGAGTCCTTCGACGCGCCCGACGCGCCCGAAGGCGGCGAGGGCGACGCCGACTGGGGCGAAGCAGGCCGCAGCAAGGCGCCCGACGACGAAGACTCGCGTCCGCAGCTCGAAGCGTCGGCCACGACCTTGCGCGAGCACCTGATGGAGCAGATGCGCGTAACCGTGCTCGAAGCGCGTGACCGCGCCCTGGTCGAAGTGATCGTCGACGCGCTCGACGACAATGGCTACCTCGAAGAGACGCTCGAAGAAATCCTCGCGCGCCTGCCGGAAGAACTCGAGCTCGATGTCGATGAATTAAAGACAGCTTTGTCCTTGTTGCAAAGTTTCGACCCGCCAGGCGTGGGCGCGCGCTGCGCCTCCGAATGCCTGGCCCTGCAGGTCAAGCGCCTGCCCGGCATCGCGATGGTGACGCGGCGCATGGCCCTGTTGATCGTCGAGCAGCACCTGTCCTGGTTTGCCCAGCGCGACTTCAACAAGCTCAAGAAGGCGCTCGATTGCGACGACGAAGACTTGCGCGAAGCCCAGACCGTCATCCGCCAGTGCAACCCCCATCCGGGCGCCGTGTTCGCCTCCGACGTGTCAGACTATGTGGTGCCGGACGTGATCGTGCGCCGCTCCAAAACGGGCTGGTCTGTCACGCTCAACAACGATGTGATGCCGCGCCTGCGCGTCAACAGCCTGTATGCCAACCTGCTCAAGCAGGGCAAGGGCGAAGGGCAGATGGGCGCGCAGCTGCAGGAAGCGAAATGGCTGATCAAAAACATGCGCCAGCGCTTCGATACCATCCTGCGCGTGGCGCAGGCGATTGTGGAGCGTCAGCGCAATTTCTTTTCGCACGGGGCAGTGGCCATGCGCCCCCTTGTTTTGCGCGAAATAGCTGATACACTTGGTTTACATGAGAGTACTATTTCTCGTGTAACAACTCAAAAATATATGCTGACCCCGCATGGCATGTTTGAGTTGAAGTACTTTTTCGGTAGCCACGTCGCCACTGAAGCGGGGGGAGAAGCCTCTTCCACGGCGATACGGGCACTTATCGTGCAATTGACAGGAGCAGAAGACCCTAAAAATCCATTATCCGACAGTAAGATTGCGGACATGCTGGGGGAACAGGGAATGGTCATTGCGCGCCGCACGGTAGCCAAATACCGTGAAGCACTCAAAATCCCGCCCGTCAGTCTTCGCAAGTCTTTGTAGCAGACACCGTTCCTCTGCTGCCTAGGGCATGAACGGCACGTGACATCATCATTAGGAGTGTGTATGAATCTCACTATCAGTGGACATCATCTCGAAGTGACCCCCGCCATCCGCGAATACGTGCAAAACAAACTCGAGCGCATCAAGCGCCATTTCGATCAAGTCATCGATATCGCAGTCATCCTTACCGTCGACAACCTCACTGAAAAAGAAAAACGCCAAAAGGCTGAAATCAACCTGCGCCTGTCCGGCAAGACCGTGTTCGTGGAAAGCGCGTCACAAGATCTGTACGCCGCCATCGACACCCTGATCGACAAGCTCGATCGCCAGGTCATGAAATACAAGGCAAAAGTCCAGGACCACAACCACCAGGCCATCAAACACATCCAGGAAGAAGAAATCCCGGCCGCCGCCTGAGCGGCAGCGATTCACCTCCAAGGCCGCGCTTGCGGCCCCCACGGCGCGCCATCCGCGCCTCGAAAGGCGTCCCCCGGGACGTCTTTTTCTTGTGCGCCGCGTTAAAATACGGGACTCTTCCTTTCCTGGCCCAACCATGAGCAACTACGTCACCACCCGCATCGCCAACCGCACCGGCATCCTCACCCTCGACCGCCCCAAGGCCCTCAATTCCCTCTCGCTGGAGATGGTGCGCGAATTGACGCGCGTGCTGATGGCCTGGCAGGTCGATGCGGCCATTGATGCCGTCGTGCTCACCAGCAGCAGCGAGAAAGCCCTGTGCGCCGGCGGCGACATCCGCTTCTTCCACGAATGCGGGCACGCCACGCCGATGGGTGGCAGCGCCTTGCTGGAAGACTTCTTCACCGAAGAATATGCCTTGAACCACCTGATCCACTTCTACCCGAAGCCGTATATCGCGCTGATGGATGGCGTGGTGATGGGCGGCGGCATGGGCATCGCCCAGGGCGGCCCGGGCTGCGGCTTGCGCATCGTGACCGAACGTTCCAAGGTCGCCATGCCGGAAGTGAATATCGGCCTGTTCCCCGACGTGGGCGGCAGCCATTTCCTGTCGCGTGCGCCCGGCCAGCTGGGCAACTACCTCGGGCTGACGGGACTGACCATTGGCGCGGCCGACGCCCTGTATGTGGACCTGGCCGACGTGTTCGTGCCGGGCGAGCAGATGGCGGCCTTGCATGCGCTGATCGAAGCGAGGCCCGGTGCCGAACTGCCTGCCGCGATCAAGGGCTTTGCGGCCGCGTTCACGCCACCTGCGGGCGCGCTGGCCGCGGAGCGTGAGCGCATCGACCGGCACTTCGGCCAGCCGACGGTGGCGGCCGTGATGGCCTCGCTGGAAGGGGACGACAGCGCCTTCGCGCAAAAAGCCCTGGCCGCGATGCGTACGCGCTCACCGCTGATGATGTGCGTGACGCGCGAACTGCTGGTGCGCGGCGCCGCGCTCGATGTGGCGGGCTGCCTGCGCATGGAGCGCACGCTGGTGCGCCACAATTTCGAGCACGGCGAAGTGCTCGAAGGCGTGCGCGCGCTGGTGATCGACAAGGACAATGCGCCGAAGTGGAATCCGCCGGCGCTGGAAGAAGTGACGGAGGAGATGGTGAATCAATTCTTCACGGAGGTGTGGCCAGCCCACGCGCACCCCCTGCGCCACCTGTAAGTGTAGGGGAGGCAAAGGACAAAACAAATGGGGTCAGAGTCGAATTAATTCGAGATTCATGAATTAATTCGACTCTGACCCCATTTGGTTTGTCCTTTGCCGGCAGTGTCTACGACTGCTCCCGGTGCCTGAGCACGACGCGCTCCGTCGGGCTGAAATAGGCCGCCAGCCGTTCGGCCATGTATACCGACCGATGCTGCCCGCCGGTACACCCCAGCGCCACCGTCAGGTAGCTGCGGTTATCGGTCTTGAATGAAGGCAGCCATTTCTCGATGAAGGCGCGGATATCCTCCATCATCTCGAGCGCAGACGGCTGCGCGTCGAGGAAGGCAATCACCGGCGCATCGCGTCCCGTGAGCGGGCGCAGCGCCAGGTCGTAATAGGGATTGGGCAGCGCGCGCACATCGAACACGAAATCGGCATCGAGCGGCACGCCCAGCTTGAAGGCGAACGATTCGAAGAACAGCGTCAACGGCGCCCGTTCCACCGCCACCAGCTCCTTGATCCAGGCACGCAGCTTGTTGGCCGACAGCTCGGACGTGTCGATCACATGTCCCAACTGCTCGATGGCGGACAGGCGTTCGCGTTCTTCCAGGATGCATTCGATCAGCGTGCGCCGCGCCGCCGGATTTTCGTCCGGGCGCAGCTGGTGCGACAGCGGATGGCTGCGCCGCGTCTCCGAAAAACGCGCCACCAGCGAATGCGTGGTCGCGGTCAGGAACATTACCTTGACATCGTGGCCTTGTTCCTTCAGGCGCTTCACGTTGATCGGCAGTTCGGTCAGCGAGACGGCGCTGCGCGCATCGACGGCAACGGCCACTTGCTGCGTGCCTTCCCCACTCAGTGTCGCGATGAGGCTGGGCAGCAGGGCAGGGGGGAGATTGTCGACGCAATAGTAGCCCGCATCTTCGAGGACGTTAAGGGCCACCGATTTGCCGGAGCCGGAAATACCTGTAATGAGGACGATGCGCATAGCGCAAGATGATACCGCAAGAGCCTAGTCGCCGCTCATCGCTTGTCGCTGGCGCTCCATGAATTCTTGTAATGTGTCGATGCCGCGCAGCTGCAAAATCGTATTGCGTACCGCAGCCTCCAGCAGCACCGCGATGTTGCGGCCGGCCGCCACGGGGATGACGACTTTGCGGATCGGCAGGCCCAGCACGTCTTCGGTCGGGAACAGGAAAGGCAGGCGTTCGACTTCCTCTTCCAGCGCCGAGCGACGCACCAGGTGCACGATCAGCTTGAGGCGCATCTTGCGCCGCACCGCCGTCTCGCCGAAGATGGCCTTGATGTCGAGCAGGCCCAGGCCGCGCACTTCGAGCAGGTTTTGCAGCAGCGCCGGGCAGCGCCCTTCGATCATGTTCGGCGCGATGCGCGAGAACTCGACCGCGTCGTCGGCCACCAGGCCGTGGCTGCGCGAAATGAGCTCCAGACCGAGCTCGCTCTTGCCCAGGCCCGAGTCGCCGGTGATCAGCACGCCGACCCCCAGCACGTCCATGAACACGCCGTGCATGATGATGCGCTGGGCCAGCTTCTTGGACAGGTAGACGCGCAGGAAGTCGATCACCTGGGCCGCCGGCAGCGGCGTCGAAAACAGGGGAATGTTCTGCTCGTCGCAAATGGCGAGGATGTCGGGCGGCGTGTCGAGGCCTTGCGCGATGACCAGCGCGGGCGGGCCGCCGGCGATCAGTTCGCCGATCACATGGCTGCGCGAACCGGATTTGAGGCGGTTGTAGTAGGTCAGTTCCTGGTGGCCGAACACCTGGATGCGGCCGGGGTGGATCAGGTTCAGGTGGCCGACCTGGTCGGCGGCGGTGGCGACGTCGCCAGAGATCAGGCGTTCGCCGCCGGGGAAGCCGGCGAACCAGCCAAGTTGCAGACTTTCGCGATTATCGTCGTAGAGCCGTTGAATGGTCAGCGGGGTTTGCAGCATGGGCGTCTCTGGCAGGTTCGATCGCCAGAGTTTAACCCATGGCCTGCATGCTGGGTTGCCAATTGGTGATCAGGGCATGCACGGACTTTGGATCCGGATCCAGGGCCAGCGCCTGGCGGATCGCGTCGTCGGAGAACATCTCGGCGATTTCGGACAGGATTTCCAGGTGCTGCTGGGTCACGTGGTCCGGGATCAAGAGGAAGAACAGCAAGTTGACCGGCAAGCCGTCGGGCGACTCGAAAGGAATCGGTTCGACCAGGCGCACGAATGCGGCCAGCGGTGCCTTGAGGCTCTTGCTGCCCTTGATGCGCCCGTGCGGCACGGCCACGCCGTGGCCCAGGCCGGTGGAGCCAAGGCGCTCGCGGGCAAACAGGTTGTCGGAGACGGTCGAGCGGGCGATGCCGCAGTTGTTTTCGAAAATCAGCCCGGCTTGCTCGAAGGCGCGCTTCTTGCTGGAGACTTCCAGGTCGAGCAGGACATTCTCGAGCGACAGGATTTTGCTTAGGTTGGTCATAACACTATGTGAAATGTTGCAACGCACAAGGGTGCTTGCGAGCCAGAATTATAGGCTTGTTTCGTGCCCATGACATCGGATTTCGCATCTCTTCAGTATTGCCCTCACATTGGCTTTGCGCAAGAGGAATGGCGATTCACGCAAGCCGACGCTGCAGGCAGCCACAGCCATCAACCAGTATCTGGAATTTACGGGAAGAAAACGGTGCGATCACGCACGATTGCACGCAAGAGGTGGGCTTTGACCGATTTTTCCGCATTTCATGCCTATTTTTCGAGCAATCATGGCTGTTGTTTTCTAGTCGAGCCGGAGGTGGACGAAGAAGAACAGCACGTCGCCGCTGCCCTTGTTTTTCGACAGGCGCGGCACGTAGGTGACCATCAGCTTGCTGCCGCGCGTGCCGATGGCCGCCAGCGGCAGGGCCAGCGGGAAGGGAAAACCGCCGAAATAGTCTTGCCGGCTTACCAGCTGGGCCGTCCAGCCGACGCTGCCCTCAAACTTGCGGCCCAGCGGGCGCGTCCATTGCCAGGCATAGCCGGCCATCAGCTGGGGCTGGTAGTGTGAATCGCTGATGCCCATCGCATACAGCGATTCGTCGGGCCCGTCCGGCATATGCAGGGACTTGCCGTAGCCGACGCCCCAGGCGTGCGCCTCGTTGAACTGGGCGATGCGCTCGCGCGTGTAGGTGCCGCGCCCGTGGTGGATGTAACCGGACAAATAGAGGTCCGGTGTGCCCGCATCAAGCACCTGGTCGATGCGGTCGATCCAGCCGCCCTCGGCATGTGCGCATTGGCAAACCAAATAGGCAGCGGCGGCAAGTCGCATCGGGTCCTCCACCTTGAGTCGAGGGTTCGAAGGTATGGCCGACCAAACTAGCCGTCAATGGGCCAACAGGGTGGAAAACCGAAGCTTTGAGCGGCGTCAATAGGCGAAGCGTTTATTGACGCGCGGTGCGCACATTGGGCGGGCGCTGGCCCGTGAAGTTGCAGCGCCAGGGATTGATGTCGAGGCCGCCGCGGCGCGTATAGCGCGCGTACACGGACAGTTTGCTCGGTGCGCACTGGCGCAGGATGTCCATGAAGATGCGTTCGACGCACTGTTCGTGGAATTCATTGTGCTCGCGGAAGCCAATCAGGTAGCGCAGCAAGCCTTCCTGGTCGATTTGCGGACCCACATACTGAATCTGCACGCTGCCCCAGTCGGGCTGGCCCGTCACCAGGCAGTTCGACTTGAGCAGGTGCGACACCAGCGTCTCGTTGACGGGCGCTGCGCCCTGGACCGTCTTGAGCAAGGCAGGCGCCGGCGCGTAGTTGTCCACGTCAATGTCGAGGCGGTCGAGCAACAAACCATCGAGTTCGCCCATCTGCATGCCCTGGAAGGCTTCCTGCAAAGTCAGCTGCACCTGCACCGGTGCCCCGAAGCCTGCCGACAGGTCGGTGCGCAGGCGCGCGAGCAGTTCGTCCGGGCCGGACAGCTTGGTCTGGTTGTAGGAATTGAGGTAGAGCTTGAAGGACTTCGATTCGACGATATTGGGCGAATCCGCAGGCGCGGTGATGGTGGCGATGGCCACCTGGGGTTTGCCGCGCAGGTTCAGCCACGAGATCTCGTAGGCGTTCCAGATGTCCACGCCAAAAAAGGGCAGGGCGCCCGTCAGGCCAAGCTCGTCGCGCTTTTCCTGGCGGGGTATCGGGAACAGCAATTGCGGCGCATACGTCGTCTGGTAGGCGGCCGTCTTGCCCAGTGGTGAATGGTCTGCGGTATTGCTCATTTCAACCCAGGAAAAGTTTGTAGACCGGGTTCGCGCTTTCATCCCAGAAGCGGTAACCCAGTGTGGTGAGGAACTGGCGGAACTGGTCCATCTCGTTCGGCGGCACTTGCAGGCCGACGAGGATGCGGCCCACGTCGCCGCCCTGGTTGCGGTAGTGGAACAGGGAGATATTCCAGTTCGGCGCCATCGACGCGAGGAAGCGCATCAGCGCGCCCGGGCGTTCCGGGAACTCGAAGCGGTACAGCAGCTCGTCCTGCGCCAGCTGGCTCTTGCCGCCCACGAGGTGGCGGATGTGCAGCTTGGCCAGTTCGTCGTGGGTCAGGTCGAGCGTCTTGAAGTCGTGCTGTTCGAAGGTGCGCGCCAGCACGCTCGATTCGCCGCGCGTGGAAATCTGCACCCCGACGAAGACGTGGGCTTCGCGCTCGCCGCTGATGCGGTAGTTGAATTCGGTGACGTTGCGCGGGCCGACCAGTTCGCAGAAGCGCTTGAAGCTGCCGCGCTGCTCGGGGATCGTCACGGCGAAAACCGCTTCGCGCGATTCGCCCAGTTCCGCGCGTTCGGCGACGAAACGCAGGCGGTCGAAGTTCATGTTCGCGCCGCTGGCGATGGCCACCAGGGTCTGGTTGGCGACCGGGTTCTTGGTCAGCGTGGCGCGCTCAACATAGGCCTTGGCGCCGGCGATGGCCAGCGCGCCCGAGGGTTCGAGGATCGAGCGCGTGTCCTGGAATACGTCCTTGATGGCGGCGCAAATGGCGTCGGTGTCGACGATGATGACTTCATCGACGAACTCCCTGGCCAGGCGGAAGGTCTCTTCGCCCACCAGGCGCACGGCGGTGCCGTCGGCGAACAGGCCCACGTCGGACAGGGTCACGCGCTCGCCGGCGGCGAGCGACTTGGACATGGCGTCCGAGTCCAGTGTTTGCACGCCGATGATCTTGATGTCCGGGCGCACCTGCTTGACGTAGGCGGCGACACCGGCAATCAATCCACCGCCGCCGATCGGCACGAAGATCGCATGGATCGGCCCCGAATGCTGGCGCAGGATTTCCATGCCGATGGTGCCCTGGCCGGCGATGACGTCCGGGTCGTCGAAGGGATGGACGAAGGTGAGCTTCTGCTCTTTTTCCAGCGTCAGCGCGTGGTTGTAGGCGTCGGTGTAGGACTCGCCATGCAGCACCACCTCGGCGGCCGCGCCTCCACGCGCCTTGACCGCTTCCACCTTCACTTGCGGCGTCGTGGTCGGCATGACGATGACGGCACGGCAGCCCAGCTTGACGGCCGACAGGGCCACGCCCTGGGCATGGTTGCCGGCCGAGGCGCAAATGACGCCGCGCTTCAACTGCGCCTGCGACAGGTTGGCCATCTTGTTGTAAGCGCCGCGCAGCTTGAAACTGAAGACGTCCTGGATGTCCTCGCGCTTGAAGTAAATGCGGTTGTCGAACCGCTGCGACAGGGAGGGGGCCAGCTCGAGCGGGCTTTCAACGGCGACGTCGTAGACGCGCGCGGTCAGGATTCGTTTCAGGTAGTCGATAGTCATAATCTGCCAGGGTTGCGTTCCGGGGAAAAGTTCAGGGTTGACGCGGGACTGTGCTGATCGGCGGATGACCGAAGCCTGTCGTACCGTCGGGCGCCCGGGTGGCGTGCGTCCTTCAGTGTCGTTGCAATGTGTTTTCCTCATTATAATGGACGACTTCCAATCCCGCCCCAGGCATTCCCTGATGATCGAATCCGCCGTCCTCTGGCTGCTCAAGGTGCTGGCCGCGCCCACGGTGGGTCTGACCTCCGTTTTCCTCATCAGCTTCGTCTCCGCCACCTTGCTGCCGATGGGCTCAGAGCCGGCCGTGTTCGCCGTCGTCAAGGCCAATGGTGCGCTGTTCTGGCCCGTGATCCTGGTCGCCACCCTGGGCAACACCCTGGGCGGCATGGTCGACTACTGGATGGGCTACCGCGCCAAGGTCGCTTTCGCCAAGGAGCGCAAGACGGCCTGGTTCCATTGGCTCGAACGCTACGGCGCCAAGACCATGCTGCTGTCCTGGGTGCCGGGCATTGGCGACCCGCTATGCACACTGGGCGGCTGGCTGCACCTGCCGTTCTGGCCCTGCATCGGCTATATGGCGCTGGGCAAATTCGCGCGCTATATCGTGATGACGGCGGCGCTGCTTTATATTCCCGACGGTTTCTGGCGCCAGCTGGCGCAGATGCTGTCGTAAATTCACCGCGTGGGCACCTGTGCCCACGCGCAAACACCAAAGGATGCACATGAAATTCCATCGTCTGCTTATCGTCAGCGCCATCGTGGCCACGCCAGCGGCACACGCTCGCGACGTGTGCACGGCTGTCGCTGATGCGAAGACTGGAAAAGTGCTGGTGCAGCAGGGCGACTGCGCCGGCCGGGTCACGCCGGCATCGACCTTCAAGATCGCCATCAGCCTGATGGGCTACGACGCGGGCGTCCTGAAAGACGAGCACACCCCCAAACTGCCCTTCGTCAAAGGCTATGTCGACTGGCGTGACAACTGGCGCGAAGACACCGATCCCACCAAATGGATGAAGGATTCAGTGGTCTGGTATTCGCAGCAGCTCACGCGCTCACTGGGCATGGGGCGCTTTGCCGCTTACACGCGCCAGTTCCAGTTCGGGAACGCCGACGTCACGGGCGACGCCGGCCACGATGGCCTGACCCAGTCCTGGCTTGATTCATCGCTGAAGGTCTCGCCGCTGGAGCAGCTGGCCTTCCTCGGCAAACTGGTCAACCATCAGCTGGGCGTGAGCGAGCATGCCTATGCAATGACGGCCGCACTCACGCAAGCGGGCCAGGTTCCCGGTGGCTGGACCATCCACGGCAAGACCGGCGCCGCCTCCGGCTACGGCTGGTACGTTGGCTGGGCGAGCAAAGGCGCGCAAACGACGACCTTCGCGCGCCTGATCGTGAAGGATGAATCCCAGCCGCAAGACGTGCCGGCCGGCTACCTGGCGCGCGACGCCCTGCTCAAGGACTTGCCCGCGCTGCTGACTCGTTGAGCGTGGAATTGATGGGGGAACGCTTGTATAGGCAACTTTTTATCGAGAGCGGCGACCAAATTTTCCGATAAATTTGGCGAAAACGGCACATTGCCGTGATTTAGATGCCGCCCTCTACCGTTCTTACCCCTTGAAAACCGAGGGCTGTTCCCGCCTTGTGCAGCGCAATACGCTAGAATGGTTCTCCTTTAGGGTCACCCAGAACGACTAGATGAACGCCCCCGCACAACTCCAGGCATTGCTGGCGGAAACGCCGAACGGTCCCGCTCCGACGCGCTTGCGCGAAATCCCGTACAACTACACCTCGTTCTCGGACCGCGAAATCGTGATCCGCCTGCTGGGGGAGTCGTCGTGGAAGCTGCTCGATGAGCTGCGCGCCTCGCGCCAGACCGGCCGCTCCGCGCGCATGCTGTATGAAGTGCTGGGCGATATCTGGGTCGTGCGCCGCAATCCCTACCTGCAGGACGACATGCTCGACAACCCCAAGCGCCGCCAGGCGCTGGTGGACGCCCTGCATCACCGCTTGTCGGAAGTGGACAAGCGCCGCCTCGCCGTGGACGGCGCCGACGACGAAGTGACGCGCTCGCGCAGCGCCGCCGTCGAACAGCTGCTCAAGGCCGCCAGCAAGGCCGTCGAAGACTTCGGCCAGGAGTTCCGCGCAACCTACGACCTGCGCAAGCGCGCCACCAAGGTGCTGGGCCGCTACACGGAAAAGCACAATATCTGCTTCGACGGCATGAAGCGCGTCGCCCACGTGACCGATGCCACCGACTGGCGCGTCGAATACCCCTTCGTCGTGCTCACGCCCGACACCGAAGATGAAATGGCGGGCCTCGTCAAAGGCTGCATCGAACTGGGGCTGACCATCATCCCGCGCGGCGGCGGCACCGGCTACACGGGCGGCGCCATTCCATTGACGCCCATGTCGGCCGTGATCAACACCGAAAAACTGATCGACCTGGGCGAAGTCGAAATGACGCGCCTGCCCGGCGTGGAGCGCGACTATGCGACCATCTATTCGGGTGCCGGCGTCGTCACCAAGCGCGTCTCGGACGCGGCCGACCGCGCCGGTTTCGTCTTCGCGGTCGACCCCACCTCGGCCGAAGCGTCCTGCATCGGCGGCAATATCGCCATGAATGCCGGCGGCAAAAAGGCTGTGTTATGGGGCACCGCGCTCGACAACCTCGCATCGTGGCGCATGGTCGACCCGAATGGCGACTGGCTCGAAGTGACGCGCCTCGAACACAACCTGTCGAAGATCCACGACGCGCCGGTGGCCAAGTTCAAGCTCGAATGGACGCATCCGTCTGCGCGCGGCGAGAAAAAAGAAGCGCCATTCAAGACCGAGCTGCTGGAAATCGAAGGCCGCACCTTCCGCAAGGAGGGCCTGGGCAAGGACGTCACCGACAAATTCCTCTCCGGCCTGCCCGGCATCCAGAAAGAAGGCTGCGACGGCCTGATCACGTCAGCGCGCTGGATCCTGCACAAGCTGCCGAAATACGCGCGCACGGTCTGCCTCGAATTCTTTGGCCAGGCGCGCGACGCCATTCCGTCGATCGTCGAAATCAAGGATTACCTCGATGGCCTGCCGGCCAAGGGCGGTGAAGCGTTCGCCTCGATCCGCCTCGCCGGCCTCGAACACCTGGACGAGCGCTACCTGCGCGCCGTCGGCTATGCCACCAAATCGAAACGCGGCGTGCTGCCGAAGATGGCGCTGTTTGGCGACATCGTCGGCGACGACGAAAACGCGGTCGCCCAAGCAGCCTCCGAAGTGGTGCGCCTGGCGAACACCCGCGTGGGCGAAGGCTTCGTGGCCGTGAGCGCGGAAGCGCGCAAGAAGTTCTGGCTCGATCGCGCCCGCACCGCCGCCATCGCCAAGCACACCAACGCCTTCAAGATCAACGAAGACGTGGTGATCCCGCTCAACCGCATGGGCGAGTACACCGACGGCATCGAGCGCATCAACATCGAACTGTCGATCAAGAACAAGCTGCAGCTGGTCGACCAGCTGCGCGAATTCATCGGCAACGGCCACCTGCCCGTGGCGAAAAGCGATGACGCCTCCGGTGAAGCCATCGGCGACGACGAAATGCTCGGTGACCGCGTGCAGCAAGCCGAAGACCTGCTGGCCCAGGTGCACGCGCGCTGGACCTATCTGCTGGCCGAGCTGGACCGGCCGCTGGCCAGCGCAAAGGAAGAACTGTATGCACGTGGCCTTGAACGCCTCGCGCCCGTGTTCGACGCGCGCCTGGCGCAGCAGCCGGACGCGCGCGTGTTCGACGTCGTGCAAGACCGCACCGTACGCGTGACCTGGAAGCAGGAGATCCGCGCGCAGATGCGCCAGATCTTCAACGGTGCCGCCTTCAAGCTGATCCTCGACGAACTGAGCGCCATCCACGCCCGCGTGCTGCGCTCGCGCGTGTTCGTCGCGCTGCACATGCACGCCGGCGACGGCAACGTGCACACCAACATCCCGGTCAACTCGGACAATTACGCGATGCTGCAGGACGCGCACCGCGCGGTCGGCCGCATCATGATCCTGGCCCGTTCGCTCGACGGCGTGATCTCGGGCGAGCACGGCATCGGCATCACCAAGCTGGAATTCCTGACCGACGCGGAGATCGCCGATTTCCGCGGCTACAAGGCGCGCGTCGACCCGGAAGGGCGCTTCAACAAGGGCAAGCTGGGCCTGGCCGCCGACTTGCGCAACGCCTACACGCCATCGTTCGGCCTGATGGGGCACGAATCCCTGATCATGCAGCAAAGCGACATCGGCGCGATCGCCACCAGCGTCAAGGATTGCCTGCGCTGCGGCAAGTGCAAGCCGGTCTGCTCGACCCACGTGCCGCGCGCCAACCTGCTGTACTCGCCGCGCGACAAGATCC
>JAZJYP010000119.1:0-2757 GCA_040390345.1 Pseudomonadota bacterium | reverse complement strand
ACGGCGCCTGGGTGCGCCTGCACTATGTCTACCCGTATCCGCACGTCGACCAGGTCATCCCGATGATGACCGGCGGCCATGTGCTGCCTTACCTGGACGTGCCGCTGCAGCACGCCCACCCGGACGTGTTGAAGCGCATGAAGCGCCCCGCCTCGGGCGAGAAGAACCTCGACCGCATCCAGGCCTGGCGCGCGATGAACCCGGACTTGACGATCCGCTCGACCTTCATCGCCGGTTTCCCTGGTGAGACGGACGCTGAATTCGACTACCTGCTGGACTTCCTCAAGGAAGCGCAGATCGACCGCCTGGGCTGCTTCGCCTATTCGCCCGTCGAAGGCGCGACCGCCAACGAACTGGCCAACCCGGTGCCGGACGAGCTGCGCGAAGAGCGCCGCGCGCGCGTCATGCTGCTTCAGGAAGAAATCTCCGCCAAGCGCCTGCAAGCGAAGGTCGGCAAGACCATCCGCGTGCTCGTTGACGAAGTGGGCGGCAAGGAAGCCATTGGCCGCTCCGCCGCCGACGCGCCGGAAATCGACGGCGTGGTCCATATCAAGCGCTCGCTGGTGCCCGGCAAGAAGCTCGTCGTGGGCGAATTTGCCGACGTCGCCGTCACGGCCGCCGACGCGCACGACCTGTGGGCAAGCGTCGCCTAAGCTTGCTACACTGGCGGGATGAAAAAGTCCCGCCAAACCCGCCTCATTCATAGCGATTACGTCGCTCCTGAAGGATTCGCCGCCTTTCCGACGGCGATCCATCATGCCTCCACCGTCTTGTTCGACAACGTCGCCGCCATGCGCTCGGGCGAGTGGAAGGACAAGAACGCCTATACCTACGGCCTGCACGGCACGCCGACCACGTTCACGCTCGAAGCGCGCCTGGCCGATATCGAAGGCGGCCAGCACTGCCTGCTCGCGCCCAGCGGCCTGGCGGCGATCGCGATGGTCGACTTTGCCTTCCTCGCCAGCGGCGACGATGTGCTCCTGCCCGACAACGTCTACAACCCCAACCGCGACCTGGCCAAATGGCTGGCGCGCGACTTCGGCATCACGGCGCGCTATTACGATCCCTTGATCGGCGCCGGCATCGGCGAGCTGATCGCGCCGAACACCAAGCTGGTGTGGGTCGAGGCGCCGGGGTCAGTGTCGATGGAAGTGCCGGACCTGCCGGCCATCTGCACGGCGGCCCACGCCAAGGGCGCGCTGGTCGCCTTGGACAACACCTGGTCGGCCGGGCTGGCGCTGTCCGGTTTCGACATGGGTTGCGATGTGGTGATGCAGGCACTGACCAAGTACCAGTCGGGCGGCTCCGACGTGCTGATGGGCGCCGTGATCACGCGCGAGCGTGCCCTCAACGACCGTATCGCGCTGGCGCACATGCGCCTTGGGATGGGCGTGTCGGCCGATGATGCCTTCCTGGTCATGCGCGGCCTGCCGTCGATGAAGCTGCGCTTCGAGGCACACGACGCGAGCGCGCGCAAGGTGGCGGCCATGCTCAAGGCGCGGCCCGAGATCAGCCGCGTGCTGCATCCGGCGTTTGAAGATTGCCCCGGCCATGCGCACTGGAAGCGCGACTTCACCGGCGCGGGCGGCTTGTTTTCGGTGGTGTTCGATGGACGCTACAGTGAAGAACAGACCGACCGTTTCGTCGACAGCCTCAAGCTGTTCAAGATTGGCTACAGCTGGGGCGGGGCGAACAGCCTGGTGATGCCGTACCGGATGGCGCAGATGCGCGCGCAGTGGGGCGAGCAGGGCACGCTGGTGCGCTTCAATATCGGACTGGAAGAGACGAGCGACCTGATCGCGGACATCGAACAGGCGCTCGCCAGGCTTTAATGCGGCAGCACCCCGCGGATGGTCGCTGCCAGTTCGTCGGCGGCGAACTTGGCGACATAGGCGTCGGCGCCCACGCTCTTGACGTGGTCTTCGTTGGTGGTGCCAGTGAGCGAGGAGTGGATCACCACCGGGATGCCGGCGTAGCGCGTGGCCTGCTTGATATTGCGGGTCAGCGTGAAGCCATCCATCTCCGGCATTTCCAGGTCGGTCAGCACGAGGGCGATCTTGTCCTGCACCGTCTTGCCTTCCTTTTCCGCCGCCGTCGCGATCGACTGCAGCTTGTCCCAGCATTCCTGGCCGCTCTTGGTCATGATGTAGGCCGCGCCCATGGCGGTGAGGCCTTGTTCGATCAGCGCGCGCGCCACGACCGAATCGTCGGCGGCGAGGATGGACGTACCCGGGCGCAGCCTGATCTGCGGGCCGATGGTGTTCGGGTCGACGTCCGGCTTGTCGCTTGGCGTCATGCGGCGCAGGATGGTTTCGACGTCGAGCACCTGGACCAGGCGCGGGTGTTCGTTGCCATCGTCGATGCGGGCGATCGAGGTGACCATGCCACCGGCGGTGGTGCCTTCGGCCGACATCACCTGCGACCAGTCCAGGCGCACGATGTCTTCCACCGATTCGACAGCGAAGGCCTGGGTGGTGCGGGCAAATTCGGTGACCAGCATGATATTGAGGCCGGTCTTGGGGATCACGCCCGAGATGGACGGCAGGTCCATCACCTGGATGATCTGGCCGCGCAGGTTGACCACGCCGAGCACGTGGGGTAGCGAGCCGGCGATGGCGGTAATTGGCGGCATGGCGACGATTTCACGGATCTTGAAGACGTTGATGCCAAACAGTTCGCTATGGTCGCCATTGGCGTCGCCACCGAGGCGGAACAGCAGCAGCTCGAACTTGTTGGTGCCGGTCAGGTTGCTGCGTT
>JAZJYP010000118.1:0-13295 GCA_040390345.1 Pseudomonadota bacterium | reverse complement strand
AAATTGCAATGCATCGACTCGTCGCGCAGGATGTACTGGTACTGCTCGGCCGCGCCCATCATCTTGTTCTGGCGGCCCAGCGCCAGGATCTGGGTGAAGCCGACATAGAAGAACAGGCCTTCCATCAGGCAGGCGAACACGATCAGGGACTTGAGCAGCTTCTGGTCGTTTTCGATCGTGCCGGTGGTGAAGGCCGAGTCGGTCAGCGTGTTAATGAAGGGAATCAGGAACTCGTCCTTGTCGCGGATCGAGGCCACTTCATTGTAGGCGTTGAAGATTTCCTTCTCGTCCAGGCCGAGCGACTCAACGATGTACTGGTAGGCGTGGGTGTGGATCGCCTCTTCGAAGGCCTGGCGCAGCAGGTACTGGCGGCATTCCGGCGCCGTGATGTGGCGGTAGGTGCCCAGCACGATGTTGTTGGCGGCCAGCGAGTCGGCGGTGACGAAAAAGCCCAGGTTGCGCTTGACCAGGCGACGCTCGTCGTCGGTCAGGCCGTTCGGGTTCTTCCACAGCTCGATATCGCGCTGCATGTTCACTTCCTGCGGCATCCAGTGGTTGGCGCAGCCGGCCAGGTATTTGTCCCAGGCCCATTTGTACTTGAACGGCACCAGCTGGTTGACGTCGGTCTTGCCGTTGATGATGCGCTTGTCGTCCGCGTTGACGCGCTTGGCGACCAGGGCGGCGTCAGGCGCGGCGTCGCCGGCGGCCGCCATTGGGGGTGGCGTGGCAGGGGTGCTCGATTCTTCGTCCCAGGACAGCATGGTGTTCATTCCTTCTCGTTGTTCGGCTTTGTGGTGGGTGACGCGCTACGCGCTTACCCACCCTACGCCACTTTCATTATAGTGCCCGCCGAGACGGGCGTAGGGTGGGTCAGGCCGCTGGCCGTCACCCACCACGCTTCGATTACTGGCAGGCTTCGCATTCCTCGAAACCCGGGTCGCCTGGACGCAGGTAGCAGGCGGCGCCTTCAGCCACGTCCGCTGCCGGTGCGGCAGCGGCCGCTGCGGCCTGGGCGCTGGCGGACATGCCGCCGTCGACTGCCACGGCGTTCAGGGCGCCGGTCTTGGAGGTCGACTTCTCCATGTGCGTTGCAGCAATGGTGCGCAGGTAGTAGGTCGTCTTCAGGCCGCGCAGCCAGGCCAGCTTGTAGGTCTCGTCGAGCTTCTTGCCCGAGGCGCCGGCCATGTAGATGTTCAGCGACTGGGCCTGGTCGATCCACTTCTGGCGGCGCGAAGCCGCCTCCACCAGCCAGCTCGGCGACACTTCGAAGGCGGTCGCGTAAATATCGCGCAGGTCCTGCGGAATGCGGTCGATCTTGGCCAGCGAACCGTCGAAGTACTTCAGGTCGGCGATCATGACCTCGTCCCACAGCTCGCGCGCCTTGAGGTCGCGCACCAGATAGGCGTTGATCTCGGTGAACTCGCCCGACAGGTTCGACTTCACATACAGGTTCTGGAAGGTCGGTTCGATGCAGGCCGACACGCCGATGATGTTCGAAATGGTCGCCGTCGGGGCGATCGCCACGCAGTTCGAGTTGCGCATGCCGAACTGCTTGATGCGCTCGCGCACCACGTTCCAGTCCATCGATTCGGAAGCGTCCACTTCAAGGTAGCCGCCGCGCTCTTCGGCCAGCAAGCGCACCGAGTCTTGCGGCAGGATGCCACGGTCCCACAGCGAGCCTTCGAAGGACTCGTAGCGGCCGCGCTCTTCGGACAGCTCGGTCGATGCCAGATAGGCGTAATAGCACACCGCTTCCATCGAGCGGTCGGCGAATTCCACCGCGGCGGTCGAGGAGTAAGGCAGGCGCATCATGTGCAGGCAATCCTGGAAACCCATGATACCGAGGCCGACGGGGCGATGGCGCAGGTTTGAATTGCGCGCCTTGTCGACGGCGTAATAGTTAATGTCAATCACGTTGTCGAGCATGCGCATGGCGGTGCGCACCGTCTTTTGCAGCTTGACCTTGTCGAGCTTGCCCTCTTTCATGTGCGCCGGCAAGTTCACCGAACCCAGGTTGCACACCGCGATCTCCGACTCGTTGGTGTTCAAGGTGATCTCGGTGCACAGGTTCGAGCTGTGCACGACGCCCACGTGCTGCTGCGGCGAGCGGATGTTGCACGGATCCTTGAAGGTGATCCATGGGTGGCCCGTCTCGAACAGCATCGAGAGCATCTTGCGCCACAGGTCGAGCGCCGCGACCTTTTTGAACACGCGCATCTCGCCGGCAGCCGCTTTTGCCTCGTAGCCGGTGTAGGCCAGTTCGAAGGCCTTGCCCACCTTGTCGTGCAGGTCGGGCGTCTCGGACGGCGAGAACAGGGTCCAGTCGCCTTTTTCCATCACGCGCTTCATGAACAGGTCGGGAATCCAGTTGGCCGTGTTCATGTCGTGGGTGCGGCGGCGGTCGTCGCCGGTGTTCTTGCGCAGGTCGAGGAATTCCTCGATGTCCATGTGCCAGGTTTCCAGGTAGGCGCAGACCGCGCCCTTGCGCTTGCCGCCCTGGTTGACCGCCACGGCGGTGTCGTTGACCACTTTCAGGAACGGCACCACGCCTTGCGACTTGCCGTTGGTGCCCTTGATGTGGGCGCCCAGTGCGCGCACAGGGGTCCAGTCGTTACCCAGGCCGCCGGCGAACTTGGCCAGCAGGGCGTTTTCCTTGATGGCGTCGTAGATGCCTTCCAGGTCGTCCGACACGGTGGTCAGGTAGCACGACGACAGCTGCGAACGCAGGGTGCCCGAGTTGAACAGCGTCGGGGTCGACGACATGAAGTCGAAGGTCGACAGCAGGTTGTAGAACTCGATGGCGCGCGCTTCGCGGTCGGACTCGTTCAGGGCCAGGCCCATGGCGACGCGCATGTAGAACGCCTGCGGCATTTCGATGCGGACCTCGCGCACGTGCAGGAAGTAGCGGTCGTACAGGGTTTGCAGGCCGATGTAGCCGAACTGCAGGTCGCGGTCGGCGACCAGCGCCTTGGCCAGGCGGGCCAGGTCGAACTCGGCCAGTTTGACGTCCAGCAGTTCGTTGGTGATGCCCTTGGCGATGTATTGCGGGAAGTAGGTCACGTATTCGGCGGCGGCGGCGCCCTGCGCGACCTCCTTGCCGAAGACTTCCTTGCGGATCGTGTGCAGCAGGATGCGGGCCGTCACTTGCGAGTATGCCGGATCTTTTTCCATCAGCGCGCGGGCGGCCAGGATGGCGGACTTGTGCAGCTCTTCGACCGGCACGCCGTCGTACAGGTTCTTGACCGTCTCGGCCAGGATGGCGTCGGCGTCGACGTGCTTTTCCAGGCCGACGCAGGCGGCGTTGATCAGGTCACGCACTTGCTGCATGTCGAGCGGACGGCGCTCGCCGCCTTCGACGACGTGGATCTGCGGTGCGGCGATGTCGGCGGTGCCGGCCGCTTCCTTCTGGGCGCGGCGCTCTTCCATGTGCTTGGCGCGGTACAGCACGTAGGCGCGCGCCACATCGTGTTCGCCCGAACGCATCAGCGACAGTTCCACCTGGTCTTGCACGTCTTCGATATGGAAGGTGCCGCCCGATGGCTGGCGGCGCACCAGCGCCGAGACGACATTATTGGTCAGCTGTTCGACCAGCTCGCGCACACGCGCGGAAGCGGCGCCCTGCCCGCCGTTCACGGCGAGGAAGGCTTTGGTCACGGCGATGGCGATCTTCGACGGTTCGAAGGCGACCACGGCGCCGTTGCGGCGGATGATGCGGTAGTCGCCGCGCGCGGCCAGCGCCTGGGCGTCGTTCTCCGCTGCGGGAGCCGTCGATCCTGGGTTGACGTGCAGCGAAGTGGTGGAAATGTCTTGGGATGTTTGCATTGGGCCTCCAGGAACAGCGGTCAGTGCTTTACTGCCGCCAATTGTTATCAAATAAAAACGCGAAAAACTGCCCCGCCAACCGCGCTTCCGGCCGGCTTATATCAAGTAAATTTGGATAAAAGATGCTAAATCAAGGCCAACTTGGTGTGATATTACAGGCTTCAAGCAATTCAGTGAGAGGATCATTAAAACCACTACATCTAGTAGGTTGCTCAAATATGGGACTAATTGTAGTGGGCACGCTGATGACGCGCAAGATTGTTTTTTTAATTTTTTTGGGGAAATTGGCTTGACAATCAAAGCGCCCTACGGAAAGCGGAGGGTCCGGCAAACCGCTTCGGAATCGCTGTCATCATGGTGACATTTTGTTAGGATTTTTTCGTAAGCAGCCCAGTCGAAAAAAGGCCCCGGATCGGTCTTGCGGCCCGGGGCGATGTGCGCGTGGCCGGCCACATGGGCCAGCGGGTAACGCCGGCACAGGGCCGCCGTGAGCGTCGCCAGTGAATCATATTGCGCTGGCGAAAAAGCAACATTATCGGAACCTTCCATCTCGATCCCGATTGAAAAATCATTGCACTGGCTGCGGCCGGCGAAGGACGAGCTGCCCGCATGCCAGGCGCGCGCGTCGCAGTCGACAAACTGGACCACGCGGCCATCGCGCCGCACCAGGAAGTGGGCCGACACTTCCAGCCCGCGCAGGCTGGAAAAACTGGGGTGGGCCGTGAAGTCGACGCGGTTGGCAAACAGGTCCGGCACATGGGGCGTGCCGAACTCCCCCGCGGGCAGGCTGATATTGTGGATGACGAGCAGGTCGACCGCCACGCCGGCCGGGCGCGCATCGAAATTTGGCGAGGGATAGCGCCGGGCGCCGCCAAACCAGCCCTCTTGCATGGATGGCATCACGGTTCGGGCGCGTGGATATCGAGTTTCTGCATCTGGTAGCGCAGCTGGCGGAAGCTGATGCCGAGCAGCTGCGCGGCCTGGGTGCGGTTGAACTGGGTCTGGGCCAGCGCGCGCAGGATGATGTCGCGCTCGATCTGCTCGAGGTAGTCGGGCAGGCTGTTGGGCAGCGCATCGGCCGCTGGCGCAGCGGCGGCGGCCATTGGTGCCGCCACGTCGGCGACGGGGACCGGTGCCGCCGGCGGCAATTCGGCCATGCGCGCGCCCTTGAGCGACAGGTCGGCCAGTTCGATCACGCCGTCGTTGGCGAAGGCGAGCGCGCGTTCGAGCACGTTTTCCAGTTCGCGCACATTGCCGGGGAAGGAATAGGCGCGCAGCGCGTCGAGCACGCCGTGGCCCAGGGTCGCCTGCTGGTCCGGTCCGGCCAGGCGCGCCAGGATGCCGCTGGTGAGCACGTCCATATCGTCGAGCCGTTCGCGCAGGGCCGGCAGGGACAGTTCGATGACGTTGAGGCGGTAAAACAGGTCCTGGCGGAACTTGCCCGTCTCGACGCACTGGGCCAGGTTCTGGTGGGTCGCACTGATGATACGCACATCGACCGGTTCTTCGGCGGTGGCGCCGATCTTGCGCACGCGCCGCTCCTGGATGGCGCGCAGCAGCTTGACCTGCATGGCCAAGGGCAGGTCGGCCACTTCGTCGAGCATCAGGGTGCCGCCGTTGGCGGCCTGGAAGAAGCCGTCGCGCTCGTCGGCCGCGCCCGTGAAGGCGCCCTTGCGGTAGCCGAAGAACTCGGCCTCCATCAGCGCTTCCGGGATGGCGCCGCAGTTGACGGCGATGAAAGGCTTGCCGGCGCGCGAACTCTGGGCGTGGATCTCGCGCGCGGCCAGTTCCTTGCCGCTGCCCGATTCGCCCGTGATGGCGATCGGCGCCATCGAGCGCGCCAGCCTGGCGATCTGGGCGCGCAGCTCGCGCATGACGACGGACTCGCCCACCATGCGCGAGGCCGGACCGCTGGCGGCGCTGGCGCCGGGGGCCGACAGGCGCAGGGCCGACTGCACCATGATGCGCAGTTCGTCGAGCACCACGGGCTTGGTCACGTAGTCGAAGGCGCCGGCCTTCAGTGCGACGACGGCGTTTTCGGCGCTGCCGTAGGCGGTGACGACGGCGATCGGGGTGCTCTTGCCGCCGGCGTTGACCTCGCGCACCAGTTCCAGGCCCAGGCCGTCGGGCAGGCGCATGTCGGTAAGCACCAGCGCATAGTCGCCGGCGGCGAGGAAGGCGCGCGCCTCCTTGAGCGTTTCGGCGCTGTCGACATCGAGGCCCATCTTGACGAGCGTGATCTCGAGCAGCTCGCGCAGGTCGGCCTCATCGTCGACAACCAGGATACGGGGTGAACTCATGTCGCTGCCTCTCTGCTAACAAGGTCGCGCTTGGCCAGGGGCTGCGCGAAGGTAATGACAAAGCGCCCGCTGGCCTTGTTCAGGCCAAAGCCGTGGGCGTCGAAGCGGTACTCGTAGTCGAGCATCGCTTCATTATTCAGGCACAGCTCGCGCGCCAGGTACAGGCCCAGGCCCGTGCCCTTGGACGAGGTCGTGTAAAACGGCTCGAACAAATGGGCGCGGATCTCGGGGGTGATGCCGGGCCCGTCGTCCTGCACATGCAGCTCCATCCGTCCGGCGCTGTCGGTCACCACATACAGGCGGATGCAGCCGGCCGTGCCGCTGGCGTAGCGCACCGCGTTATTGAGCAGGTTGACCAGCACTTCGCGCAGGTGCAATGCATCGAAGCGCACCGGCGCCGCTCCCGTATGGCCTATCCAGACTATATCACTGGCCAGGGCGTGGGTTTCCTGGAATTCGGCCTTGAGTTCGGCCAGGAACTCGGCCAGCGCCAGCGGCTCGGCGTTGGGCTGCACCTTGCGCGAGAGCTGCAGGATGTCTTCGACCATGCGGTTCACGCGCGCCACATTGTCGGCGACGATCTTGAGCAGGCGCACCTGGGTCTTGCTGGTCAAGTCTTCGCCCAGCAGGGCCGTGGCATGGCCGATGGCCGAGAGCGGATTGCGCACTTCGTGGGCGATCGAGGCCGTCAGGCGTCCCATCGAAGCGAGCTTGAGTTCCTGCGCCTGGCTTTCGATGTCCGTCACATCCTGCAGGAACACCACGCAGCGCTCGGCCGCCTGGTGCGGGGTCTCGACGCGGGCAAAGCGCAACTTCAGGTGCACCGGTTCGCGCGTGCCGCGCGCCATATAGGGCTTGACGTTGACGAATACCGGGCCACTGTGGCCGCCGTCGGCATTGGGCTGGACCAGCCACGCGCCGAAGGCCGAAGCGACCGGCTCGAGCACTTCGAGGTCGGTGAGCTTGAAGTCGGGATCGAGGCCGTTCAGCCCCAGCATGCGCTGGGCGGCCGGATTGCCGGCGAAGACGCGGCCATTGCGGCCCACCACCAGGATGCCGTCCCCCACATCGGCGATGACGAGGCGGTTGATGGCCAGCTGGATATCGAGGTCGATGCCGCGCTTGACGGCCAGGTCTTCCTGCCCAATCAGCTTGGCAGCGAGGCGGCTGACCACCAGCACGGCGGCGAAATAGGCCGCGCCATACAAGCCCGACTGCATCAGCGGCGTCTCGCCATCCTGCATGAAGACCTGGTAGGTCGATTCGGCCACCAGGAACAGCGCCACCAGCGAAGCAGAAAACAGCGCCAGCACGAGCGGGGCCAGGATGGCCGAGCCGGCCAGGGGAAACAGGAACAGGATGGCCAGGCCGCTGCGCATGCCGCCGGCGGCCAGGTAGAGCAGCGCGATGACGGAGATGTCGACGGCGATCTGGCCGGCCAGCTGCAGCAGGAAGCGCTGGCGCCAGTAGACGGTGAGCATGGCGAAAATGATCGCCATGAACAGGTAGATGATGCAGGTTTCAGCGTAGACGAACTGGCCGGTGGCGCGCACGCCCTTGGTGTCGAAGCTTAAATACAGCAGCAGCACCAGGGCGATGACGACGCGGGTGGCATTGAGTGTCTGCAGCGAACGCCAAAAGGTCTCGCGTGCTTCGGTCGACAGCTCTTGCCAGCGTGACATCGGGTGCTACTTCGCAGGCAGGCGCACGTGGGCCGGACTGCAGTAGTCGAGGCCATCGGCCCGCACCGCCTCGGAGGCCGGAAAATGCAGGCCGCAGTGGGCGCAGCAGGCCATCGCTTCAGCTTGCGGCGGCGCAGGCGGCGCTTTTGGCGGCGCTGCGGACTGGCGGATCTTGCTGCGGATGGCCGCCACGATCAGGACGATGAGCGCGATCCAGAACAGCAGGCGGCTCATGCGAGACCCCGGTGCAGGAACACTTCGAGCACGAAGCGGCTGCCCACATAGGCCAGCAGCAGGGTCGCGAAACCGGCCAGCGTGAAGCGCAGCGCGATCTTGCCGCGCCAGCCGCGCCAGCGCCGCCCCGCCAGCAGGGCCGCGAACAGCAGCCAGGACATCAGGGCGAAGACGGTCTTGTGGTCCCACTTCATGGCGATGCCGAACAGCTGCTCCGAGAAGACCACGCCCGACAGCACCGTCAGCGACAGCAGCACGAAGCCGATGCCGATCAGGCGAAACAGCAGGCGCTCCATCGTCAGCAGGGCCGGCAGCTGGTCCAGCGCGGCCGAGAACCAGTTGCTGCGGCGCGAATGCAGGCGCGACTCCTGCAGCGCCATCAGCACGGCGTGGAAGGCGGCGATGGTCAGGGTGCTGTAGGCCAGGATGGCGATGGCGATATGCCAGCCGAAGGCGGGCGAGCGGCCTTCGAGCTGCAGCACGCTGCCAGGGAAAACGAAGGGCAGGATGGCCGCCGCGCTGGCGCAAGGCATGACCAGGCGGCGCAGGCCGTCGAGGGCGAAATTGCGGTTTTCCAGCCAATAGGCAGCCACCGAAATCCACAGCGCCGCCGACAGCATCATCGCAAAGCCCAGGCGCAAGGTGCCGGGGGCGACGACGTCGAGCCAGAGGGCCACGCCATGCACCAGCCAGGCGGCGCCAGTGGCGGCCGAGATCAGGGAACCGAGCCGCGAGGGCAGCATGGCGCATACGGCATACAGGAGTGCCGCTACTAATAAGAGAGTGGTGGTCTGCATAGTCCCGGAGTTTACACCATTGGGGAGGGAACGCGACCGCCGACCGTAGGGTGGGCACAGGTGCCCACGCGTATGCCCTGCGACTTCAATCGACGGCCGCCATGCGCAGCTCGTCGGTGTGGTGGCGCTGCTGCTCTTCCATCACCAGCTGGCCCAGTTCGCGCTTCAAGGCATTGAACTCGGGCGCGGCCGGGTCGCGCGGGCGCGCCAGCTCGACGACCAGGTCGCGCTTGACGGTGCCGGGGCGGTAAGTCATGACGACGATGCGGTCGGCCAGGTAGATCGCCTCTTCGATACTGTGGGTGACGAACAGGATGGTCTTTTTCAGCTCCGACCAGATGCGCAGCAGCTCGTCCTGCAGGTTGCGGCGCGTGAGCGCGTCGAGGGCGCCGAACGGTTCGTCCATCAGCATGATGGGCGAGTCCAGCGCCAGCACCCGGGCAATGGCCACGCGCTGGCGCATGCCGCCGGAGAGGTCCTTGGGGAAGCGGTGGCGGAAGTCCTGCATCGACAGCATGCCCAGCAAGTCGTCGACGCGGCGTGCAATCTCCGCCTTGCCCAAGCCCTTGATTTCCAGGCCAAAGCCGATATTCTGCGCCACCGTCATCCAGGGGAACAGCGCGTATTCCTGGAACACCATGCCGCGGTCCGGCCCCGGCGCCGTGACGGCCACGCCGTCGGCCGTGATGGCGCCCGAGGTGGGCGGCGCGAAACCGGCGACGGCATTTAACAGGGTCGACTTGCCGCAGCCCGAAGGACCCAGCAGGCAGGTGAACTGGCCGTGGGCGATGTCGAGGTTGATGTCCTTCAAGGCCACAAGTTCGCGCTCCATCGTCTGGAAGACCTTGTTGACGCCGGCGATGTGGATATGCGAGGCGCTCATCTCAGTTCTCCAGGCCGCGATGCCAGCGCAGCAGATGGTTGTTCAGGCGGTTCATGCCGACGTCGATGGCCAGGCCAAGCAGGCCGATGGTGATCATGCCGGCGATGATCTTGTCCGACCAGAAGTACTCGCGCGCTTCAAGGATGCGAAAACCCAGGCCGTTGTTTACGGCGATCATCTCGGAGACGATGACGACGATGAAGGCGGTGCCGATCCCGATGCGCACGCCCGACAAGATATAGGGCACGGCGGCAGGCAGGATCACGCGCACGAACATGGTCGAACCGGAGGCGCCGAGGTTGCGCGCCGCGCGCAGGTAGATGCTGTCGACCTGGCGCACGCCGGCGATGGTATTCATCAATACCGGGAAGAAGGCGCCCAGCGAAATGAGGAAGATGGCCGGCGGGTTGCCCAGGCCGAACCACAGGATCGACAGCGGGATGTAGGCGATCGGCGGAATCGGGCGGATCAGCTGGACCAGCGGATTGCACCAGGCGTAGACCCGGTTGTTCGCGCCCATGGCAAGGCCCAGCGGCAGGGCCAGGCCGGCGCCGATGGCAAAGCCCACCAGCACGCGGTACATCGAGCCCATGGCGTCGCCGATCAATTCGCCGGAGACGGCCCAGGCCAGCCAGTTGCCGTCGGCGTAGGGCTGGACCGGCAGCAGGTAGGCGATCCATTTTTCCACCACCGCCAGCGGCGAAGGCAGCACCTGCGGGTTGACCCAGCCCAGCATGGCCGCCGCCTGCCAGGCCCCGATGATCACGGCCGGCACCACCAGGCCGACGCCGATTTCCCGCCACTGCACTGCCTTCATGCCGCCTCCGATCCTTGAGTACTCAAGTATTCATGTCCCTGCGCGCGCGTGGGCGCTGGCGCCCACGCGCGGTTTATTTGACGCCCAGGCTCTTCTTGGCCGCGTCCAGCAAGTCGGTCTTGACCCAGTCTTTCGCCAGCGGCGGCTTGGCCATCTTGCCGCCGCCCGTCTTGGCCATCACGTCGGTGGTGACCTGGATATGTTCGGGCGAGATGTCGTAGGTGTAGGGCGAATTGCCAATCGCGTCTTCGAAGTCCTCGTGCGTCAGCTGGCCCTTGAAGACGACCTCGCGCACGTATTTTTCGGCCGCACCCTTGGTGTCGATGAAGGTCTTGGTCGCCTCGACGAAGCACTTCATGAACTTCTCGGCCACGCCGCGCTTCTCTTTATAGAACTTCTCCGTCATGACCATGGTGCGCACCGGCTCGCCGATGGGCGTGTCGTAGGGCTTGAGGATCTCGATGCCGAAGCCCTTGCTGATGGCCTGCGACGATTGCGGCTCCGACTGCAGGATCGCGTCGAGGTTCTTGCCCATCAGGGCCTGGTTCAGGTCGGGGTAACCGAGGTAGACCAGCTGCACGTCCTTGCCCGGCGCATCCGAGAACGTCAGGCCGGCCTGCTGCAATTCGGCCAGCAGCAGCAAGTCCTGGATACCGCCGCGCGTGACGCCAACCTTGTGGCCCTTGAGGTCCTTGACGGTCTTGATGCCGATGCCGGGGCGCGCGATCAGGCGTGCGCCGCCCTTGGCAAAACCGGCGACGACGAAGATCGGTGCGCCGCTGGCGCGCGCCGAGATGGCCGCTTCCGAGCCGGTCGCGCCGACGTCGATTTCGCCGGCGATGATGCCCTGCATGACATCGAGCCCCTTGGCGAAGACGTGCTCTTCGACCTTGATACCGCACTTGGGCGCGATCTCTTTGATATACGACACCGCGCCGTAGTGCGCGAACTTGAGGTTACCGAGGCGGACCACGTCTTCGGCGTGGACCGAGCCGGCCAGCAGCATGGCGGCGAGGGCAATCGACTTGCAGGGCATTCTGGTCATTCCTGTCTCCGTAAATGGTTGAGGCGCACCAGATCATACCAAGGAATCTTCGGGTCCAAACCCATAAGGTAAAATGGACACCGTTTTGTATCAATCGCCCTATTTAATCAGTCAGGTTTACCATGCTCGATAATCTCACCCAACGCCTGGCCAAGGTCGTCAAGACCATGCGCGGCGAGGCCCGCCTTACCGAATCGAACACCGCCGAGATGCTGCGCGAAGTGCGCATGGCCCTGCTCGAAGCGGACGTGGCCCTGCCGGCCGTGCGCGAATTCATCGCCAAGGTCAAGGAAAAGTCGCTCGGCGAGGAAGTCATCGCCTCCCTCTCGCCCGGCCAGGCCCTGGTCGGCGTGGTGCAGCGTGAACTGGCCGCCCTGATCGGCGCCGACCTGGGACCGGAAGCGTCCCAGCTCTCGTTTGCCCAGCAACCGCCGGCAATCATCCTCATGGCCGGCCTGCAAGGTGTCGGTAAGACGACGACCGTCGGCAAGCTCGCCAAATACCTGCGCGAAGAGAAAAAGAAAAAAGTACTGACCGTCTCGGCCGACGTCTACCGTCCCGCCGCGATCGCCCAGTTAGAGAGCGTGACCGCGCAAGTGGGGGCCGACTTCTTCCCTTCCACCAGCGCCGACAAGCCGGTCGATATCGCCCTGGCCGCGCTGGACTGGGCCAAGAAGCATTACCACGACGTCTTGATCATCGACACGGCCGGCCGCCTCGGCATCGACGAAGCGATGATGACGGAAATCTCGGCCCTGCACGCCGCCGTCAAGCCGATCGAAACCCTGTTCGTGGTCGACGCGATGCTCGGCCAGGACGCCATCAACACGGCCAAGGCCTTCAACGACGCGCTGCCGCTGACCGGTATCGTGCTCACCAAGCTCGATGGCGATTCGCGCGGCGGCGCCGCCCTGTCGGTGCGCCACATCACCGGCAAGCCGATCAAGTTTGCCGGCGTGTCCGAAAAACTCGATGGCCTCGAAGCCTTCGATGCCCAGCGCATGGCCAACCGTATCCTCGGCATGGGCGACATCCTGGCCCTGGTCGAAGAGGCGCGCAAAGGCGTCGACGTCAAGGCCGCCACCGACATGGCCAACAAGATCAAGTCGGGCGGGCGTTTCGACATGAACGACTTCAAGGCCCAGCTGGGCCAGATGAAGAAAATGGGCGGCATGGCCAGCCTGATGGACAAGCTGCCGGCCCAGTTCCAGCAAGCGGCCGGCGGCGCCAACATGGACCAGGCCGACCGCCAGGTGCGCCGCATGGTCGGCATCATCGACTCGATGACGCCGGCCGAACGGGCCAAGCCGGAACTGATCAAGGCAACGCGCAAGCGCCGCATCGCCGCCGGCGCCGGCGTGCAGGTGCAGGAAGTGAACCGCATGCTGGCCCAGTACGACCAGATGTCTTCGATGATGAAAAAGCTCAAAGGCGGCGGCATGATGAAGATGATGCGCTCGATGAAAGGCATGATGCCGGGCCTGCGCTAAGCGGCTCCATCGCCTGCCAAAGCCGCGCCGGACCTGGTCCCGCGCGGCTTTTTTACCGGCTGCGGGGCGTGGAAGGCGAATTTCTGGGGCGTAAACGGCATTTTTTCTTAAAAACACTTGCGTCTCCGTTAAAACCCCACCAATATAAGCCGTGCGATTAATTGCGCAACTTTCCATGTGTTCGTTAAGGAGGCTCGAAGATGGCAACAGCCAAAAAAACCCCAG
>JAZJYP010000117.1:0-5550 GCA_040390345.1 Pseudomonadota bacterium | reverse complement strand
CGCCCTTGACGGCCGCGCCGATCACCAGCTGGTGGTTGCCCCAGGCGTGGTCGGTACCGCCCGAATTGGGCATGAGCGTGCGGCCAAAGTCCGACATCGTGAAGCTGGTGACGTTTTGCGCGGCGCCGATTTCGGACAGGGCCAGCTGGAAAGCCGCCATCGCTTGCGAGACCTGGCGCAGCAAGTCGAACTGCTGGTAGGCCTGGCCGCCATGGGTGTCGAAGCCGCCGAGCGACACGAAGAACACCTGGCGCCCCGGGCCCTGGGTGGCGCGCAGGCGAATCAGGTGGGCCACGGTTTTCAGCTGCACCGCCAGGGAGGTGCCGGGGAAAACGGTATTGAGCGGCGCCGCGCCATTGGCGGCGGCGAGGTTGTTGACCAGGTCCATCCCGTGCAGCAGCGACTTGTTGGCCGCATCGGCCAGCACGTTCGGATTGTCGCTGCCGAGGATGGTGCGCAGCGCATCGCGGCGCGCATCGGCTTCCTTCTGCGGCCAGAAGTTCATGCCGGCGATGGCGAGCTGGCCGTCCGACGGCAGCTGGTTGCCGTGGGTCTTGGCGCCTTCGACGAACAGGCCACCGCTGCCCAGGGAAATCGCATCGAGGTTGCCGCCGGTGCCAAGCAGGTCCACCAGGCGCCCGCCCCAGCCGGTGCCGCTGGCGGCGGCGCTGCCGCTCTGGTTCTGCAAGGTCTGGTCAGGATGCGAGAACAGCTGCGGCGGCACGCCGCTGCCGGCCACGTATTGCGCCTTCGTGAGCGGCTGGCGCAGGCTGCCCACATTGAGCACTGCCGCGACATTCCCCTGGCCGAAGAGGGCATCGAGTTCCGGCATCCCGTAGTGGAAGCCGAAGGCCTGGCTGACGGGATTGGCCACCGCTTGCAGCGTGGCCGAGCGGCCCGCCAGCAGGGTCTTGGCGCCGGTGGACAGCGCCAGCCCGGCGGGGCTGCGGATCTGTGTGTATTTCGGGTAGCGCACGGCGTCGAGCGGCACGATCATGTTGTTGCCGTCGTTCCCGCCGAACAGGTAGAGGCAGACCAGGGCCTTGTAGTCGGCGACGGCCGCCTTGGCCGGCGCGGCCGACAACAGGCCCAGCGACGACAGGGCGCCGAGCATGCCGGCGTTGGCGCCGCCGCGCAGGAAGCCGCGGCGCGAAGTGGAGGTTGGCTTCATGGTCGGTTCCTTTATTTGGCGACGGCAAATTCGGCGCTGATGGCGGCCAGGTAGAGGGCGCTCAGCGCGCGCTGCTTGTTGTCGGTGCTGGCGTTGACGGCGCTGCCGATGGCGGTTCGGGCGCTGGCGCTCATGCGCCCGGCCAGCAGGTTGGCGTCGACCATGTTGATCAATTTGGTCGCGTCGCCGGCGGCGCTGACGTAGGCGCTGATGTCGACCTTGACCATGCTGTTGTATTCACCCGTGAGCAGGCGGTACACCAGGCTGGCGCGCGAGACGGCCAGGCTCGGTGCGTAGATCTGGAACTCGGGGCCGAACACCTGGGCGTTGCCCGCCACGTGGGTCAGCGGCGAGTAGAAGTTGAACACCGATGGTGTGTTGAGCAGTTCCTGGCCGAGCAGGAAGTAGTCCCAGAACATATTGGTGGGGTCGACCACGGTGGCGCCGAGCGCGCGCGCCAGCGAGATGGTGTGCAGCATCGGGTCCTTCAGGTGGCCGCTGGTGGCCTGGACGCTGTCGTCGCGCGCTTCCGGGTCCATCAAGACGGCGCGCAAGGTGGCGGCCAGGTCGCCGCGGCCGCTGCCGCCGCTGGCGAAGACGTCGGCCACGCGGGCGATGTAGGCCGGGCTGGGATTGCTGGTGACGAAGTGGCGGATCAGGCGCGTGGCGATGAAGGGCGGCAGGTTGGGGTGGTTGAACAAATTCGTCATCACCGCGTCGTAGTCCTGCAGCGTGGTCTGGCCGGCGGGGACGCTGAAGCCGCCCAGCAGGGTCTTGGCGTGCTTGTCATGGTAGTTGTCGCGCGCTTGCAGCGGGCCGCTGAAGTTTTCCCAGTTGATGCCGGTGGTGCTGGTGCCGGCATAGGTCCAGCCGGACAGGGCGCGCGACATGTCGCCGATGCGGGCCTGGTCGTAGGTGGGGATGGGGTCGCCGTTGCGGTCAAGCTGCACGCTGCCGTCCTGGTTCAGCAGCACCGGGCCGACAGTAAATAGCTGCATCACTTCGCGCGCGTAGTTTTCGTTCGGCGAAGGCAGGATGCTGTTGCCCAGGTCGAGGTATTTGCCCATCGCCGGGTTGAGCGTCATCTCGCGCAGCAGGGTGTTGAAGTTGCCGAAAGCGTGGGCCTGCAGGGTTGTCAGCCAGGGCTGGACTTCGTTCGCATACGGGTTCTTGTCGGCCGAGACGACGAAGATCTGCGACAGCGCGAAGATCATGCGCTGGCGCAGCTGGTCCTGGCCGGTGGCCATATTCATGTACCAGTTGCGGCGCAGGGCGGCCAGGTCGGCGGCGACGGGCATGGCGCTGGCCGGCATGGCGAACTGCTGGTTCAGCCAGGCGCTGGCGCCGATCGAGCGCACCAGGGCCGTGTCGGCCGGCGTGGCGCCAAAGGTGGCCTGGTCGAGCAAGCGCATCGCTGCCACCTGGGCGGCGTCGGGCGCGGGCTGCTGGCCGATCGGGCCTGGCGTCGGGGTCGGTGTGGGCGTTGGAGTCGGTGTGGGTGTTGGCGTGGTGCTGCAGGCGCCCACATGCACGCGGTAGTCTTCGACCGATTCACCCAGCACGGGATCGACGACCTTGATGGCGACGGTGCTGTTTGGCTGCGTGATCTTGCCGGTGGCCTTGAGCTGGGTGGCCGAGACGAAAGTCGTCGGCGCGGCCTGGTGGTTGATCCAGACGGCCGAATTGGCCGCGAAACGCACGCCGCCCACGGTCAGCGTGAACGGCTCGCCGCAGGGCAGCTGGGTCGGCGCGATGGTGCTGATGGCGGGCGTGGCCAGCTTGAAGGTCAAGGTCAGGCTGCCCGAAAGTTTGGGGTCGGTCTTGGTGGTGGCGGTGACGACCACGGCTTTCGCCGCCGGCATGACGGTGGGTGCCCGGTATTCGCCGTTCTGTTCATTGATCGTGCCGACGCTGGCGTTGCCGCCCTTGATGCCGTTGACCGACATCGTCATGGTCTTGCCGACGCCATCGAGCTTGGCGACGAACCAGACCTTGCTGCCCAATTCATACGGCGCCGTGCCGGTCGCTTCCAGTGTCACGGTGGCGGCGAAGGCCGGCGCCGTGGCGCCCAGCAGGGCCAGGAGGGTAAGTGTTTTCATCAGGATTCCCGAGAGGTGAGTGGAATGGGTTTCCATTGAGCAAATGTTGTGCCACCCGCCCGCGCGCGGCGATCCGCTTGTATTGACAGAATTTGACGGTCCGGTGTGACGGTTTTTGTTAGTTTTCCCAGTGACTGACAATCTACGTGGCAATAAATTAGAACCACAGGTCTACAGAAGTAGGTTTTAATGCCAATTGTCGTCCTCACTAAAAACTACAATGACCCAAGAGACTTTCCCCCACCTGCTCGCGCCCCTCGACCTGGGCTTCACCACACTGCGCAACCGCGTGATGATGGGTTCCATGCATACGGGGCTGGAGGACCGTTTTTACAATTACGGCAAGCTGGCCGCCTTCTACCGTGAACGCGCCAGGGGCGGCGTGGGTTTGATTATCACCGGCGGCATTTCGCCCAATCGCCAGGGCTGGCTGCTGCCCTTCGGCGGCACCATGAATTTTTCCCTCGACGTGCTCAATCACCGCAAGGTGACGACGGCCGTGCACGAGGAGGGCGGCAAGATCCTGATGCAGATCCTGCACGCAGGCCGCTATGGCTACCAGCCCTTCGTGGTGTCGGCCTCGGAAGTGAAGTCGCCCATTTCCAAGTTCAAGCCGAAGGCGCTGACCGACGCCGGCATCGAGTCCACCATCGCCGACTACGCGCGCTGCGCGAAACTGGCCAAAGCGGCCGGCTACGATGGTGTCGAGATCATGGGCAGCGAAGGCTATTTACTCAACCAGTTCCTGTGCGCGCGCACCAACCAGCGCAAGGACCGCTGGGGCGGCAGCATCGAAAACCGCATGCGCCTGCCGGTGGAAATCGTCAAGGCCGTGCGCGCCGCATGTGGCAATGACTTCATCATCATGTATCGCCATTCCCTGCTCGACCTGGTCGATGGCGGCAATACCTGGGACGACGTCGTCAAGACCGCGCATGCGCTCGAAGCGGCGGGCGTGACGATCCTCAACACCGGCTTTGGCTGGCACGAAGCACGGGTGCCGACCATCGTCACCTCGGTGCCGCGCGCCGCGTTCGCCAGTGTGGCCGGGCGCCTGCGGCGCGAAGTGAAGGTGCCGGTGGTGGCCTCGAACCGGATCAACATGCCGGGCGAAGCGGAGAACATTCTCGCGCGCGGCGACGCCGACATGATCTCGATGGCGCGGCCCTTCCTGGCCGATCCAGACTTCGTCGCCAAGACGGCAGCGGGGCGGGTCGACGAAATCAACACCTGCATCGGCTGCAACCAGGCCTGCCTGGACCACACCTTCTCGAACAAGCGTGCCAGTTGCCTGGTCAATCCGCGCGCCTGCCACGAGACGGAGCTGGTGTACCTGAAGAAGTCCACGGCGCGCAAGGTGGCCGTGGTGGGAGCCGGGCCGGCCGGCCTGTCGGCGGCGACGGTGGCGGCCGAATGCGGCCACGACGTGACGTTGTTCGATTCGAGCGAGACGGTGGGCGGCCAGTTCAAGATCGCCATGCAAATCCCCGGCAAGGAAGAATTCGCCGAAACGATCCGCTACTTCAGCCGCAAGCTGGAACTGACGGGCGTGAAGGTCAAGCTGGGCCAGCGCGTCACGCGCGAAGAGCTGCTGGCCGGCGGCTTTGACGACGTGATCGTCGCCACCGGCATCAAGGTGCGCCGCCCGCCGATTCCCGGCATCGACCACCCGAAGGTGCTGTCCTATGTCGACGTTTTGCAGAACAAGGCGCCGGTGGGCAAGCGCGTGGCCATCATTGGCGCGGGCGGCATCGGTTTCGATGTGAGCGAATACCTGCTGCACAATCCGGCGCACGCGTTGCCGCTGGCGGTCGACACCTGGGCGCATGAATGGGGCGTGGACTTGAATGCGCAGACCTGCGGCGGCCTGGTGGCGCCGGCGCTGGCCGAACCGGTGCGCCAGATCTACCTGATGCAGCGCAAGAGCTCGAAGCTGGGCGCGGGCCTGGGCAAGACTTCGGGCTGGGTGCACCGCGCCACCTTGTCGCGCAATGGCGTGGTGATGATGGCCGGCGTCCAGTACAACAAGATCGACGACCATGGCCTGCACGTGACGGTGGCCGGGGAAGAGCGGATGATCGGGGTGGACAATGTGATCGTGTGTGCCGGCCAGGACAGCCTGACCGAGCTGATGCCGCCGGAAGGGACGACGGGCGGGCCCCGCTTCCACAAGATCGGCGGCGCCGCGCTGGCGGCCGAGCTCGACGCCAAGCGCGCCATCAAGGAAGGCGCCGAACTGGCTGTCAGCCTCTAAATAACGGTGGGGTCAAACCCGGCAAC
>JAZJYP010000116.1:0-4964 GCA_040390345.1 Pseudomonadota bacterium | reverse complement strand
AATCGGGGACAGACCCCGATCGTGCTTCTGGGGTCTGTCCCCGATTACACCCGTGCCCGAATGACAGACTTGACCCCGATGGCCAGGGCCATGGCGGCGAGGACGAAGGCGATGCCGATCCATTGCCACTGGGTAATGGTGTCGCCCAGGGCGGCCATGCCGGCGCCGATGCCCACCAGCGGCACGCCCAGGCTGAAAGGCGCCACCTTGTTGGCCGGATGGCGCTTCAAAAGGCCCGTCCACAGGGCATAAGCGGCGATGGTGGCAAACCAGCCAAGGTAGGCCAGCGCGCCCAGGGCGGACCAGGACAGGTGCAGGGAATGCCCAATGGGATGGTCGAACAGTTCCGAGAGCAGGAAGAACGGCACGATCGGCACCAGTGAACTCCAGACCATGAAGCCCAAGACGTCGAAGCCGGGAGAGTCGCGCTGGGCGCGGCGCACCACGATGTTCGAGGCGGCCCACATGGCGGCGGCGCCCAGGCACAGCATGAAACCGGCCAAGGTGGTGCCGCCGGCCGGCCCGCTTCCGGCGTAATTCATGGCGAAACAGGCCAGCCCGATGGCCGCCAGCAGCATCGCGCCCTTGAGCGTGCGGCTGACCGGCTCACCGAGCAGGAAATAGCCGAACAGCGCCGTGAAAAACAACTGGGTTTGCAGCAGCACCGAGGCCAGCGAGGCCGACATGCCGATGCGCAGCGAAAGGAACAGCAAGCCAAACTGGCCCACGCCCTGGCACAGGCCATACAGCAGCAGCCATTTCGCATGCAGCTTGGGCGGTTTGACGAAGGCCACCAGCGGCAGCACGGCAAACAGGTAGCGCCCGGCCCCCAGCTGGAACGGCGACATCTCGGCCAGCGCGATCTTCATGGCCACGAAGTTGGTGCCCCAGATGAGGATCACGCACAGCGCGCTCGCATAGTCGCGCGGGCCGAGGTGGTGCTGGTTCAATGGGCTTGGCCGCCACCGAGGTAGGCCGCGATGACTTTCGGATCGGTCTTGAGGCTCTCGGCCGGGCCGTGCACCGAGATATGGCCATTCTCCATCACATAGCCATAGTCGGCCACGTTCAGTGCGGCGGCGGCGAACTGCTCGACCAGCAGCATCGTGACGCCTTCGGATTTGAGGCGCGTGATGATGCGGAAGACTTCCTCGACCAGGATCGGTGCAAGCCCCATCGACGGCTCGTCGAGCAGGATCACTTCGGGCCCCTGCATGACGGCGCGCGCCATGGCCAGCATTTGCTGCTCGCCGCCCGAGAGCGTGCCGGCCAGCTGGTTGCGGCGCTCCTTCAGGCGCGGGAACAGGTCCATGGCCTTGTCCAGGTCACCCTGGATGTCGCCCTTGGGCCGTGCACGCGTGAAGCGCGGAAAGGCGCCCAGCAGCAGGTTGTCCGTCACGCTCATGGTGGAGAAGACGCGCCGGCCTTCGGGCGAATGGGCCAGTCCGGCGCGCGCGATCTTGTGCGATTCGAGCCCCGTGATATCGCGCCCGCCCAAGGTGACGCTGCCGCCCTTGGGCTTGATCATGCCGGAGATGGCGCGCATGGTGGTGGTCTTGCCGGCGCCGTTGGAGCCGATCAGCGTGACCAGTTTGCCTTTCGGGACTTCCAGCGAGATCCCGTGCAGGACTTCGACTTTGCCGTAGGCCGCCTGCAGGTTGGAGATGGTGAGCATATGCCTGTCCTCGTCAATGTTCGCTGCTGCCGCCCAGGTAGGCTTCGATCACCTTGGCGTCGCTTTGCACGCTGGCCGGTGTGCCTTCGGCGATCTTCTGGCCGAAGTCGAGCACGGTCACCGTGTCGGAGATCGACATGACGACGTCCATATGGTGCTCGATCAGGATGATGGTGATGCCGTGGTCGCGGATCTTGCGGATGATGGCCATCAGCTCCTTGATGTCGGGCGCAGTCAGGCCGGCCGCCGGTTCATCGAGCAGCAGCAGGCGCGGATTGAGGCCAAGGGCGCGGCCAATCTCCAGCAGGCGCTGTTTGCCGTAGGGGAGGTTGCGCGCCTCTTCGTTGGCCAGGTCCGACAGGCCGACAAATTCGAGGATGCTCGCGGCGCGCGCCCGTGCCGCTTTTTCTTCGCGCATGTAGCGCGGCGTGTGTGCCATCACATCGGCCAGGTTCGAGGCGAAGGTGTGGTGCAGGCCGACGAGCACGTTTTCGGTCGCCGTCATTTCGCCAAACAGCTGCACATTCTGGAAGGTGCGGGCGATGCCGCCCAGCGCGATCTGCGCCGGCGTGCGGCCGGTGATGACGACGCCATCGAACTGCACGGCGCCCGCCGTCGGCTTGTAGATGCCGGTGAGGACATTCATCATCGTGCTCTTGCCCGAGCCATTCGGGCCGATCAGGCCATGCACGGACTTGTGCTGCACCTCGAGGTTGACGTTGTTGAGGGCCTTGAGGCCTCCGAACTGCATCAGCACCTGGTCCACTTTGAGCAAGGTGCCGCCTTCGGTGTTGGCGCCCACCGCGGCAAACACTTCGCCGCGCGCGGCCACCGCCAGCGAGGTGTCGTGCACGGGCCCGCGGCCCACCAGGCTGCGCAGGAAGCCGACGATGCCGTCTTGCAGGTAGTAGACCACGAACAGGGTCATCAAGCCGAAGATGGTCAGGCGCCAGTCGGTCATGTTTTCGAGCTTGTACGAAAAACCCGCCATGCCGATCGTGGCCACCAGCGGCACCAGTACGCCGCGCACAGTGCTGCGGCCCTTGGCCAGCATGAAGCCGGAACCGAGCACACCCAGCACGGCGGCGCCGACGGCGATCTGGCGGAACAGTTCAATGTCGGCCAGCAGGCTTGGCAGCATGACGACGATCAGTGCACCGATCAGCGAGCCCGAACGCGTCTTGCGCCCACCCATGATCACAGCCAGCAGGAACAGGATGGTCAGTTCGAAGTTGTAGGTGTTGGGCGAAATATACTCTTCCGAATACGCATACAGGCTGCCGGCCAGGCCGGCAAAGCCCGCGCTGATGACGAAGGCGTAGACCTTGTATTTGTAGACCGAGACGCCCATGCAGTCGGAGGCGATCGGCGAATCGCGCAGCGCCTCGAAAGCGCGCCCGAGGTTGGACTTGAGGATGCGGTGCACCACGATCAGCGACAGCACCATCAGCACGGCCACCAGGTAGAAGTAGCCCACTTCCGACAGCTTGGTGCCGAACAGGATAGGCTTGCCGATCTTGATGCCCAGCGGGCCTTCGGTGAGGAAGGTCATCTCGTTGATCAGGATCTGGATGATGGTGCCGAAAGCGAGCGTCACCATGGCCAGGTAAGGACCCGTTACGCGCAGCGCCGGCAGCGCGAGGATGGCGCCAAACAGGGCGGCGCTGGCGATACTGGCCGGGATGGCCAGCATCCACGGCACGCCCAGTTTGAACACCAGTACGCCGGTGGTGTACGAACCGATGCCGAACAGGCCCGCGTGGCCCAGCGACACCTGGCCGGTGTAGCCGACCACGATATCGAGGCCGAACAGCAGGATCGCGTAAATGAGGATGGTCTCGGCCAGGTGCACGTAGTAGGGGTTCGAGAACACCACGGGATACAGCGCCAGGGCCGCGACCCCGATGACGCCAGTTGCCAGAATCTTTTTATCCATGTTCAGACTTTCTTGATCGCGGCTTTGCCGAACAGGCCGGCAGGCTTCACCGCCAGCACCAGCAGCAGGAGCAGCAGGCCGGGCACTTCCTTGTAACCGGTGGAGATGTAGTAGCCGGTCGTCGTTTCGGCGATGCCGAGGATCAGGCCGCCGACGATGGCACCCATGCCCGAAGTCAGGCCGCCGATGATGGCCACGGCAAAAGCCTTCAGGCCCAGCGAGGCGCCCATGGTGGCGCCGGTGAGCGTGAGGGGCGCGACCAGCACGCCGGCAAAGGCGGCCGTGGCTGACGAGAGCGCATACGAGAAGGTGATCACCATGCTGGTGTTAATGCCCATCAGGCCGGCCGCGTCGCGGTCGTTGGCGGTGGCCACCACGGCCTTGCCATAGATGGATTTGCGGTTGAAGACTTCGACGGCCAGCATGATCAAAAGCGCGCCACCGACCACCGCAAACTGCATCGGCTGCACATTGGCGCCGAGGATCTGGATCGGCGCGGCCGAGAGCGGGGAGGGGAAGGTCAGGTCGTCCTTGCCCCAGATATTTTCGGCCACGTTCTTGAAGATGATGGCCAGCGCGATGGTCGACATGATCCAGCCGAATTCGGACTTGATCTTGATGGCCGGGCGCACGCCGATCCATTCGACGAACACACCCTGCAGCGCGCCGAAGACGATCACGATGGGGATCATCAGCCAGTAGCTCATATACGGCCCGCCGTGGATGTTCCCCACCAGCGACAGACCCACCAGGGCGCCGAGCATGAGCGCTTCTCCCTGGCCGAAATTGAGGGTGCCGGAAGTGGCAAACGTGAGCTGGTAGCCAAAGGCGATGACGGCATAGATCATGCCGAGCGCGATACCGGAGAAAACGAGCTGGAGCAAGATGTCCATGATTCCACCCAAAAGATCAAAAAAAGGCCAGGCGTCGTATCGGCCTGGCCTCTCGTTACATCATGCGGCGCTTACTTGGCCAGCACCACGTGGCCGCCTTTGACTTCGCCAAACACGGTGTTGTCCTTGGTGATGGCTTCGTGGTCGTCCTTGCTGTAGGGCTTGCTGTAGGTGGCAACGACCCCTTCGATCTTCTCACCGAGGTTTTCCAGCGCGGCCAGGATCTTCGGGCCGTCCGTCGAATTGGCCTGCTTGATGGCGGCAGCGAGCAGGTAGATCGAGTCGTAGCCCTGGGCTGCGGAGACCGGCGACGGCATGCGGTCGGCTGGCGGGTGGTAGGCCTTGACGTAGGCGTCGATGAAGGCTTTGCGCTTGGGCGTGGTGGGGTCCTGGATGAAGGTCTGTGGCATGCGGGTGCCGTCGCCGTTCTTGCCGGCGTTGTCGATGAAGTTGGCCATCG
>JAZJYP010000115.1:0-5899 GCA_040390345.1 Pseudomonadota bacterium | reverse complement strand
GGAATCGTGGTCTGACCCCGGGTTAAATCGCCCTGACCGTATTTGATAATTTTGCGGACACGATAAGGTAATGCATGACCCTGATTAAATTCATTGAAATCATGGCGATCCTGGTCGGGGCCTTCTCGGGCTTTATCGAGGCGCGCCGCAAACGCATGGACCTGGTCGGCGTGTTCACGGTGGCCTTCATCACCGCGTTCGGCGGCGGCACCATGCGCGACCTGCTGCTCGACAAGCGCCCGCTGTTCTGGGTCACGCACCAGGAATACGCCATCCTCATCTTCGTGCTGGCCCTGGTCGCCTCGCCCCTGATCCGCACCTTGCGCCAGATCGTCTCGGAACGCCTGATCGTCATCGCCGACGCGGTCGGCCTGGGCCTGTTCTCGATCGCGGGCGTGTCGTCGGCGCTGGATGCGCATATGCCGCTGTTCATCGCCTCGATGATGGGCGTGATCACGGGGATTTTTGGCGGCGTGCTGCGCGATATCGTCTGCAATGAAGTGCCGATGGTCTTCCGCGATGGCAAACCGTATGCGATCTGCGCCTTTGTGGGCAGCTGGATGTACCTGCTGATGTGGCGCTTCGGCTACTCGCACGACCTGGCGCTATGGTCCTCCGCCATGGTGATCACGGTACTGCGCCTGATCACCTGGCGTTTCGATATGCGCTTGGGGCGTTAGACCGCGTCCGGTCCCGTTTCGCCCGTGCGGATGCGGATCACCTGCTCCACGTTCTGCACGAAGATCTTGCCGTCGCCGATCTTGCCCGTGCGCGCGGCCTTGATGATGGCGTCAACCACGGTGTCGGCCATCGCATCGTCGACCACCACTTCCACTTTCACCTTCGGCAGGAAGTCGACCACGTATTCCGCGCCGCGATAGAGTTCCGTGTGGCCCTTCTGGCGGCCAAAGCCCTTCACTTCCGTCACCGTCAGGCCTGTCACGTTGACGTCGGCCAGCGCTTCACGCACCTCATCGAGCTTGAATGGCTTGATCACGCAGGTAATGTGTTTCATGCTGTCTCCTTTTTATTCGTAAAAACGCGATGTGATCGGGTAGCGCCAGTCGCGGCCAAAACCGCGATGCGTGACGCGAATGCCGACCGGCGACTGGCGCCGTTTGTATTCGTTGATTTTAATGAGTTTGGTCACGCGCGCCACATCGGCGGCCGGGAAACCAGCCTCGATGATCTCGGCGATCGAGTGGTTCTCTTCCATATACATGCGCATGATGGCGTCGAGCACTTCATACGCAGGCAGCGAATCCTGGTCCAGCTGGTTCTCGCGCAGCTCGGCCGAGGGGCCGCGCGTGAGGATGCGCTCGGGGATCACGTCCGAGACCGTATTGCGGTAGTCGCACAGGCGGTACACCAGGGTCTTGGCAATATCCTTGATGACGGCAAAGCCGCCTGCCATGTCGCCGTACAGGGTGCAGTAGCCCACCGCCATCTCGCTCTTGTTGCCGGTCGTGAGGACAATCGAGCCGTGCTTGTTCGACAGCGCCATCAAGAGCGTGCCGCGGATGCGGGCCTGGATATTTTCTTCGGTGGCGTCTTCCTTGAGGCCTGCGAATTCCTCGGCCAGGGTCGCGCGGAAGGCGTCGAAGCAGGCCTTGATCGGCACTTCGTCGTAGCGCACGCCGACCCGCTTGACCATGTCGCGCGAGTCGATCCAGGAGATATCGGCCGTGTACTGGGACGGCATCATCACGGCGCGCACCTTGTCGGCGCCGAGGGCGTCGACGGCAATGGCCAAGGTCAGCGCCGAATCGACGCCGCCGGACATGCCGATCAACGCGCCCGGGAAGCCGTTCTTGCCGATATAGTCGCGCACACCCAGCACCAGGGCCTTGTAGACCTGGGCTTCGATGGTCAACGGTTCGTGCAGCACCTGCCTGACCGGCGTGCCGCCATCGAATTCGACGATCTTGAAGTCTTCGTCAAAGTGCTTGAGCTGGGCGCACAGTTCGCCGTGCGCATCCATGACGAAAGAGTCGCCGTCGAAAATCAGCTCATCCTGCCCGCCCACCAGGTTGGCGTAGACCAGCGACAGGCCGTGCGTGACGACGTTCTCGCGCATCACCTCGTAGCGCAGGTGCTGCTTGTTCATATGGTAGGGCGAGCCGTTCGGGATCAGCAGCACCTGGGCGCCGGCGGTGCGCGCGCGTGCCGGCGCATGCGGGAACCAGGTGTCTTCGCAGATGTTCACGCCAAAGCGCACGCCCTTGACCGCAAACACCAGTGTTTCGTCGGCCGCGGTGAAGTAGCGCTTTTCGTCGAACACGGTGGTATTGGGCAGTTCACGCTTGCGGTAGGTGCCGACGATGGCCCCGCCGGTGAGCACGCTGGCGGCGTTGTAGCGCACCCCGTCTTCCTGCACCGGATGGCCGACGACGACATGCAAGCCGGGGTAGACGGCCAGGTCGGTGGCCAGGCCCGACATCATCTCCTGCGTTTTTGCGTAGAATGCATTGCGCAGCAAGAGGTCCTCGGGCGGGTAGCCGACCAGGGACAGTTCGGGGGTGAGGACAATATCGGCGCCTTCAAGGGCGGCGCGGCGGGCGGCATCAAGGATTTTGGCGCGGTTGCCGGCGAGATCACCGACGGTGCTGTTCATTTGAACGATGGCGACTTTGGCTGTCATAGCAAGATAAGAACCGACAAAAATGAATTATCGCACGCATATCGCCTCCACCTTGCCCGAGATCGGCAAAACCGCCTGGGACGCCTTGGCAGATATGCAAAAAAGGAGTAACCCTTTCCTCAGCTATACATTTTTGCATAGCCTGCACGCCTCCGGCAGCGCCTGTGCCGACACCGGCTGGCAGCCGCGCTACCTGGCCCTGTACGAGGGCGATACGCTGGTCGCGGCCATGCCGCTGTACGCCAAGTCGCATTCCTACGGCGAATATGTGTTCGACTGGGCCTGGGCCGACGCCTACCACCGACACGGCTTCGAGTACTACCCCAAGCTGCTGTCGGCGATTCCCTTCACGCCGGTGACGGGCCCGCGCCTGCTCGCGTGCGACGATGCCGCGCGCGCCGCCCTGGTCGCGGCGCTGCAACAGCTGCAGCGCACGTCCGGCGTGTCCTCCACCCACATCCTCTACCCGCCTGAAGAAGAAGCGCGCACGCTGGCCGACGCCGGCTACATGCTGCGCAGCGGCGTGCAGTTCCATTGGCTCAACGCCGGCTACCACGACTTCGAGCACTTCCTGTCCACGCTCGAACACAAGAAACGCAAGAACATCCGCGCCGAGCGGCGCAAGGTGCGCGAAGCGGGCGTGACGCTGCGCCGCGTGCGTGCCGTGGACGCCAGCGAAGACGACTGGCGCCTGTTTCACCGCTGCTACCGCCACACCTATGCCGCCCACCACTCCACGCCCTACCTGAACCTGGACTTCTTCTTGCGTATCGGGCGCGAGATGCCCGCCAACCTGCTGCTCGTCATCGCCGAACGGGGCGGCCAGCCGATCGCCTCCTCGCTGGTGGTGCACTCGGCCGACACCCTGTTCGGGCGCTACTGGGGCGAGCTCGAACACGTGCCCTGCCTGCACTTCGAATGCGCCTACTACCAGCCGCTCGAATTCTGCATCGAACAGGGCATCGCCGTGTTCGAAGGCGGGGCCCAGGGCGAACACAAGATGGCACGCGGCTTCCTGCCCACCAAGACCTGGTCGGCCCATTGGCTGGCGCATCCCGAATTTGGCGACGCCGTCGAGCGCTTCCTGGCGCGCGAGGCCGGCGGCATTGACGCCTATATTGACGAGCTAAACGAGCGCAATCCCTTCCGCCGCTAGTCGTTACGGCGCCACACCGGCGCCACCAAAGCCTGATCTACATCAAATCTTCGTGTGCCCGGCCGACGCGTCGCGCCGATTTTCCCTATGAAACGTCAATATTCGGCAAAACTGTGCAATTTTGCACACAGGCCGTGCAAGCGTCTGTCTTACGCCCAATGATGAATGCGTGCACACTCCTTGCCAATGCGTCAAAGCTCGCATGCAAAAGTACACAACAACAAACTAAGGAGACTGGAATGCGTTTGTCGAATAATCAGAAGGCAGTGCTGGGTCGATCCGTAGCCGTCATCATGGCCCTGCCCATGGTCACGGCCATCCAGACCGCTTATGCCCAGGATGCGGCGCCAGCGGCCACCGCCGAAATGGAAAAAGTCATCGTCACGGCGCGCCGTCGCGCCGAGTTGATTCAAGACGTGCCAGGTTCGGTCACCGCCGTCTCTGGCGCCCAGATCGACAAATTGGCGATTCCCGACTTGACCGTGCTGGCCAACGCCCTGCCGAACACCACGCTGAAAACCTCGCGCGCCACCAACACCACCTTGACCGCCTTCATCCGCGGCATCGGCCAGCAAGACCCAGTCGCCGGCTACGAGCAAGGTGTCGGCATCTACCTCGATGACGTCTATCTGGCCCGCCCACAAGGTGCGCTGGCCGACATCTACGATCTGGAGCGCATTGAAGTGCTGCGCGGCCCACAGGGTACCCTGTACGGCCGCAACACCATCGGCGGCGCCGTCAAATACGTCACGCGCAAGCTGTCGAGCAAAAACACCTTCGATGTCCGCGCTACCGTCGGCCAGTACAGCGAAAAAGACCTGGTATTGAAAGCCAGCGCACCCGTGTCGGACACGCTGCGCGTGGGCGGCAGCTTCGCCTCGTTCGACCATGCTGGCTACGGCAAGAACGTCATCAATGGCACGGACAACTACAACAAACAGGTACGCGCCGGCCGCCTGACGGTCGAACTGCAACCGACCAAGGACCTGTTCATCCGCCTGTCGGGCGACTACACCGACGACAGCTCGCTGCCGAAACAGGGCTACCGCCTCACGCCTGGCCCGGCACCTGCTTCGCTGGCACCGCTTGAAGGCGACTACGATACGCGCGCCAACCTGTATGCAGTGAACGGCCACAAACAAAACGTCACCAACCAGGGCGCGACCCTGATGGTGGAATACGAGGTGGCGACCGACCTGCAATTCAAGTCCGTCACCGCGCGCCGCGAGTCGAAGTCGTACGCGCCGATCGATTTCGATTCGCTCAATACGCCACTGTTCGAAGCCCCATCAATCTACAGCGACAAGCAGAAGAGCCAGGAATTCCAGTTCACCTACACCGGCTCGCAGTGGCAGGGCGTGGCCGGCGTGTTCTACATGGAAGCGAACGCCTTCAATGAGTTCGACGTGTTGTACAACGCGGCCGGTGGCCTGTCGCTGTACACGCTGGACGACATCGACAGCCGCACCTGGGCGGCGTTTGCCGACGCCAGCTACAACGTGTCGAACACCTTCAACATCAACGTCGGTGGCCGCTACACCAACGACGACCGGCGCGCCCGCATCTACAAACGCACTTACCTGGGCTTGACCGGTTCACCAACGCTGGGCAATCCGGCCGCCATCGGCCTGGCGCCGAACACCGACCTGACCAAGGACGACCTGCATCGCACCGACAAGAAGTTCACGCCAAAAGTGGGCTTTGGCTGGAAGCTCGCTGCCGACCAGAATATGTACGGCACCTATTCGAAGGGCTTCAAGGGCGGCATGTACGATCCGCGCATGGACTTGGCCGCCACCGGTGGCCCGACCACGCCAGCATCGCTGCAAAAGCGCCAGGGCGTCAATCCGGAGCAGGTCAGCACGGTCGAACTGGGTCTGAAATCGTCGATGAATGGCGGTCGCCTGCTCACCAATGCAGCGATCTTCTTCACCGACTACAAAGACGTCCAAGTGCCAGGGTCGATTCCAACCTACGGCGCGAACGGCCAGGTGAACGGCTTCGCCGGCACCTTGACCAACGCAGGCAAGGCCAAGATCAACGGCTTTGAATTCGAAGCGATGGCACGGGTGACCGACGCCCTGTCGGTCAGCGCCATGTAT
>JAZJYP010000114.1:0-3384 GCA_040390345.1 Pseudomonadota bacterium | reverse complement strand
ATGAATTCGGCCGCGTCGCGCCAGTTGCCGATGCCGCCGATGCCGGAAATGGGCAGGTCAAGCGTTTCCGGGTCGCGCGCTATCTCGGCCACCATGTTCAGCGCGATCGGCTTGACGGCCGAACCGCAGTAGCCGCCGTGGGTGCTGGCGTCGCCCACGATGGGAAAGGCCACCATGCGGTCCAGGTCAAGGTGGGTGATCGAATTGATGGTGTTGATCAGCGAAACCGCGTCCGCACCGCCGGCCTTGGCGGCTCTAGCGGGCTTGCGCACGTCGGTGATGTTGGGTGTGAGCTTGACGATGACGGGCAGCTTGCTGTGCGTCTTGCACCAGCGCGTGACCATCTCCACGTACTCCGGCACCTGGCCGACGGCGGCGCCCATGCCGCGCTCCGGCATGCCGTGCGGGCAGCCGAAATTGAGTTCGATGCCATCGGCGCCGGTCGCTTCCACCTTCGGCAGGATGTCCGCCCACAGCGCCTCTTCGCAAGGCAGCATCAGCGAGACGATGATGGCGCGGTCGGGCCAGTCCTTCTTCACCTGCGTGATTTCCTGCAGGTTGATCTCAAGCGAGCGGTCGGTGATCAGTTCGATGTTGTTGAAGCCGAGGACTTCGCGGTTCTTGCCGTAGTGCGCCGAATATCGTGAAGACACGTTCACCGCCGCCGGGTCTTCACCCAGGGTTTTCCACACGACGCCGCCCCACCCTGCTTCGAAGGCACGCACCACGTTGTAGGCCTTGTCGGTGGGCGGCGCGGAGGCCAGCCAGAAAGGATTGGGCGACTTGATGCCGCAGAAATTGATGCTCAGATCGGCCATTATGCAGCCTCCACACGGGATTGAATGTCATGGTGAATGGCCATTGCGGCCAGCTTGCCGTGCTGGACGGCTTGTACGGTCAGGTCCTGGCCCGGTGCGACGCAATCGCCGCCGGCGTAGATGCCGGCCAGCGCGGTGCGGAAGTTGGCGTCGACATTGATCTTGTCGCCGCGGCGCTCGATGCCGTCGATGCCCTGGACGTCCATGCACTGCCCGATGGCCTTGAATACGGCGTCGGCGGCAATTTCGAACGATTCGCCGGTGCCGGCGGGACGGCCTTCCTTCATCGCCGTTTTCTCGAAACGCATGCCGCGCACGCGGCCCGCATCGTCCAGCAGCACCTGCTGCGGCGCGGCCCAGGTCTTCATGCGCACCTGGTTGGCGCGCGCGATGTCCTGTTCGTGGCCGGTGGCCGTCATCGACTCGAAGCCGCGGCGGTATACCAGCGTCACTTCTTCCGCGCCCATGCGCTGGATCTGCACGGCCATATCGATGGCCGTGTTACCCGCGCCGATGACGATCGCGCGCTTCGGAACAGGCAGCTTGCCCAGGTCCGATGCCTGGCGCAACGCGGCGATGTAGTCGACCGCCGCCATCAGGCCCGGTGCATCTTCGCCGGTCAGGCCAAGCTGGCGGCTCGCCGCCAGGCCCAGGCCGAGGAAGACGGCGTCAAACTTCGCATGCAGGTCTTGCAGCTTCAGGTTCTGGCCCAGTACCTGGCCGTGGCGCACTTCGATGCCGCCGATGGAGAGGAGGAAGGCCACTTCCTTCTGCGCCGCGTCATCGGTGAGTTTGTATTTGGCGATGCCGTATTCATTGAGGCCGCCGGACTTTTCTTTTGCCTCGAAGATCACCACATCGTTACCCAGCATCGCCAGGCGGTGCGCGCACGACAAGCCTGCGGGGCCGGCGCCGACGACGGCGATGCTCTTGCCGGTCGATGCAGCACGTTTGAAGGGATGCTCGGCGAAGCTGGCGTTGTCGAGTGCATGGCGCTGCAGCAGGCCGATCTTGACGGGCTGGCCTTCCTCGTCGTGGTTGCGCACGCATGCGTCTTCGCACAGGATCTCGGTCGGGCACACGCGCGAGCACGAAGCGCCAAGGATGTTCTGCTTCAGGATGCCGTAGGCCGCGCCATTGATGTTCTGGTCGTGGATATTGCGGATGAAGCTGGCCACATCGATTTCGGACGGGCAGATGCGCGTGCACGGCGCGTCGTAGCAATACAGGCAGCGCGCCGCCTCGATGGCGGCCTGGCGGCTGGTGAGCGGCGGCGCCAGGTCGGTGAAGTGCGACGCCAGATCGCTGTTGGATGCTGCAGCCTGCGCCAGGTGTTTGAGAGAGTCGATCATTTTTTAAGGTCTCGTCTTTTTTAACCGGGGTCAGACCACGATTAAAAGGAAATTATTTCCTTTTAATCGTGGTCTGACCCCGGTTATTTATTTCATTTGAGGGAAAGCGAATTCGGCGCCGGCGCTGGCGGTGTTGGGCCAGCGCTGCATCACGGCCTTGTGGCGCGTGTAGAAACGCACGCCCTCCGGGCCGTAGGCGTGGTGGTCGCCAAACAGGCTGCGCTTCCAGCCGCCAAAGCTGTTGAAGGCCATCGGTACCGGCAGCGGCACATTCACCCCCACCATGCCCACCTGGATCTGGCGCACAAATTCGCGCGCCACGCCGCCATCGCGCGTGTAAATCGCCACGCCGTTGCCATACTCATTGGCGTTGATCAGGTTGACGGCCGTGGCCACATCGGGCGCACGCAACACGCACAGAACGGGTCCGAAAATCTCTTCCTTGTAGATTGTCATGTCAGGCGTGACATGGTCGAACAAGGTGCCGCCGACGAAGAAGCCATTCTCGCGGCCCGCCACCTTGCAGTTGCGGCCGTCAACCACCAGCGATGCGCCCTGCTCCACGCCTTCGCCGATCAGCTTTTCGATCCTGGCCTTGGCCACGCTTGTCACCACCGGACCCATTTCGGCATCCTTGTCCATGCCGTCGCGGATCTTCAGCGCGGCGGTGCGCTGGGCCAGCGCGCCAATCAGTTTGTCACCGGAGTCGCCCACGGCGACGACGACGGAAATGGCCATGCAGCGCTCGCCGGCGGAACCATAAGCCGCGCCCATTAACGCGTCGACCGCCATGTCCATGTCGGCGTCGGGCATGACGACCATGTGGTTCTTGGCGCCGCCCAGCGCCTGCACGCGCTTGCCGTGCGCGCTGCCGCGCGAGTAGATGTATTCGGCAATCGGCGTCGAGCCGACGAAGCTGATCGCCTGCACGTCGCGGTGATCGAGCAATGCGTCGACGGTAACCTTGTCGCCCTGGACGACGTTGAACACGCCGTCCGGCAGGCCCGCTTCCTTGAGCAGTCTGGCGTGCAGCAGCGAAGGCGAAGGATCGCGTTCTGACGGCTTGAGCACGAAGGTATTGCCGCAGGCGATAGCGACCGGGAACATCCACATCGGCACCATCACCGGGAAGTTGAATGGCGTGATGCCGGCCACCACACCGAGCGCCTGGCGCATCGACCAGGCGTCGATGCCGCGCGAGATCTGGTCGGTGA
>JAZJYP010000113.1:0-11995 GCA_040390345.1 Pseudomonadota bacterium | reverse complement strand
CCCTAATGCGGCTAAGAGCTTAACTTAGCCGCATTAGGGTCTGTCCCCGATTTTCCTAACAGCCAGATGCGACCCCGAAGTTTAGAGGGTCAGTCCGGTGAGGGGGAAGGGGGCGGCTTGGCCTGACATCTGGCCGGCCAGAAGGCTGGCTGTGCCGCAGGCGAAGGTGAAACCGAGCGGGCCGTGGCCGACGTTGAGCCACAGGTTCGGCACCGTCGTCGCGCCAATGATGGGCGCGCTGTTCGGCGTGGCCGGACGCAAGCCGGCCCAGGGCGTGAGCCGGCTGTAGTCGGCCGCACCCGGCATCGTCGCGCGCGCCAGGCGGGTCAGGCCGGCGATGCGGCCCGGATCGATCGAGGCGTCTTCGCCCACCATGTCGACCATCGCGGCCACGCGCAGCTGGTCGCCAATGCGTGCATACAGCACCTTGCGCTCGAAGTCGGTCACGCTGATCTCGGGCGCGCGGTCGCCCGCGCGGATCGGCGCCGTCAGGCTGTAACCCTTGAGCGGATACAGCGGCAGCTTGATGCCGGCCGTGGCGGCCAGGTCGCGGCTCTGGATGCCGGCCGCCAGCACGAAGGCGTCGGCGCCCAGCCGGCCGGCACTGGTGTCGAGGGCGACCGCCTTGCCCTGCTGCGTCACCACGCGCTGCACCTGCGCATGGACGATGCCCTGGAAGCGCGGATGGGCCTGCAGGCGCTCGGACAAGGCGACGCAAAAGGCGTAGCAGTCGGCCACCGCTTCGCCGCTGTTGAAGATACCGCCCGCCAGTGCGCCCTGGGCGCTGGCCAGCGCCGGCTCGCGCGCGACGCATTCGGCCGGGCTCAGTATTTCACGGGCGTCTTCCGAATCGGGTCGGGCCACGGCATTGCGGAAGGCGCCGGCCGAGCGGTACACCACCAGCTTGCCGGCATCGCGCCAGGAAAATTCATCGAGGGGCAGCGTCAGTTCCAGCTGGCCCATGGCCTGGCGGCTCCATTCGCCCAGCTGCAGCAGCTTGGCGGTAGTGCGGGCATTGGCGCGAGCACTGCAGTTGGCGAGGAATTGCGCCATCCACCGCCATTGGCGCACATCGGCTTCGGGACGAAAACGCAGCGGGCCGTCTTTCTGGAACAGCCACTGCAGGGCCTTGAAAGGCACGCCCGCATCGGCCAGCGGGGCCACGTAGCGGTAACTGAGCTGGCCGCCATTGCGGAAGCTGGCCGCCTGGCCGACTCCCGCTTCGCGTTCGAGCAGGGTGACCGCAAATCCGGCTTCGAGCAGCCACCAGGCGGATGTGAGGCCGACGACACCGCCTCCAATGACGATTACTTGCTGCATTGAGCTCCGCAGGGTTGGTTTTCTTGTTCCGTGAGCTTAGGGGCTGCGCGCGCTACGATCCAATGAATGAAATTCGTGCAACCATAACCGCGAGTCATTACCCGGCCTCGCCCTGGATCGCTTCGCGGTACAGGCTGGCGAGGATCTGTTCTTCATAGGGCGCCAGGGCCGAGCAGTCGCCGCGGTAGTGTTCCTGGTCAGTTCCGGTGCCGCCGCACAGCACGATCATGCCGTTGCCGCTGGCACGGTCGACGGCGAACACGGACAGCAAGCCATACGCGTCGCCCAGGTGGCCAACGGCGGAAAAACCGGGCCCGCCCAGCACGCGCCCGCCAAACTGCTGGTTGCCCATGCCCCAGCCATGCTGCATGCCGGGCCGGCAGGCGCCGTTGCCGCCCTTGCCGTCATAGGTCCACTGGCGCGTAAACATGCGCTCGATGGTTTCCGGCTTGAGGATCTGGCGTCCCTCGTGCTGGCCCTGGTTGATCAGCATCTGCATCACCTTGCCCATGTCGGCAGCCGACATGCGGCAGCCGCCGGTCGGACTGTAGGGCGTGGCATTGCTGCCGATGAAGTAGTTGCCGGCGGGAGGCACGGGCGCCTTGCCGCTGTAGTCGTCGACCTGGGCGATCCACGGGCCGGCCGGGTTCCACACCTCGGTGTCGGTGGTGCGCTTGCGGTACAGGGTGGCCAGGTTGCCCAGGTCTTCCTGGGTGAATTCGGACGGGTGGTAGCCGCCGTGCAGGCCCAGCGGGTCGAGCAGCAGGCGTTTCATCAGGCGGTCGAAACGCTCGCCCGTGATGCGTTCCATCAGCGTGCCGATCACGCCCCAGCCCAGGTTGCAGTAAGTGAAGTAGTCGCCGGGCGCGGCATTGCTGGCCCACATGGCGCCATTGCCGTAGTCGCGCCCACCGGGCACGAGGATGTCCTTCAGCGCAAAGCTGGCCGGCCAGGAGTAGCCGGCATCGTCGCGCAGCGAGGACGTGTGCGTCAGCAGCGCGCGCAGCGTGACGGCGCGTTCGGGGAAATGCGGATTGCGCAATTTGAAACCGAGGTAGTCGCTGACGTCGGTGTCGAGCCCGCACTTGCCCTGTTCCACCAGGCGCATCAGGCCGAAGGTGGTCATCATCTTCGAAATCGAAGCCATCCGGTACAGCGTGCGCGCATTGGCCAGCTTGGCGCTGCCGATCGAGCGCCAGCCGAACTGCTGCTCGTAGACCACGCGGCCCCTGCGGATCGCCAACACCGACAGGCTGGCCATGTCGATGGCCGGGTCGCGCGCAATCGCGGCCAGTTCGATATCGAGTTTGCTGCGCGCCGGGGCCGTCGAGGCCAGCGCACGCCCCATCCCGCCAAGCAAAGCCAGGCCGAGCATGGTACGGCGCTTCAAAGGGAAATGGAGATTCATTGCAGCAGGATACGCAGCGCGCGTCCAGCCATCCAATGAATTGACATCGAGAGCACATAACCTTTAGGCATGTGCGCTAGAATGGGATATGAACAGCCTGACCCGTGAGCGCAATGCAATGAGCAATACCAGTCTTGAATTCCACGCCGACGCGAACGACAACTCCCCGCTGTACATGCAGCTGGCCCGCAAGCTGATCCAGGAAGTGCGCGATGGCCGCTACCAGGTCGACCAGGCCCTGCCGTCCGAGCGCGCCCTGTCCGAACAGCTCGACGTCTCACGCGTGACGGCGCGCAAGGCCATCGACCAGCTGGTCGAACAGGGCCTGGTGGTGCGCCGCCGCGGCTCGGGCAATTACGTCGCCCCGCGCATCGAGCAGCCGCTGTCGAACCTGTCGAGTTTTTCCGAGCAGTTGCAGCAGCGCGGCTACAAGCCCGGCTCGCAATGGCTCAAGCGCGCCATCGTCGTCGCTGCCGCCGACGAGCAGCTCAGCCTGGGCCTGTCGTCCAATACCAAGGTCGCGCGCCTCGAACGCCTGCGCCTGGCCGACGACGTGGTCATGGCTTACGAGGTGTCGGTCATTCCCGCCGCGGTGCTGCCGCGCCCGGAAGAGGTCGGCAATTCGCTCTACGAGCACCTGGCCAAGACGGGCCAGATGCCGGTGCGTGCGCTGCAGCATATCCGCGCCATGAACGCCTCGCCGACCCTGGCCGGGCAGCTCGGCATTGCCGACGGCACCGCCGTGCTTTTCATCACCCGCATCGGCTACCTCGAATCGGGCCAGGCGGTCGAATTGACCCATTCCTACTGCCGCAGCGACCATTACGATTTCGTGGCCGAAATGCGCCGTGTTGCATAACCTTTCGGAATGACCGGGCCGTATCCTTTCATGGGAAGGGCCTGCTCTTCAGTATTACACTTGTGGCATGCTCAAGACTGAAACGCCCAATCCGGCACACGCCCAGCTCGACCAATATGAAACCCCGGACCTGGTCAATGCCCTGGTCGACGACCAGCTCACCGCCGTGCAAGCCGTTCGGGACGCCGCGCCCTTCATCGCGCTGGCGGTCGACCAGGCCTTGCCGCGCATCGAGGCCGGCGGGCGCCTGATCTACGTGGGCGCGGGCACCTCGGGCCGCCTTGGCGTGCTCGACAGCGTTGAACTCTACCCCACCTTTTCCTGGCCCCATGAGCGGGCCGTGCCCGTGCTGGCCGGCGGCACCGAGGCGATGTTCGTCGCCGTCGAAGGCGCCGAAGACGACCTCGAACAGGGCGGCGCCGACTTGCGCGCCACCAGTCCAGGCCCACACGACGTGGTCTTGCTGCTGGCCGCTTCCGGTGCCACGCCCTATGTGATGGGCGCCCTGCGCGCAGCGCGCGCCGCCGGTGCGCTGACGATCGGCTTTGGCAATAATGTCGGCGCTCCCGTCGCGCTCGAAGCGCATGTCGGCGTGATCCTCGATACGGGCTCCGAAATCATCTCCGGCAGCACGCGCCTGAAGGCCGGGACCTCGCAAAAAATCGCCCTGAACAGCTTTTCGAGCGCGTTGATGGTGCGCTTGCATAAAGTTTATGGCAATCTGATGGTCGATTTGAAACCGACCAACGCCAAGCTGGTGCTGCGCGCGGTCCGGCTGACGATGTTTGCCACCGGAGCCGACGAAACCGCTGCCCGCGCCGCCTTGGAACAGTGCGAATTTCACGTCAAGGTTGCCATCGTGGCCTTGTCCAGGAAAACCAGTATCGACCAGGCCCGGCTGTTGCTCGACGACGCGGGCGGCAGCGTGCGCAAGGCGCTGGCCGTCTAGCTCCTTGCGCTGTGCTGTGGTCGGATGAAAGATCTATGCAGATAGCGCAAGCGAAGAATCCGTGGCTGTGGGTGCCGTCCCTCTACTTTGGCCAGGGTGTCCCCTACGTGGTGGTGATGACGCTCTCGGTCATCATGTACAAGAACACCGGCGTATCCAATACCGATATCGCGCTCTATACCAGCTGGCTGTACCTGCCGTGGGTGATCAAGCCGCTGTGGTCGCCCATCGTCGAACTGTTCGGCACCAAGCGCGCCTGGATCGTGGCCCTGCAATTGCTGATCGGCGCGGCGCTGGGCGCGGTGGCGCTGACGACAAAGCTGCCGTCCTTCTTCCAGGCCAGCCTGGCCGTATTCTGGCTGCTCGCCTTCAGCTCGGCCACGCACGACATCGCGGCGGACGGCTTTTACATGCTGGGCCTGCGCCAGCAGCAGCAAGCGGCCTTTGTCGGCGTGCGCAGCACCTTCTACCGCCTGGCCATGATCGCCGGACAGGGCGCGCTGGTCTACCTGGCGGGCCAGCTGGCGGTGTCCACCGGCGACGTCAGGCTGGCCTGGTCCATCGTGTTCTGCGTGCTCGCCGGGATGTTCGCGCTGCTGTTCATCTACCACCAGTGGGTGCTGCCGCGCCCTGCCAGCGATGGACCGGTGGCCCACAGCGACAACCACTTCAGGGAATTTTTTGCGACCTTCGCGGCCTTTTTCCGCAAGGCCGACATCGGCCTGATCCTTGGCTTCCTGCTCACCTTCCGCCTCGGCGAAGCACAGCTGCTCAAGCTGGCCACGCCTTTCCTGCTCGACCCCGTGGCCAAGGGCGGCCTGGGCTTGACGACGTCCGAGGTCGGCATCGCCTATGGCACCATCGGCGTGCTGGCGCTGACCTGTGGCGGCCTGCTGGGCGGCTTCGTCATTTCGCGCCTGGGCCTCAAGCGCTGCCTGTGGCCGATGGTGCTGGCCGTGCACTTGCCCGACCTGGTGTTTGTCTACCTCGCCAGCGCCCTGCCGCAGAACTTTTACCTGGTCTCGGCCTGCATCGCCGTCGAGCAGTTTGGCTACGGCTTCGGTTTCGCCGCCTACCTGCTCTACATGATCATGGTGGCCGAAGGCGAACACAAGACGTCGCACTACGCCATCTGCACCGGCTTCATGGCGCTCGGCATGATGTTGCCCGGTATGGTGAGCGGCTGGATCCAGCAGCAGCTGGGCTACCAGCACTTTTTCATGTGGGTGTGCGTGGCAACGTTGCCAGCGTTCGCGATGGCGGCGCTGGTCAAGATTGATCCAGAGTTCGGGAAGAAATGAATAATCGGCTAAGCTCCCTCGATGCATTCCGCGGCTTCACGATCGCCGCCATGGTGTTGGTCAATAACCCCGGCGACTGGGGCAATCTGTACGGCCAGCTTGAACACGCGCACTGGAACGGCTGGACCTTCACTGACTGGATCTTCCCCTTCTTCCTCTTCATCGGCGGCGTGTCGATGGCGCTGTCGCTGGGCCGCCTGGCCGATGCCGGCGCCGACAAGGCATCGCTGCTGCGCAAACTGGCCATCCGTGCCGGCATGATCTTCCTGATCGGCTTTTTGCTGAACCTGGTCCCGCATTTCAATTTCGCGACTGTGCGCATCCCCGGCGTGCTGCAACGCATCGCCCTGTGCACCTTGCTCTCCGCGCCCATCGTGCTGTACTTCAGCTGGCGCGGCCAGCTGGCCTGGATTGCCGGTTTGCTGACAGCGTATTCCGCTTTCATGCTCAGCGGCGGTCCCTTGGAACCCGGCCAGGATGCCGGCGCCGCCATCGACCGCCTGCTGCTCGACGGCCACCTGTGGGTGCAATCGAAAACCTGGGACCCGGAAGGCCTCGCCAGCACCGTGCCTGCCGTGTGCAGCCAGCTATTCGGCGTGCTGACGGGGCGTTGGCTGCTGTCGAGCGTGCCGCGCAGCGAACAGACTGTGTGGATGCTGCTGGCCGGCCTGGCCATGTTGTGGCTCGGTGCCATCCTCGATGTGGTCCTCATGCCGATCAACAAGAGCCTGTGGACGCCGTCCTTCGCCATCTTCATGACAGGCTGGGCGCTGGTGCTGTTCTCCGCTTTCTACTGGCTGCTCGACGTGAAACCCCAGGCCATTGCCCAGCGCTGGAGCAAGCCGCTGGTCATCTACGGCATGAACGCCCTGTTTATTTTTGCTTTCTCCGGCCTGGTGGCTAAAATGCTGGGCTTTATCAAGATCGGCGACGTCTCGCTGGGCCGGATGCTGTACGCCCCCGTGCGCGCCCTGCCGATCGGGCCGGTCAATACATCCTTGCTGTACGCGGTGCTGTTCAATGCCGCGATGTTCGCCGTGGCCTGGGCCATGTGGCGCAAGAAGTGGTTTGTGAAAGTGTAGATGCCAAATTTGAAGAAACGCGCGTTCGCGCTGTCCGCGGGCGCACTGGCCTTGTCTGGTTTGCTGGCCAGCTGCAGCAGTGTCGTCGTCGCGCCCACTGCGCCTGCTTTGCCCGCGGCCGCGGGCGAGCCGCCACCGGCCCCGCGCGAATTGCGCGCCGCCTGGGTGTCGACGGTCGCCAATATCGACTGGCCAAGCAGGCAGAACCTGACAGCGCAGCAGCAGCAGGCCGAAGCCATTGCCATCCTCGACCGTGCCAAAGCGCTCAACCTGAACGCGATCTTCCTGCAGGTGCGCCCCAGCGCCGATGCGCTTTATGCTTCTAAAATCGAACCGTGGTCCGAATACCTGAGCGGCACCCAGGGCCAGGCGCCCCAGCCCTGGTACGATCCGCTCAAGTTCTGGGTCGCGCAGGCGCATGCGCGCGGACTGGAATTGCACGCCTGGTTCAACCCTTACCGCGCACGCCACTCGGCGGCCAAGTCGCCGCCGGCGCGCGAGCATATCGCCAATACGCTTCCGGAGGCGGTGAAATCCTACGGCAAATTCCTGTGGATGGATCCGGGCAATGAAGCCGCCTCGAAGCAGACGCAGGACGTCATCCTCGACGTGGTGCGCCGCTACGATATCGACGGCGTGCACATCGACGACTACTTCTATCCCTATCCGGAAAGCGAGAACGGCGCCGACATCGACTTTCCCGACCAGGCTTCGTGGCAGCACTACCTGCTCGGCGGCGGCCATCTCGACCGCGCGTCCTGGCGCCGCGATAACGTCAACCGCCTGATCGAAGCGCTCTACACCGGCATCCACAAGGAAAAGACCTGGGTGCGCTTTGGCATCAGCCCCTTTGGCCTGGGCCGCCCGGAGCGCCGCCCTGCCGGCATCACCGGCTTTTCCCAGTACGACAAGCTGTATGCCGACGCCGAACTGTGGCTGCAGAACGGCTGGCTCGACTACCTGTCGCCGCAGCTGTACTGGGCCATCGGCCAGCCGGGCCAGGCTTACGAGGTGCTGCTCGATTACTGGGCCGCGCAAAACACCAGGGGGCGCCACCTGTGGCCGGGCATGTTCACCAGCCGTATCGACGCGCCCACCAAAACCTATGCGCCGGAAGAGATCGTCCAGCAAGTGGCCCTGACCCGCACGCGCCCCGGCGCCAGCGGCCACGTGCACTTCAGCATGGCGGCCCTGATGGAGAACCGCAAAGGCATCGCCGACCAGCTCAAGGCGTCGGTCTACGCCACGCCCGCGCTGGTGCCGGCCACGCCCTGGCTGGGCGCGAGCGCACCGCCGCCCGCGGTGGCCAGTGCGCACCGCCAGGCCGGCGGCGTCGCCCTGCGTTTCGACGCCCACCCGAGTGCCGTGCAGTTTGCCGTCTGGTCGCGCCATGGCGAAACCTGGCGCTTTGCCCTCGTGCCGGCCAGTTCGGCCCTCACCATTGGCGACGCACCGCAGCAGATCGTCGTCAGCGCCGTCGACCGCCTCGGCAACGAGAGTGCGCGCACCTCATTACCAATCCGATGACGAGGTATAACCTTTTGTCATGTATTGCGCGCAAGCTTTCATGCGCGCCAGCACGGGCTTAGCCGTACACTCGCTCCATGTTGAACGACGACGAACACGGCCTGGGCCTCGGCATCGATGCCGGCGGCACCCAAACGCGCTGGGCCCTGGCCCAGCCTGATGGCGCCATCGTCGCCGAAGGCCATGTGGCCGGCCTGTCGGCCCTGCAAATGAGCAGCGCCGCCGGGCGCCAGACCGTGCATGCCAATTTCTCCGACCTGGTGCGCGCCGCCCTCGCCCACGGCCATCCGCTGCGGGTGCGCGCCGGCCTGACCGGCTTTGGCGGCGATGGCGAGCAGATGGCGCGCTGGCTGGCCGAACTGCTGGCCATTGCGCCGCGCGCCATCACCCTGTGTAATGACATCGAAATCGCCTACCTCGACAGCTTTGCGCCCGGTGAGGGCTACCTGGTCTACGCCGGCACCGGCTCGATCGGCGCCTGGATCGATGCCGACGGCCAGTTCCACCGCGCCGGCGGGCGTGGCGTCATGCTCGATGATGGCGGCGGCGGCTTCTGGATGGCGCGCGAAGCCTTGCGCCACATCTGGCGCCGCGAAGACGAACAACCCGGCGCCTGGCGCGATTCGACGATGGCGCGCGCCGTGTTCGACCACGTGGGCGGCAGCGACTGGTCCTGGTCGCGCCAGTTCATCTATGGCCAGGAGCGCGGCGAAGTGGGCAAGCTGGCCCTGGCCGTCGCAGCCACGGCGGCGACCGACCCGGCTGCCCTGCACATCCTGCAAGAAGCGGGACGCGAACTGGCCCGCATCGCCCGCGCGCTCGACGCGCGCTTCGGTTCGCGCCCTGTGGTGCTGGCCGGGCGCGCCGCCGGCATCCACCCGGCCATCTGCGAGGCCATGCGCGCCGCCCTGCCACCTGCTACCCTGTTAATCCAGACGACCGGCCATGCCCACTACGCGGCAGCGCGCATTGCGGCCCGGCCCCCAGCCACCTCGACGACTGCCCCTTGATGAAGATCCTGATATCCGCCCTGCTCCTGGCCCTGCTGGCCGGTTGCGCCACCGGCCCGCGCATCGACCACACCTATAACTCGAAGAGCCAGAGCAGCCGAGTCAAGTTCATCGTCATTCACTACACGGTAAGCGACTTGCCGCGTTCGATCCACCTGCTGACCGAAGAAGAGGTGAGCAGCCATTACCTCGTCACCGACGAAACCAAGCCCATCATCTACGGCCTGGTCGACGAAGGCCGCCAGGCCAACCATGCCGGCGTGTCGAGCTGGAAGGAGTTTTCGCGCCTGAACCCGGCCTCGATCGGCATCGAAATCGTCAACCCGGGCTTCAAGGACACCCCGGAAGGGCGCATCTGGTATCCCTTCCCGCAAGACCAGATCGACCAGGTCATCGCCCTCGTCAAGGACATCGCCAAGCGCCACAATGTGCCGCCCGAGAATGTGCTTGGCCACAGCGATATCGCACCCCAGCGCAAACAGGATCCGGGACCGATGTTCCCCTGGAAGCAGTTGGCCGACGCCGGCCTGGTGTTGTGGCCCGACGCCGAGCGCCTGGCCCAGGCGCGCCCCGCTTTCGAAGCCCAGCTGCCCGACGTCGCCTGGTTCCAGGCCAAGCTGGCCAGGCACGGCTACGCGGTGCCGCAAAACGGCGAACTGGACAAGGCTACCCAAACTGTCCTCGGCGCCTTCCAGATGAAATACCGGCCCGCCAATATCGACGGCACACCCGACGCCGAGACAGCCGCCCTGCTCGAAGTACTGACCACCCCGGTCAAGAAATAAGGCCCGGAACCCACGCAGTGGCGTACGGTGGGCAAGGCGAAGCCGCCACCCACCAAGAGCCACCCGGGACACTTTTGCGATATGCTGCGCAGAAGTCCCTATTAAGGAATACGCAATGCGCTTGCGCCACATCGAAGTTTTCCACGCGATCATGCAGGTTGGCACCATCAGCGGTGCCGCCCAAGTCTTGCACATCTCCCAGCCGGCGGTCACGAAGGTGCTGCAGCACTGCGAGCTGCAGCTGGGCATGCCCCTGTTCGAGCGCGTGCGCGGCAAGCTGTATCCGAAGCCGGAAGCGCACCGCTTGTTCGCCGAAACGGAAAAACTCAACCGCGACCTGCAAGGTATCCGCCGCCTCGCGGCCAGCCTCAAGGGCCGCGCCGTCGAAACAATCCGCCTGGTGTCGACACCCACGGTGGCCATCAGCGTGCTGCCCGAAGCGATGACGCGCTGGCGGCGCGACTTCCCCAGCACGCGCTGCGAACTGGCCACCCACCACACCAGTGAAATCGTCAACGTGCTGCGCCTGGGGGAAGCCGACCTGGCCCTGTCGCTGCAGGACCCGCGCCATCCCGGCATCGTCGCCGAACCGATCGCGCAAGGCGTGATGACGGTGCTGGCGCCGGCCGGCAGCTGGAGCGCCGCCGACTGCGCCAAGCCCGTCTCGGCCGATGGCCTGACGGGCGACTTGATCGGCCACGCCGACAATGACCCACTGGGCGAACTGGTGGTGGCCGCCTGCGAAACGCAAGGCGTGCACCCCGTGTTCCGCACTGTCGTGCAGACTTACCAGATCGCCCGTTCGCTGGTGGAAGCGGGCGCCGGCATGGCCGTGGTCGATCCGTTCACTGCCGCCTCGGCCATTTCGGACAAGGTGCAGCGGCGCCCTTGGGCGCCGGCCATTCCGATCCAGCTGTTCCTGCTCACGGCCAGCCACTCGCCGCTGTCGCATGGTGCGCGCGAGCTGGCCGACTGCATCGGCGCGACCGCCCGCGCCAAGGTGGAAAAAGGGGTGCAATGAGTTCAGGCCCTGCCATCGACAACATTGCAGGCAACCCGCAGTTCAGGCACTTGTCCAGCATCGCGGGCATCGTTGTCGATCTGCGTTACGCATCAGCGGATAATTTTGTCGGACGCGACCTGTATGCGCCCTACGACTGCGCCTGGCTGCACCGCGACGCCGCCGCAGCGCTCGAGCAAGTCGTGGCCTGGCTGGCCCAGCACGCACCAAGGTACAAAGTCCTGATCCTCGACGCCTTGCGCCCACAGCGCGTGCAGCAAACCCTGTGGGACGCGCTGGCCGGCACCGGCTTGCAGATGTACCTGGCCAGCCCGGAGCGCGGCTCCATCCATACGTTCGGCATGGCGGTCGACATCACCCTGCTCGACGAACGAGGCCGCGAGCTCGACATGGGCACCGGTTTCGACGACCTGAGTGATCTGTCGCATCCGGCACTGGAAACGCAGATGCTGGCAAATGGTGCCATCAGCCCGGCCCAGGTCGCCAACCGCCAACTGCTGCGCGACGCGATGGCGCAAGCGGGCTGGGTCGGCATCAACACCGAATGGTGGCACTACGACTGCGGCGACCGCAACCACGTCCGCCAGACCTTCGAGCGGGTACTCTAAAAATCGACCGCGACGGCGTGCGATATCCACCATGTTTGCGTCATGGCGGCGCTTGGTGGATATCGCACTTCGTGCTCGCCCACCCTGATATGTATTGACCGGTCAAGGTTTTTCTTCAAATTTCC
>JAZJYP010000112.1:0-14459 GCA_040390345.1 Pseudomonadota bacterium | reverse complement strand
CGCGGTTTCGCCGTCGTCGCCTCGGAAGTGCGCAACCTGGCCCAGCGCTCGGCGGCGGCGGCCAAGGAAATCAAAACCCTGATCAACGATTCGGTGATCCAGGTCGACAATGGCAGCAAGCTCGTTGGCGAAGCGGGCACCACGATGAACGAAGTCGTCGGCAGCGTGCGCAAGGTGACCGACATCATGAGCGAGATCCTGTCGGCCAGCGTCGAACAGGCGGCCGGCATCGAGCAAATCAATATGGCGGTGGCCGAAATGGACACCGTGACCCAGCAAAACGCGGCCCTGGTGGAAGAAGCCGCGGCCGCCGCCGAAGCGATGCAAGAGCAAGCCGGTGTGCTGGCGCAGACGGTGAGCGTGTTCAAGCTGGCCAGCGAGCCGGCGGCGCGGGTGCCGGTCGCGCGCCCGGCCCGTGCGCCGCTGCCGGGACGCGCGCCGATCGCGCCGCGCCTGACGCCGGGGCGGCCACAGCTGGCCAGGGCGGTGGCCCCGGCCAGCGCCGAATGGGAAGAATTCTGAGGCAGGATCGGGGACGCCGCCGGCATCCCGGATGAACCACGCAGGGAGCACGATGTTCAAGCTCGGAACCGGGCAGGGCGGGGCAAGGTGGGCGGGGCGCCTGGGCGCCTGGCTGGCTGTGCCCGTCCTGGGGCTTCCCGGCCTGGCCGCTGGCGCCGATAGCGTCAAACCGCTGGCCGAGAAGCAGGTGCTGTTTCTCAGTCCCTACAGCCAGGGGCGCCCGGGCCTTGAGACCATTACCCGCAAATTCCTCGAAGGGATGGCCGCCGGTGGTGTGCCGGTCGACCATGTGAATGTCGAATTCCTGCACCTGAACCACCAGGAGTCGCCCGTCTACCATGCCCACCTCAAGGCGATGCTGCGCGAGCGCTATGGCGCCCACCGGCCGGACCTGATCGTCACCTTGCAGCAGGGCGCGCTGCAGTACCTGCTCAATGAACTGCCCGATGTGGCGCCCGAGGCGCCCATCCTGGCCATGTATTCCGAGTCGCTGGGGACGGCCCCGCTGGGCCGCCACAAGCTGGTCCAGCAAAATGCGACAGTCGACTTTGGCGCCACCCTCGACCAGGCCCTGGCCTTGTTCCCGGCCACGCGCCAGGTGTTCATCACGATTGGCCGCAGCAAGATCGACCAGGCATTGAAGGCCCAGATCGAACCTTCGCTGGTGCGCTGGAGCGGGCGCCTGCGCTTCGCGTTTTCCGACCAGATGACGCGCCAGCAGATGCTGCACCACGTCGCCGGCCTGCCGGCCGATGCGCTCATTGTCGCCGGCTCCGTGACCGAGGATACGGCAGGGGCGACGATGGTCAGCGCCGATGTGACGACCCAGATCGCCCAGGCGGCCAGCCGTCCGACTTTCGTGCTGTTCAACACCACGCTCGGTCGCGGTAGCTTGGGCGGCGTCGTGTTCGACCTTGAAAAGCACGGCGAACGCCTGGCACAAACGGCGCTGGCGCTGTTGACGGGCCTGATGGTGCCCGACCAGGACATCGTCAACGACAATGTGCCCGAGGTGTCGGCTTACGACTGGCGCCAGCTGCAACGCTGGCATGCCGATCCCGCGCTGCTGCCCGCCGCGACGGTATTCCTGCAGCGCCCGCCCGCGCTGTGGGACCAGCACAGTGAGCTGGTGCTGGCCACGCTGGCGGTGATCGCCTTCCTCACGGTGCTGTTGCTGCTGTTGCTGCTGCAACGGCGCCGCCTCAAGCTTGCCGAGACCGAGGCCCGGGAGAGCGAAGAGCGCTTCCGCGTGCTGGTGGAAAACGCCCCCGAAGCGATCGTCGTCTATGACCTGGAGCGCCAGGTACTGACCGACGCCAACCGCAATGCCGAACTGCTGTTTGCCTGCAGCCGCGCCGACTTGCTGGGCTCTTCGCCCGAGCGCTTCTACGACCCGATCCAGCCGGACGGCCTGGCGCCGGCCGCATCGGTGGCCAGCAATGCCGAGCGCAGCGTGGGCGGCGAAAACCTGGTGTTCGAGCGCCATGTGCGCGCGCTCGACGGCCGCCTGGTCCCCTGTGAAGTGCGGCTGGTGCGCCTGCCCGGCGGCGCGCGGCGCCTGATCCGCGGCAGCTACCTCGATATCACGGCGCGCAAGCAGGCCGAGGCCGAATTGCAGCGTCACCGCGACAGGCTCGAAGAGCTGGTGGCCGAGCGCACGGACGCCCTGTCGGTGGCGGTGCGCGAGGCCGAAGCGGCCAATCGCGCCAAAAGCGCCTTCCTGGCCAATATGAGCCATGAACTGCGCACGCCGCTCAATTCGGTGATCGGTTTCTCCCAGATGATGGGCGATTCGACCAGCATGTTCGACGAGGAAAAGCGCAACCTTGCCATCATCAACCGCTCCGGCCACCACCTGCTCACCTTGATCAACGACATCCTGGAGCTGTCGAAGATCGAGGCCGGACAGGTGATGCGCCAGGTGGGCAGTGTCTCCCTCGATACCATCGTGGGCGAAGTGCTGGAAATGGTGCGCGCGCGCGCCGAGCAGGGCGGCGTGGCGCTGGTGCGCGACTGCCGCGGTCCGCTGGTGCGGGTGCTCGTTGACGGCGCCAAGCTGCGCCAGGTCCTGCTCAACCTCCTGTCGAATGCCGTCAAGTTTGCCGGGCATGGTTCGGTCACGCTGGCCCTGACGGTGCGCCTGCACCAGGGCGTGGCCAAGCTGGCCTTCGCCGTGCGCGACACCGGCAGCGGCATCGCCGGCGCCGACCTGGCGCGCATCTTCGAACCGTTTGTGCAGGCCGATACGCCACGCACCCAGGCCGGCACCGGCCTCGGTTTGACGATTGCGCGCGAATTCGTGCGCATCATGGGCGGCGAACTGGACGTGTCATCCAAGCCCGGCGCCGGTGCCGAATTCCGTTTCACGATCAACGCACCACTGGACATGACGGCCGCCGACAGCCTGGCTGCGGCCGAGGCGCCCATGACGTTCGGGCAAGGCAAGGCCGTGCTGGTGGTCGACGACGAAGAGAGCTGCCGCGCGCTGCTGGCCGCACATCTCGAGCCGCTCGGCTTCAAGGTCATGCAGGCTGCCGATGCGGCCGACGCCCTGGTGCAGCTGGCGCGGCACCGCCCCGGTTTGCTGCTGCTGGACTGGCGCATGCCGGGCATGGACGGTATCGAGGTGATGCGCCATATCCGGCGCGACACGTCGCTGGCGCAGCCACGCATCGTCATGCTGACGGCATCGGACCTGGCCGACGACCGGCGCGCTGCGCTGGCAGCCGGCGCCGACGATTTCCTGCGCAAACCGATCGACTATGCCAGGCTGGTCGAGGTCCTGCAAGAACAGGTCGACCAGGCCAGTGCCGCGTGCCAGGTGCTGGCCGCGCCAACCCAGGCACCGGTGCCCGAGGCCGGTGCACTGTCGCAGCTGGCGCCGCAGCTGCGCATGGCGCTGATGCAGGCCGTGCGCGACCTGGACCTGGCCACGGCGTCGGCGCTGCTGGCCCAATTCACGCCCGAGCAGGCCGACCTGGCGCGCCAGGTACAGGCCATGCTCGAGGCCCACCAATACCAGCATTTATGGCAAATGCTCGATGCGTTGACAGCGGCGCCGGGAACGCCGTCGTCGGCGCTGCAACCATGAAGGCGGAGGACCAGATGATCCGGCCAGCAGCCATCACCAACATTCAGCGCGGCGCGGCGCCCGGCGGCCGGCTGTCGATTTCGCTCATTGTCAGCGTCACCCTGACCACGGTGGTGACGCTGGTACTGGCCGTGTTTTCGCTGCTGTTTTACACGGCCGAGCGCGAGCAGCGCTTCGACGACCTGCGCCAGGAACTGGCCGTGTCGGCCGACCAGCTGGCCGTGGCGGTGGCGCTGCCGACCTGGAACTTCGACGACAGCCAGATCCTGGCGATCATGCGTTCGAGCCTGAACAACCGCGACCTGCACGGCAGCGTCGTCGCCGCCACGGCCAACAAGCGCAATTACGTGCTCACGCGCGCTGCCAACGGCCAGCTGGTGCAGGGCGAGAACCTGCCGGCGGCGAACGGCTTGCTGCTCGAGACGCGCACCATCCGCGTGGCCGGACAGGCCATCGGCACGGTCAGTGTCTATGCCACGCCCGAATATGTGCTGCAGGACCTGCGCCAGCGCCGCCTGGCCATCATCGCCGTGATCCTGGTGCTGGACCTTGCCATCGTGCTGTCGGTGTATGTGCTGGTGTGGTTCCTGATGCTCAAGCCGCTCAAGGCGGTGGGCCAGTACGCCGCCACCGTCAAGGCGGGACGAAGCGCCGGTGCCAGCCCGCACAAGGCCTGGTTCTTCGGCGAACTGCGCACCCTCAATGAATCGATCCGCGAGATGGTCAACCTGCTCGACAGCCGCTTCCGCGCCATGCGCGAATCCGAAGAGCGCCTCTCGATCGCCACCCATGCGGCCAATATCGGCATCTGGGACTGGGACATCGTCACCGACAAGCTGGTGTGGGACGACGAGATGTACCGCCAGTACAAGGTCGCCCCGGGCGAATTTGGCGGCAACCACGCCGCCTGGTGTGCGCGCGTGCTGCCCGAAGACCTGCCCATTGCCAGCGAAGCGATCGCCGCGGCGCTCGGCGGGCGCGGCGAATACGCGGCCGAATTCCGCATTGTGTGGCCGGACGGCCGGCTGCGCCACATCAAGGCCGATTCGCTGACCTTCCGCGACGATGCCGGGCGTCCCCTGCGCATGGTGGGCGTGAATTACGATATCACCGATCCCAAGCAGGCCGAAGCCGAGCTGCTACGCCACCGTAACCACCTCGAAGACCTGGTAGCCGAGCGCACCGAGGCGCTGTCGGTGGCGGTGACGGAGGCCAAGGCGGCCAACCGCGCCAAGAGCGTGTTCCTGGCCACGATGAGCCACGAATTGCGCACGCCGCTCAATTCGGTGATCGGCTTCTCGCGCATGATGGCCGATTCGGGCAGCATGTCGGACGAGGAGAAACGCAACCTGGCCATCATCCACCGCTCCGGCCAGCATTTGCTCACCTTGATCAACGATATCCTTGAATTGTCGAAAATCGAAGCGGGCCGCGTGACGTTGCAAAATGAGCCCGTCAACTTGCAGGAACTGCTGCAGGAAGTGATGGACATGGTGCGCGCCCGCGCCGAACAGTTTGGCCTGGCCATGGCCCTGGACTGCAGCGCCATGCCCGACGCGGTGGTGGTCGACGGGGCCAAGCTGCGCCAGGTGCTGCTGAACCTGATGTCGAACGCCGTCAAGTTTGTCGAGCGCGGTGGCGTCACGCTCGAGGTGCAGGGCCACCAGCTGGCCGGGAACCGCCATGCCTTGCGCTTTGCCGTGCGCGATACCGGCATCGGCGTGGCCAAGGCCGACCAGGCCCGCATCTTCGAACCGTTTGTGCAGGCTGAAGGCGGCGGCGCCAAGGACGGCACCGGCCTGGGCCTGACGATTTCGCGCGAATTCGTGCGCCTGATGGGCGGCAGCCTGGCAGTGGAGTCGGAACTGGGCGCCGGCTCGACCTTCTTCTTCACCATCGAGGCCGAAGCGAGCACCTGCGCGCCGCCGCGCATTGCCAGCGATGTCCTCGCGCTGGCGCCGGGCCAGACGGGACGGCGCATCCTCGTCGTCGACGATATCGACGACGGGCGCAAACTGCTGGTCGGGCTGCTGGCGCCACTCGGATTCAAGGTCAGCGAAGTGGCCGACGGCGAATCGGCGCTGGCCCTCATTGCACGCGAGCGCCCCGACCTGGTCTTCATGGACTGGCGCATGCCGGGACTGGACGGACTGGAAGCGACGCGGCGCCTGCGCGCCGATCCCACCCAGTACCAGCCGCGCGTGGTGATGCTGACCGCTTCGGCGTTCGAGGAAGAACGCCAGGAGGCGCTGGCCGCCGGTGCCGATGCCTTCCTGCGCAAGCCGATCGAACACGACAAGCTGTTCCAGGTGCTCGAGCAGCAATTGGGCCTGCAGTTCCAGCGCGGCGAACGGGTGCAGTCGGTCCTGGTGCCAACGCGCCACGCGGGCCCGGACATGGCCAGCCTGGCGCCGGGGGTGCGCGCCGAACTGCGCAACGCGCTGCAGGAGCTCAATGTCGACCGGGTCACCCAGATCCTCGACCCGCTGCGCGTGAGCCACGCCGTGGCGGTGGTGGCGATCGAACGCATGATCGTCAAGCACCAGTATCCGCAGCTGTGCGAGATGATCGATACCTGCATTGATGAGGAGGGCGCATGAGCCAGAACCATTGCTCGCGCGGCGAGGTGCTGGTGGTCGAAGACACGCCGGCTTCGCTCAAATTGCTTACCGGGCTGTTGACCCAGGCCGGCTATACGGTGCGCCAGGCGCCTGACGGCGAACTGGCCTTGTGGAGCGCCGGTTCGCGCCCGCCCGAACTGATCCTGCTCGACGTGCGCATGCCCGGCATCGACGGGTTTGAAGTATGCCGCCGCCTCAAGCAATCGGAGCCTTTGCGCAATATCCCGGTGATCTTCCTCTCGGCCCAGTACGACACGGACGACAAGGTGCGCGGTTTCGAAGCCGGCGCGGTCGACTTCATCGGCAAGCCATACCAGTCCGAGGAGGTGCTGGCGCGCACCCAGGTACACATCAACCTGGCGCGCACGCGCGATGCCCTCGCCGCCAGCAATGCCGAATTGACGCTGACGCTGGCGCAGCTGCGCTCGGCGCGCGACGAAGTGCAGCGCCAGGACCGCCTGGCCGCGCTGGGCGCCATGGTCAACGGCGTGGCACATGAACTCAATACGCCGATCGGCAACAGCGTGCTCGCTGCCAGCACCCTGGCCGAGCGTACGCGCCAGTTTGCGGCGGCGCTGGCCACGGGCATGAAGCGCTCGGACATCGAGCGCTATGTGGGCGATGCGAGCGATGCCACCGAGATCCTGATGCGCAACCTGGACAAGTCGGCCGAGCTGGTGACGAGCTTCAAGCAGGTCGCCAGCGACCAGGCCAATTCCCAGCGCCGCTGTTTTGACCTGGGCGAACTGGTGGCCGACATGGCGGTGGCGCTGACCCCTTCGCTGCGCGACACCGAGGTGCACCTGGAGCTCGACGTGGCCGCCGGCCTGGCCATGGATACTTTTCCGGGCGCGCTGTGCCAGATCCTCAGCCAGCTGGTGCTCAACGCCGTGCGCCATGGCTTTGCCGCGGGCGGCGCCGGCGTGATTGCCTGCGACGCCAGCGCCGATGGTGCCGGCGGCGTGCTGCTGCGCGTGTGCGACAACGGCAGCGGCATCGCCCCGGCCCACCTCGACAAGGTGTTCGATCCCTTTTTCACCACCACGCTGGGGCAGGGCAGCAGCGGCCTCGGTCTCAATATCGTGCATAACCTGGTGGGCAATGTGCTGGGCGGATCGATCAGCGCCACCAGCGAACCTGGCCAAACCTGCTTTGTCCTGCGCCTGCCTCGCGCCGCGCCGGAACTGGCAACCGAACCGAAGGACCAGCATGCTGCGTGAAACGATACCCGAACATTCGAAGGGCGAGATCCTGATCGTCGAAGACACGCCGGCGTCGCTCAAGCTGCTGTCGGACCTGCTCAGCGAAGCGGGCTACTACGTGCGCCAGGCACCGAATGGTGAACTGGCCTTGTGGACGGCGAGCTCGCGCCCGCCCGAACTGATCCTGCTCGACGTGCGCATGCCAGGCATCGACGGCTTTGAAGTGTGCCGGCGCATGAAAGCCCATCCGCTGCTCAAGGACGTGCCGGTGATTTTCCTCTCGGCCCAGTACGAAACGGACGACAAGGTGCGCGGCTTCCAGATCGGTGCGGTGGACTTCATCGCCAAGCCTTTCCAGGCCGAGGAAATCCTCGCGCGCACCGACGCCCATGTGCGCCTGGCGCGGGCCCAGCGGGCGCTGGCCGACGAACGCGCCACGCTCGAACAGCGCGTCGTTGAGCGCACTGCCGAACTGGCACGCAATGCCGAAAGCCTGCGCCTGGCCGGGCAGGTGTTCGACGCCACGCTCGATGCCATTTTCGTCACCGACACCGAGGGCAATATCGTCACCGTCAATCCGGCCTTTACCCACGTGACCGGTTATACGCTGGCCGAGGTGCTGGGCAAGCCACCGGGCATCCTGCGCGACGGCTTCCAGGACAAGGGCATGTACAGCGCGCTGATGAAAGGGCTGGCCGCGAATGGCCGCTGGTCGGGCGAAGTGATGAACCGGCACAAGGAAGGGGCGACCCATCCTGGCCTGCTGGCGGTGTCGTCGGCGTTTGACGACGAGGGCGTGCTGCGCAATTACGTGGCCGTGTTTACCGACCTGTCCGAGCGCAAGGCCGAACAGCATTTGATCGATTTCCTCTCGACCCACGACGCGCTGACGGGCCTGCCCAACCGGACCCTGGCCGCGCAACGCTTCGACCAGGCCTATGCCAGCGCGCGCAGCGATGGCCAGTGCGTCGTCGTCATGTGCCTGGACCTGGACCGCTTCAAGAACGTCAACGATGCCATGGGCCAGCCGGTGGGCGACCGCACGCTGCAGGCGGTGGCGGCTTTTCTGGCCAATCATGTGGGATCGCACGACACCGTCACGCGCCATGGTGGCGACGAATTCCAGGTGATCTTGCAGGACGACGTCAACCTCGAGCGCTCGATCGCCATCGCCGGGCGCATCCTGGCCGGCCTGCCGCAATCGCTGGTCGTCGATGGCCAGCATGTGCACCTGACGGCGAGCATCGGCATCGCCATCTCGCCCAACGACGGCGACACCCTCGATGAACTGATGCGCAACGCCGACACGGCCCTGGTACGGGCCAAGGAGACGGGGCGCGACGCTTATTCCTTCTTCACCGAGAGCATGGATTCGGAAGTGCGCGAGAAGATGGCGATCCTGACGCAGATGCGCGGCGCCATCGAGCGCGGCGAGTTTGCCGTCTACTACCAGCCGCAGGTGTGCCTGAAGACTGGCGCCATGGTGGGTGCGGAAGCGCTGCTGCGCTGGGACAATCCGGCGCTGGGCAAGGTGATGCCCTCGCGGTTCATTCCGCTGGCCGAGGAGTTCGGCCTTATCAACGGCATCGGCGAATGGGTGCTCGACACCGTCTGTGGCCAGGTGCGCCAGTGGCAGGATGCGGGGCTGGGCGCGCTCAAGGTGGCGGTCAATTTATCGGCACGCCAGTTCGAGCAGGACGCCACCGTGAGCCTGGTGCAGCAAGCGCTGGCCAGGTACGGCATCGACGCCGCCTGCCTGGGCCTGGAAATTACGGAAGGGACGGTGATGAACGACCCGGACCGCGCCGTGGCCACGCTCGGACGGCTCAAGCAGATCGGGGTACTGGTCTCGCTCGACGATTTCGGGACCGGCTATTCGAGCCTGGGCTATTTGAAGCGCTTCCCGATCGACACGCTCAAGATCGACAAGAGTTTTGTCGACGACGTGACCGATAATTCGCACGATGCGGCCATTGCGCTGTCGGTGATCTCGCTGGCGCACAACCTGAACATGAAGGTCATTGCCGAAGGCGTGGAGACGGCGGCCCAGCGCGACTTCCTGGCCGCGCACGGCTGCGATGAAATGCAGGGTTACCTGTTCAGCCGTCCCGTGCCGGCGGAAGCATTTGCCGCACTGCTAAAACGTCGGGGTCACATCTGACATTCGGACACGGGTGTAATCGGGGACAGACCCCAGAAGCACGATCGGGGTCTGTCCCCGATTACACCCGTGTCCGAATGTCAGATGCGACCCCGACGTTTTAGCTGCGCAGTGCGATCGGCGCGGCCAGCTCGGGATGCAGGCCCAGGTGGCCGGCATAGGCGCGCTGTATGGCCGCCATGTCGATGGCCGGGTCGCCCGTCAGGTCGATGTCGTCAACCACGCCCAGCTCCTTGTTCGGATAATCGAGGTAGACGATCCGCAGCGGCACCTTGGCCGCCACCGCCAGGTGGTAAAAGCCGCTGCGCCAGTGCGGGCGGTAGCTGCGCGTGCCCTCGGGCGCGAGCGCGAGCCAGAACCACTGGGCCTGGTGCATCGTCGCGGCCAGGCGCGCAGTGGCGCCCGTCGACGTGCTGCGCTCGACCGGCACGCCGCCCCAGTGGCGCATGGCCCAGGCCAGCGGACCCTTGAACAGCGATTCCTTGCCCAGCCAGCGGAACGGCAGGCCCAGCACCCATTTGCCCAGCAAGCCAACGACGAAATCCCAGTTCGAGGTGTGCGGATACACGACGGCGACGCCGTGGGGGCCGGGCAGGGGCTTGAAACGCATGCGCCAGCCGAACAGCTTGAGCAGGCGCAGGGCAATGCGCTGGCCCAGCCTGGGCAGCTGCGCAGGTCGCAACAGGTTATCGTCATTCATGATGTTTCTGCAAAGAAAAATGGCGCCTGCATTTTATAGCGCCGCTGGCGCAGGCGCAAAAAAACTTGCGTGAATTCGACGTTTCGATTATCGTCGAATCCTCTTTTCTGGCAGGCTTTCATGGATATCACCATCTATCACAATCCGCGTTGCGGCACGTCGCGCAACACCCTGGCCCTGATCCGCAATACCGGCATCGAGCCGACGCTCATCGAATACCTGGCCGCGCCGCCAAGCCGCGCGGTCCTGGCCGCGATGATCGTCCAGGCCGGCCTGTCGGTGCGCGCGGCGATGCGCAGCAAGGAAGCCGTGTTCGCGGAACTGGGCCTCGATGACCCGGCACTCGGCGACGACGTCCTGCTCGACGCCATGCTCGCCCATCCGGTGCTGATCAACCGTCCCTTCGTGCAAACGCCCCTCGGTTGCCGCCTGTGCCGCCCGTCCGAACTGGTGCTCGAGATCCTGCCGCTGCCCCAGCTGGGCGCCTTCAGCAAGGAAGACGGCGAAGCTGTCATCGACGCTGCCGGCCGCCGTATCGCGCGCTAGGCGTAAGCGGGGAGGCCGGGGCGCGCATGGCGCATCTGCAGCGGGGTGGCACAGGCCACTTCGTCGGGGCGCACCTGGCGGCCCCACACATCGCCCGTGCCGATATCGAAGATGATGCTGCGGTGGCCCGAGCCGTACAGGCATTCGGACTTGACGCTGATGCCCTGGTCTTCCAGCAGGCGGCGCGCGAGGTCGCCATTGGCACGGCCGACGCCAATATGGGTGCGTGCCAGCGTGGGGAACATGCTGGCGCCGCCAAAAATCTTCGCTTCGCATTCCTGCGGGGCGATGCCCATCGCGGCCAGCCCGGCGAGCATCATTTTCAGCGCGTCTTCCCCGTAGCGCCCATCGAGGCTGGTGTGGGCACGCCGTCCGCGCGTGGCCAGCAGGAAGTGCGACATCGCGCCCACCTGGTGCTTCTTGCTCCACAGCGTGATCGACACGCAGGAGCCGAGCAGGGTGCGTACGCGGTATTCAGCCGTGCCCACACGGAACTCGCCCGGCAGTAAAAAAATATCAATCTTGTCGCGTTCGTTCGGCATGGTGCATCCTCCCTGTTGATCACACTGTAGCGCCGCGCACCGGCCTTGTAACTTGTCCTTTGGTACAGCACACCTTACCTGTACCAAAGTACAAGTTACAACGGCGGCAACACTGCCGTACAGTGGCCTCAGTTTCAAGCAAACCCCAAGAGGCCAGGCAGTGATCGATCTATTCCGCAAGCATGCTTCCCACCTTTCCCCGCTGGCCCTGGCCGCGAGCGGGGCGGGCGCCGTGCTGGTGTTTTCCGGCGCCAGCCTGGCCGGCTGCACATGCGCCCTGGTCCTGGTGGCCGGCGGCGTCGTGATCGGCAAGCGCGCCCACGCCGGCGACGCCCAGTTCCGCGCCGAGCTGGCGGCCTACCTCGATGGCCAGCATCAGCTCGGCGAAATGGTGGTGCCGGTCTGGTCGGGCCATATCGAAGCGTCGATGGCGCAGATGGAAGCGGCCGTCACCAGCCTGGCCGGGCGCTTCGCCGGCATCGTCCACAAACTGGACCAGGCGGTGGTGGCCTCGAGCATGGCCACCTCCTCGGTCGAAGACAGCGGCAGCGGCCTGGTGGCCGTCTTCGCCAGCGGTGAAAAGGAACTGCAGTCGGTGGTGGCCTCCTTGCGCGCCGCCACCACCAGCAAGGCCGAGATGGTGTCGCGCGTGCAGGGCCTGGGCCAGTTCATCCGCGAATTGCGCGACATGGCCGCCGATGTGGCCAGCATCGCCGCCCAGACCAACCTGCTGGCCCTGAACGCGGCCATCGAAGCGGCGCGCGCGGGCGAACGCGGCGCCGGTTTCGCCGTCGTGGCCAAGGAAGTGCGCATGCTCTCGAACATGTCGGCCGATATGGGCAAGCGCATCAGCGACAAGGTGGGCGTGATCAGCCAGGCAATCGTGGCAACGTGCGCAGCGGCCGAGGAATCGGCGCTGCTCGAAGACCGCCAGATGCAGGCCGCCGAAGCGGCCATCGACAATGTGCTCGGCGAGTTCCGCGGCGTCACCGACGCCCTGGTCGAGTCGTCCAACCTGCTCAAGGGCGAGAGCGTGGGCATCAAGCACGAAGTGGGCGAAGCCCTGGTCCAGCTGCAGTTCCAGGACCGCGTCACCCAGATCATGAGCCATGTGCGCGGCAATATCGACCGCCTGCGCGATGTGCTGGCACAGAACCGCTTGCAGGCACAGCAGGACCAGGCCCTGACCCCGATCGATGCCGGCACCTTGCTGGCCGAACTGGAGAAGACCTACGCGATGGCCGAGGAACATGCGATGCATACGCGTGGCGTGAAAGCCGCACCGGTTGAGGAATTAACATTTTTTTAGGAGTTTTTCATGGCTAAGACTATCATGGTGATCGACGACTCGGCTTCACTGCGCCAGGTGGTGGGGATCGCGCTCAAGGGTGCAGGTTACGAGGTCCTCGAAGCGACCGACGGCGCCCATGCCCTCGACCGCCTGCGTGGCCAAAAGATCAACCTTGTTGTCTGCGATGTCAACATGCCGAATATGGATGGCATCAGCTTCGTCAAGGAACTCAAACAGCTGCCCTTGTATAAGTTCACGCCCGTGATCATGCTCACGACCGAATCGGGCGAAGCGAAGAAGCGCGAAGGCCAGGCTGCCGGTGCCAAGGCCTGGGTCGTCAAGCCGTTCAAGCCGGAAGTGCTGTTAGGTGCCGTACAAAAGCTGGTCCTGCCATAACAAGGAGCCTGCCATGACGACCGCAACCGAAGTCCCGTCCGTCCTCTTCATCGAAGGGGAACTCAATATCTATCGCGCCGCCGAAGTCAAGGACAGCCTGCTTGGTGCCCTGGTGCTGTCGCAGTCGCTCGAAGTGGACCTGGCCGGCGTGACCGAACTCGATTCGGCCGGCGTCCAGGTGCTCATGCTGGCCAAGAACACCGCCCGCGCCATGCAGCGCGAACTGCACCTGTGCGCACACAGCCCGGTGGTGGTGGAAGTGTTTGAACTGCTTAACCTGGCCTCCTTCTTCGGGGACCCGCTCGTCATTTCCTAACAACGACCCAAGGACTGCCATGAATCTCGATTCTGCGCTGGAGACCTTCATTGCCGAGAGCCGCGAGCTGCTCGAGGACATGGAGAACGCTTTACTCAATATCGCCCATATCGACGACCAGTCCGACGCCCTGGGGGCGATCTTCCGGGCCGCCCACACGATCAAGGGCTCGGCCGGCCTGTTCGGGCTGGACCACATCGTCGGCTTCACCCACGTCGTTGAAAGCGTGCTCGATGAAGTGCGCGCCGGCAAAGTGGCGATCGACGAAAAACTGGTGGTGCTGCTGTTGTCCTGCTGCGACCATATCGGCCTGCTGACCGAGGCGCTGGCCGGCGGCCAGCACCATGCCGACGCCGTCTCGAGCGCGCGCGGCGCGCCCCTGGTCGAACTGCTGTCGGCCTACCTGGGCGAGGTGCCGCCGTCCCACCTGGCCGTGCACGAAGCGGCTCACGCCAAGGTCGAGCGCATCGAGGGCGGCGACGGCGAGAGCGACCATTGGCACATCTCGCTGCGCTTCGGAGCGGACGTGCTGCGCAATGGCATGGACCCCTTGTCCTTCATCCGCTACCTGGGACAGATCGGCCAGATCGTCGCCATCGCCACCATACCCGATGCGATCCCCGACGCCGACACGATGGACCCGGAGACCTGCTATCTCGGTTTCGAGATCGCCTACGCCACCGACGCCGACAAGGTCGCCATCGAAGGCGTGTTTGAATTCGTGCAGGACGATTGCGAGCTGCGCATCGTGCCGCCACACAGCCAGGTGTCCGAATACGTGCGCCTGATCAAGGAACTGCCCGAAGGGGCCGAGCGCATCGGCGAAATCCTCGTCAAGTGCGGCAGCATCACCTCGCGCGAACTGCAGACGGCGCTGGCCGCGCAGTCAAGCGACGAGAGCGTCGTCGCCCAGCTGGGCGCGATCCTGGTCGAACAGGGCAATGTGCCGCCGGTCGTGGTGGAAGCGGCACTGGCACGCCAGAAGCAGTCCAGCGACCAGAAGGCGGCCGAGAACCGCTCGATCCGGGTCGACGCCGACAAGCTCGACCACCTGATCAACCTGGTGGGCGA
>JAZJYP010000111.1:20241-23928 GCA_040390345.1 Pseudomonadota bacterium | reverse complement strand
TAGGCATCGACCCTCAACAGATCTTCCTCATCGGGTGTGGAATTGGAGCCGCGCCAGGGCTTGCCTGATTGAGGCAATCTGCGCTATCCTGATTGCTATGGCGTCCGCCAGAGCTCCAGCGGCTCAAACCCGACTCCGCCTTACCGTTGCACCCGTAACTCCTTCTGCCCCTGTGCGTTTCTCGCCGGTGTGGGACAAGTTAAGCGCTGGTTGTTCCATGCCTAGACATTGGAGAAATCGCATGTATACCAACTTCGCATCCCTGAGTTATTCCCTTCGCGCTGTTTGCCGGCAAGGCGGCATTGACCTCAAACTCGGCCATGCCCAGCAGTTGTTAGCCTGTGCGTTCGGCTACAAGAGTTTGGCCGCTTACCAGGCCTCCACTTATGAGCCTACGGAGATTGTTGATGACGCTCACCTTATTCTCGACTCGGGCACCATTGACCAGCGTGCCTTCGACTTGGGCGTGGCACTGTCCGGTAGGGAAGTCGAGGATCTGCTAGCCAAGGCCTTCACTGCGCAGCGCTCACGCTGTCGTATCCATGGCTCAAGTGACGTTTTTTTTGACTATCTGCACGACAGGCTGCAAAACGTCGTGGCCAATGACGCCAATGTGTCAGGCTACACAGCTGACATGAACACTGATGGATTGGAAGAGATTTATGTCCCATTCGACTTTCAGATTGAAGATCTACCGGATGTCGGAGAGGCGCTTCGGATCGAGGTTGCTGGCCACATTCGCATGACGGCCGATATCGAGCGCCCATTCGCGGGAGACCAAGTCGACTTTGAAGCGGCAATCAATATGAACCGCGTGGGCCGACGAATGATTAACGATATTGAGATGCATGTTGAGCGGGCCCGCCCGGGCGGCGCCTGGGCGGCGGAAGACGAAGATTATCCGCCACGCGGCCCGCTCATTTCGCGTCCCCAGGCCTATGCCAACCTTTTAGAAATGGATGTGGCGCTGATCGAGCAATTGGAGAATGTCAGTATTGATGAAAATTCCGGCAACAGCGGTCAAGGCTTTTATGGGTATGTGATTGACTTTACAGACGCCAGTCCGGACGAAATCGTTCACATGATCGACCTGAAGCACGACACGACGATTTTCTTCGTTGAACCTACTTTTTTCGAGAATGTGGAAGACGATGAGTAACCGCTGGCCGGATCTTGCGTCCGATTTCACCAGGACGATAAAGGGCGTGACGGCACGCACCAGGACCTGTGCGCCCGGGCCCGGATGGGGATCGCCCGGGCTTAGCTGTCACGCACGTGGTAATCACCCTTTACTCTGCGTCGGTGATACGGAACTTTGCAGGGAGAATGACGTCATCTGCCCAAGCATTGGCGGTGCCAGTGGAGCAGTACCGTCTAAGGACACCAGGCTCAGGATACTCTACTGGCATTTGGAAAGTCTGCGCAGCCGCTGGCTGTTTCCCCTTCTTGTTAAGGAATGAATGCAGCACCATCGTTGCAGGCAGTTTTGAGTAGTGCAGGGCGAGCGCCTGAAGCGCTCGATGTTCATTCTCTGCACTGATTCTGATTGATGGGATGTGTTCATGGAACACTTCTTCGAATTTCCCACCCTCATAGATTTGAACCCGAAAGCATTTCTCTTTTGGTGCCAATCTCTCGCAGATTTGGTAGTGGGTATGCATTCAGAGCCCTTGGTGCCATTTATCAAAGAATCATGATAAAGGTCGCCTGCACCAGCTGTGAAGCCTTGTTTAAGTATGTGGGGTTATCTTGGGTCTAACCATCTCAGAGATTTCTGCCTACGTCATGTTTCCGCGCAACGGATGACCAATTGGCGCCCGAGAGGGCGCCCTTTCCCACCGTTCCGATCGCTGACGCGATCGGAACTTTCATTTTCACGTAATTTCCCCAAATGTGTGGCGGCTTCGAATGCAGTAGCATACTGAGGCAGCGCGCTAACTATTTGATTTTATGTGGAAAATCATTGCGGCAAGGTTATGGTTCCGTTTTCTCGCCGCGGCAAAGTTATGGTTCCGCACTGACTTCGAAAGCGCAAGTAACGCGGAAATTTGAGGGTTTTTACCCGGTCCGGACGCCCGATCCGGCAAGGTTATGGTTCCGGCCGCGGCAAAGTTATGGTTCTAGTTACAGCTGGCAGCTTGTTGTTGAAATTCCGCGAAGCCGATACCGAATTCGGCATCACGCGTGCGATTCTTTGGTGGCTTACCAGCTTGCCGGACTCTCCCACGACGAAGTTGGGGACGCTGCATCCCATGCTCCTCAAGGCCGTCGCCAGCGCCTATCGCGCCACCCAGAAATGAAAAGCGTCAGTTAATTGGGGACGCGCGTTCCACCTGGCGCTTGAAGAAGTACAGGGTGACCAGCAGCAGCGTCATTGGCACCAGGCTCAGGTAAAACGCGAAGTGGCCGTTGAAGTGGCCGAACACGTAGCCGGTGATGAGCGAACCCGTGGTGCCGCCCAGGGCCGAGAAAATGACCAGCAGTCCCGTCATCGGCGCGTGCTGGTGCTGCGGCAGTGAACTGAGCATGACGGAGTTGATGGCCGGGTAGATCGGTGCCATGAACAGGCCAATCAGGGGAAACAGGAAGGTCGCCAGCGGCGCGTTCGACCAGCTCACCAGCGGGTCGCGCACCACGCCATGCGTCAGCGGCAGCGCCAGCAGCACCATCGCGGCCATGCCCAGCACGCAGCCGTTCATGATCGGGTACCAGTTCAATTTGCGCAGCACCACGCCAGCGGACAGGCGCCCGATCGCCAGGCAGGCGGCGAAAATGCTCGTCACCTGCACGCTCATGGCGGCCGGGAGCATCAGGATTTCGTTGTTAAACGTGGGCAGCCAGGTGCCCACACTCTGTTCGATCAGCACATACAAAAAGGCGGTGATGACGAACACGCACACCAGCGGCTTGAAGAACAGGCGCAGCATGTCCATGAAGTCTTCCATGCGGCTGCGCCCTGGCGGCAGCTGGGCGGCGCCTTCGCCGAAGGGCGTGGCCAATACCAGCACGAAGGTGAAAGCGCACAGCGCCGCCAGCACCCAGTACACCTGCAGCCAGCTTTGCGAATGCGGGTCGCTCGAGTCGATGAAGGCGCCGAAAATCCAGTAGGCCGACAGCACGCCAACCATGAAGAAGCCTTCGAGCATATTCATATTTCCGGCATGCTGGCGCCGGTCGCGCGTGATCAGTCCCAAGGTCGCATACACCGACACCTTGGTTAGCGCAAAGGCGGTGCCCACGCACAGGAACAGCAGCTTGGTCGTGGCGAAGGAGGGCAGCAGCGGCATCGCGCAGCAGGCCGCGGCCACGATGGCCAGCGCCACCAGCATGGCATTGCGGTAGCCAAAGCGCGGCAGGAAGGACGCGACGAGGAAGGACACCAGCGCGATCGGCAAGTCCTTGAAGCCTTCGAGCACGCTGGCGCCGGCCTTGCTCACGTCGTAGTTGTTGATCACCTGGAGGATCACCGTGCCCACGCTATTGAGCAAGATCGCGAAGACAATATAGATCAGGAAGAGGGCAAACAGGATGCGCTGGTTTTTCACGGTGTCTCCGGGGATGTACTTTTAATAGTCGTCGAGGCGGAACAGGTGCAGGCCGGCGATGACGCGGTCGGCCTGGATCAGCACGCTGGCCTGGCCGATCCCCAGCGCCCACATGCTGGCGCCCTTGATCGCCGCCACGCCG
>JAZJYP010000111.1:5025-20231 GCA_040390345.1 Pseudomonadota bacterium | reverse complement strand
GGCTGAAGCGGAATTTCTACGCCAACCGCAAGGCGGCGTCCTCCCAGTCGGTCAGCGGCTGGCGCTTCTCCTTGGCGAGCGCGTCGAGTTCCTCCTCCATCTTGTTCCGGGCGGCGTTGACCAGGGCAGTCTGCTGGCGCCACGCCGAGGTGGCGCGCTGCCGTCAGGAAGATTTCCGGATCCGGTTTGCCGCGCGCGATGGTGGCGGCATCGACGACATCGTCAAAACAATCGCGGATGCCGAGGCGTTCGAGCACGGCGAAGGCGTTCTTGCTCACCGAGGCCAGGCCTGTTTTCAGGCCGGCGGCGCGCACCTCTGCCAGCGCGTCGAGCGCGCCGGGCAGCAGGTCGGCCGGCGTCATCGAGGCCACCAGCTGCTGGTAGTGCACGTTCTTGGCGTCGGCCATGGCCAGCTTGTCCTGTGCCGTATAGCGCGCTGCCTGCTCGCCCAGTATCAGCTCGAGGGAGCCCATGCGGTCGATACCCTTGAGGTGTTCGTTGGCTTCGGCATCGAAGGCGATGCCGAGCGAATCGGCCAGCGCCTTCCACGCCAGGAAGTGGTAGTGGGCGGTGTCGGTGATGACGCCATCGAGGTCGAAAATGACTGCCTTGAACCTGCTCATGCTTGATCCTTCCATGCCAGGCTCACGTGCGGGGCTTCGGGCGTGAGCGCGACGGGAATGCCGCGCTGGCTCAGGGTGACGCCGGCGCCATCCTGCAATTGGTAATGGGTGCCCAGTGCATCAACGCGCACTTGCAGCAGCGCGCCGCGGATCTGGATCTTGAACTGGTAGTGCTGCCACTGGGCCGGCAGGCGCGGCGCAAAATGCAAGGCGCCGTCAATCACGCGCATGCCGGCAAAGCCGTAGGTCACGCCCATCCAGGTGCCGGCCATGGCGGCCGTGTGCACACCGTGCTGCGTGTTGCCGTGGGTGTTGTCCAGGTCCAGCCGCGCCGTTTCCATGAAATAGTCGTAGGCCTTGTCGTGGTAGCCAACTTCTTCGGCGATGATCGAGAAGATGCACGAGGACAGGGACGAGTCGTGCGTGGTAATCGCTTCGTAGTAGTCGAAGTCGCGCTTCTTGTCGGCCGCGTTGAACTGGTCCGACAGCAGCAACAGCGCCAGCACCACGTCGGCCTGCTTGCACACCTGGTGGCGGTAGATCACCATCGGGTGGTAGTTCAGCAGCAGCGGATAGTGTTCGGCCGGCGTGCCTTCGAAGTTCCATACTTTTTTGGACAGGAAGCTGTCGTCCTGCGCATGGATGCCCAGCGCGGCGTCGTAAGGCAGCAATATGTGCGCGGCGGCGTCGCGCCATTGCGACAATTCCGCGTCGTCGAGCCCGATGGCGGCGGCGATGCGCGCCATGTCTTGTGCGGGCAGGGTCTCGGCCAGGCTGGCGGCAAAGCGCAGGTGCATGCGCGCCATGGCGTTGGTGTAGTAGTTGTTGTTGACCAGGGCCGTGTATTCGTCCGGCCCCGTTACCACATTGATGCAGAAGGCGCCGTCGCGCGCGTAGCTGCCGATGCCAAGCCAGATGCGCGCGGTTTCGAAGACGATTTCGGCGCCCGCTTCGCGCATGTAGTCGATGTCGCCAGTGGCTTCAAAGTAGGACTTGATCGAATAGGCGATGTCGGCGTTGATGTGGTACTGCGCGCTGCCGGCGGGGAAATACGAGGAGCATTCTTCACCGGCGATGGTGCGCCAGGGGTAGAGCGCGCCTTTCGCATGGGCCATCTGGCGTGCGCGCGAACGCGCCTGTTCCAGGCCCGCGTAGCGGTAGTCGAGCAGCTTGCGCGCAATCTCCGGCTTGCTATACAACAGGAAGGGGAAGATGTAGATCTCCGTGTCCCAGAAATAGTGGCCTTCGTAGCCTTCGCCGGTGACCCCCTTGGCGGCGATATTGGTCTTGCCGTCGCGCCCTACCGACTGCAGCAGGTGGAACAGGTTGAAACGCATGCCTTGCTGGAGCGCGTCGTCGCCTGAAATCTCCACGTCGGCTTGCTGCCAGAAGCGCGCCAGGTAGCGTGCCTGCTGCGCACAAAGCGTGTCGAAGCCGTCGGCCCTGGCTTGCTGCAGCGTGCTGCGTGCGCGCGCCAGCAATTCGCCTTCCGGATAGTCGCGCGAGGAATAGTAGCAGCCGTACTTGACCAGCTGTACTTCGTCGCCTTGCCACGCGGCGACCTCAAACAACTGGCCCACGCAGGCCGGGTCGCTGAAGGCCACGGCCGGTGCGGCGGCGCTGCTGTCGATGGCGCTCACTAGCGTGAAGCCGCTGTTGTGGGTACGCTGCACCAAGGCCGAAAACGTGCCGTCCTGATGCTGGGCCACCGTGTGCAGCGCCGCGCCTGAGACGTTTGAGCCCACGCGCGGGTCGTCGCCGGCCTGCTGGTTTTGCACGTCACCGTCGATGGTCGAGAGCAGGCGCAAGGGCCCGTCAAAATTGAGCGGCGTGACCGTGTATTCGATCGCGAACAGGTGCTTGTGTTCGAAGCACACCAGGCGCCGGCTGCGGATCGCCACGCGGCGCCCGCCCGGTGAGGTCCATTCGAGCGTGCGTTCGAGCACACCGGTACGCAGGTCGAGCACGCGCTCGTAGTCGTCGACGATGCCGGCATCGAGTTCGCAGCGCTCGTCGCCCAGCCATAGCACGATGCCTTTGGCATTCGGCACATTGAGCATGAACTGGTTGGTCTTGGCCAGGCCGTAGGCTGCCTCCGGATAGACGATCGCTTCGCTTTCGTAGAAGCCGTTCAGGTAGCTGCCTTCGGCATCGCCTTCTTCATGGCCGCCGCGCAGGCCGATATAGCCATTCCCCAGCGCGAACAGGGTCGCGCCAAGCGCGTGCTCGACCGTGCCGAAACCGCGCTCGCGGATGCACCAGGGTTCGGGTGGAAAAGTGGGGGTGGGGCGGTCGAGCGAGGGCACGGTCTTTCCTTCGGTGGTCAATGGGGGGACTGCGGAGCGCAATCGCTCAGGTCTGGCGCACCATCAGCATGGTGGGCAGCATTTCGGATTCGACAGGCTCGCCGTTGATCAGGCCAAGCATTTTCTTGGCCAGCAGGACGCCGCCGTCGCGCAGGTACTGGTGCACGCTGGTCAGCGGTGGCACGAAACTGGCCGCGCCTGGCGTATCGTCGTAGCCAACGACGGTGACGTCTTCCGGCACGTGCAGGCGGTGTTCGGTCAGCGCGCGGATCGCGCCCATGGCCAGCGAGTCGCTGGCGGCGAACACGCCGTCGAAGACCTGGCCTTTTTTCTTGAGCAGGGCGGCGATGCTGTCGAAGCCCGCTTCAAAGGTGAAGGCGCGCGGGCGGATGATGTGCACATTGCCGGTGCCGCCCATGCCTTCGATGAAACCGGCGCAGCGTTCCTGCACCTCGGCGTGGTCGACGTCGCCGAGGAAAATCAGCTTGCGCCGGCCCTGTTCGATGAAGCGGTGCGCCACGCTGGTGCCGCCCTTGCGGTTGTCGCTGCCGACCACGATGCACGAGGAATCGGCTTCGGGCGCGCCCCACACCACCAGTGGCAAGCTGGTCTGCTGCAAGGTGCGCACCGCCTCGCCGTGCGAGCCCTGGCCCAGCAAGATCAGGCCGTCGGCGCCTTGCACCGGCGCCGTGTGCATCAGCTGCATCGAGGTCAGCACGACGCTGTAGCCGGCCGTGGTCAATTCCTGGGTAATGCCGCCGAGCAACTCCAGCGGATAGGGATCGGACATCGGGCGCCCCTTCACCGGCGTCATTTCGACCACGACCGCGACCGAATAGCTGCGCCGCATGCGCAGGTTGCGGGCGCTGACGTTGAAACGATAACCTTGTTCTTGTGCAATCTTGCGCACCATCTCGCGGGTCTTTTCCGTCACCAGCGGCGAGTCGCGCAGGGCGCGCGAGACGGTGATCGTGGATACCCCGGCCAGCTTGGCCAGGTCTTCCATCGTCATGCCGTCTTCCTTCTTTTTCATGCTGGTCTTGCTGGCCATGGGCTGCTCATTTCTTGTTGTGGAGACACTATCCGGGCGAATTATGCCATGCTTCTTTCGGCTTTGGCGAAAAAATGACATCGATAACATTTTTATTGACATCGATATCATTTCTTGTTTCAATGGCTCGTCTTTGCATGGCAAGGTGTCATTTCTTGCATATTGCCAAAAGGCAAAAGAATGGGGGCAGGCGGCACTGGCGGCTTGCTCAGGAGACAGATTTACACCAAAACAAGAGAGCCAATGTCATGAAAAGTCACAAGCAATTGATGCTGTCCGCCATCACGCTCGGCGTGCTGGCCCTGTTGTCCCAGCGCGCCTCGGCCGCCGACGCGCCAGCGGCCGACGCCCCGGCCCGCCCGGCCAAGGACGCCGTCACCGCCGAAATCCAGCAAGTCGTCGTCACCGGATCGGCCAATTCGGGCGGCGTGCGCAAGATCGACGCCTCCTATTCGATCACCACCGCCACCGAAGAACAGCTCAAGCAGGCCGCCCCCAGCAGCACCGCCGACCTGCTCAAGATCGTGCCGGGTGTGTTTGCCGAGTCAAGCGGCGGCAATGCCGGCGCCAATATCGAAGTGCGCGGCTTCCCCTCCGGCGGCGACGCACCGTTCGTGACGATCCAGATGCAGGGCTCGCCCCTGTTCCCCACGCCGACCCTGTCCTTCCTGGAAAACTCCTCGCTGTTCCGCATCGACGACACGGTCGAGCGCGTCGAAGTGCTGCGCGGCGGCCCCAGCCCGATTTATTCGAACGGCCAGCCCGGCGCGACCGTCAACTTCCTGCTCAAAAAAGGTGGCGACACACCCGAAGGCAGCCTGCGCTTTACCGGCGGCACCGGCAGCATGCGCCGCGTCGACGGCTACTACGGCGGCAAGGTGGCCGACAAGTGGTACGTCTCGGTCGGCGGCTTCTACCGCGTGACCCAGGGCGTGCGCGACGGCCAGTTCCCCGCCGACGATGGCAGCCAGCTCAGCGCCACCCTGACCCGCAAGCTCGACCAGGGCGAACTGACCATCTACGCGCGCACCACCAGCGACAAGAATGCCTTCTACACCGGCGTGCCACTGGTCGCCGCCGCCAGCAAGGGCGGCAAGCCGTCCGCCTTCCCCGGCTTCGATCCATTGACCGGCACACCGCTGTCGAACGAACTGCGCAACGTGACGCTCGAAGTTTCGCCCGGCAAGACCGTCTCGAAAGACCTGGCCGATGGCCGCGGCCTGAAGGCGAGCGTGTTTGGCGCCGACTTCAACCAGAACATCGAAGGCTGGCAGGTCAGCAACAAGGTCAACTATTTCAATGGCGACGCGCCGACCCTGGCCATCTTCACCGGCAACACGCCGCTGTCGATCGACGCCTATGTGGCCAGTGCCATCACTTCGGCCAACAAGGATGCCGCCGTCACGGCGGCTGCCGGCCGCCCGGCCACCAAGGGCGTGGCCACTTTTGCCAGCAGCGGCAGCGCGGTGCCGGCGGGCCAGCAGGTCATGTCGGCCGGCATCTGGTCGGTGGAGAAGAACCTCAAGTCCGTCACCGACGAATTCCGCGTCAGCAAAGAGCTGGTCCCCGGCCACACCGTCACCGCCGGTGCCTACATCGCCGACTATTCTTCGCATGACCTGTGGTACCTCGGCAACGGCACCCTGATGACGGCCACCAGCAATGCGCGCCCGATCAGCGTCAAGCTCGATAACGGTGTCGTCGTCGCCGGTGCCAGCGGGCGCGATGGCGCCACCTTCTACGCCGTCAACGCCAACTACAACGGCCACAACACGGCCGCCTACCTGTCCGACGAATGGAAGGTGAGCGAGGCCATCAAGGTCGACGTGGGTGTGCGCCAGGAGCGCCAGCGCATCAACGGCTCGCTCGCCAACCTCACCAGCGGCGACGCCGACAACAATCCGCTGACCGTCTACAACAACAATACCTCGATGACGACGGCCGCCACCACCGGCCTGACGCGCACCGACAACGCCTTCTCGTACACGGTGGGCGGCAACTACAAGCTGGACAAGGACTTCAGTATCTTTGCGCGTGCCAATTCAGGCCACGGCTTGCCGACCTTCGAAGACTTGCGCAACAACGGCACCCAGGCCAAGGTCGACGACAAGACCCTGCTGCCGCAGGTCGACGTCAAGCAGTACGAGCTGGGTCTCAAAACCGTCGGCAGCGTCTACAGCGCCTACCTGACCTTCTTCCACAACGACTTCACGGGCGTGCCTTACCAGCAGTTCCTGTCCAACGGCACGGTGATCAATTCGGTCGGCGGGTCGACCGCCAACGGCCTCGAATTCGAAGTGGCCCTGCGCCCGATTCCCAACCTGCAGCTCGCGCTGACGGGCGACTACCAGGATTCGAAGTACAAGGACTTCGGTGCCAACAGCAATAACCGGGTCCAGCGCCAGCCCAAGCTGCAGTTCCGCTTCACGCCAAGCTACCGCATCCCGCTGGGCGACAATTCGGTCAAGCTGTACGGCACTTACACGTCGATTGGCGAGCGCTTCTCCGACGTCGAGAACCAGCAGGTACTGCCAAGCTACCGCACCCTCGACGCCGGCGTACTGGTGCAGATGGGCGAGAAGCTCGAACTGCGCGTCTCCGGCACCAACCTGACCAACCAGCTTGGCCTGACCGAAGGCAATGCCCGCATCATCGGCGCCGGCGGCGGTACCGTGTTTGCGCGTCCGATCTTCGGCCGCGCCGTCGAAGCGTCGATCCTGTATCGCTTCTGAGGCAAGGCAGCCCCTCCTGCCTTGTCTTGGTCCGGAAGAGTGCCCCAAGAGCGTCTTCCCGTTTTGCCGGCCAGGCGATCCCTGGCCGGTTTTTTTCGTTTAAGAGACCACCATGAACAAGCTTGCCGCCTGCCTGTTGCTCGTCCTCCCGCTCACCGCCGGCGCTGCCGACACCTGGACGCTTGACGCCGGCACCATCGGCCCGGTCTACCACGGCGAGACGCTGGCCAATGGCATGCTCGGTCTCGTGTCCGCGCGCGAGCCGCTCACGGTAGGCGCCACGGTACTGAACGGCGCCTACGATAATTACGGGCGCGGACGGGTCGACAACATCCTCAAGGGTTTCAACTTCATGAACCTGGCGCTCGATGTCGACGGGCGCCGCGCCGAAGGGGCCGCCATCACGCACCTCACGCAGCGCCTGGACCTGCGGCGCGCCGTGCTGGTGACTGAATTCGACATCCCCGGCAAACTGCATGTGCGCCACGAGCTGGCCGCGCTGCGCCAGTTGCCCTTCAGCGCGCTGGCCACGGTGGAGCTGCACGCGCTGGCCGACGTGGCCGTCACCAGCACCAGCGTCATCGAGGCGCCGGACGTGCTGCGCGAGGTCCACAACCTGTACGCGCTGATCGACCGTCCGCACGCCAGCATCGGCCTGACCACCTCGGTGGGCAAGAGCCCGACCGGCAAGCATACAGTCGCCGCCTCCAGCGCCTTCATGTTTGACGACAGCGCACGTCCCGCGCTGGTGCATGAAGACTGGGATTACAACCGCCACGGCACCAGCTTCAAGCTTCACCTCAAGGCCGGCGCCGTGTACCGCTTCGCGCTGGCCGGCGCGATGATCTCCTCGGCCCACGTGGCCGACCCGCACAACGAAGCCGAACGCTTGACCTTGTACGCCGCCCTCGAAGGCCGCACGCGCCTGCGCGCCGCGCACGAAGCCGCCTGGGCCGACCTGTGGAAAAGCGATATCGTCATCGACGGCGACGAACAGGCCCAGCGCGACGTGCGCGCCATGCTCTACCACCTGTACGCCTTCACCCGTGCCGGCAGTGGCTACAGCCTCTCGCCAATGGGTCTGTCCGGCCTGGGCTACAACGGCCACGTATTCTGGGACGCCGAGCTGTGGATGTATCCGCCGCTGCTGGTGCTGCATCCCGAGATCGCCCGCTCGCTACTCGACTACCGCTTCGCGCGCCTCGATGCTGCACGCCGCAACGCCTTCCGCCACGGCTACCAGGGTGCCATGTTCCCCTGGGAGTCTGCCAGCGAAGGGGAAGAGGCGACGCCGGTGTGGGCGCTGACCGGGCCCTTCCAGCAGCACATCACCGCTTGCGTGGGCTGGGCCTTCTGGAAGTACTACCAGGCCACGCACGACAAAGACTGGCTGCGCGAACGCGGCTACCCGGTCCTGAAGGAAGTGGCCGACTTCTGGGCCAGCCGCGTCGAGCGCAAGGGGCCCGGGCGCTACCAGATCAACAACGTCATTGGCGCCGACGAATGGCAGGAAAACATCGACAACAACGCCTTCACCAACGGCATGGCCATCACGGTGCTGCGTTACGCGGCCGACGCCGCGCGCGCACTGGGCGTCGCGCCCAATCCGGACTGGGAACATGTGGCGGCCAATATACCGATTCCCGCTTTCCCCGACGGCACCACGCGCGAGCATGAACGCTACGACGGCGTGCCGATCAAGCAGGCCGACGTCAACCTGCTGGCATATCCGCTGTCGATTGTCAGCGACCCGGCCAAGGTCGCGCGCGACCTGGCCTACTACGAGCCGCGCATCTCCGCCGAAGGTCCGGCCATGTCGCACGCGATCCTGGCCACGCTGCACGCGCGCGCCGGGCGCGCCGACCAGGCCTACGCGCTGTGGCTGAAAAGCTTCCGCCCCAATGCGCTGCCGCCCTTTGGCGTGCTGGCCGAGACGGCCGGCGGCAGCAATCCCTACTTCGCCACGGGCGCGGGCGGCAGCCTGCAAACGGTCATCTTCGGCTTCGGCGGTATCGACATCGGCGACAGCGGCATCGCGGAGCGCCGCGCCATGCTGCCGCCGGGCTGGAAGGGCTTGACGATTCAGCGCGCCCGCGACTGAAGAATCAGCGCTACCGGGCTTGTTTGGGCCGGCCGGCAAAGCCCGCCGCCTCGCGCAGCTTGTCGGCGTCGAACAGGCGTCCGTCGAGCATGACAATGCGCGTCTGGCGCAAGTCGGCCAGGCGCTGCGACGGGTCGCCCTGTACCAGCACCAGGTCGGCCGTCTTGCCAACCTTGATCGAGCCGGTCTGCTGGTCGACCCGGTTCATCCGCGCCGGTACGATCGTCGCCGCCGCCAGCGCCTGGGCCGGCGTGTAGCCCGCCTGCTGGTAGATCTCCAGCTCGCGCACGATTTCGATGCCGGATCCGTCCGTGCCCGCCACGACCGGCACGCCGGCCGCGCGCATGCGTGCGAGCAGGCCGACCATCTTGGCCCAGCTGGCGCGGTAGTCGGCGCGGCTCAGGTCCTTGGGAACGGCAAAGCCGCCACTGCGGAAACCGCGCTCGGCCACCGGCGGCAGCGTGCCGACGAAGGGTGCGTAGGCAGGCGAGAGGTCGCCGTTTTCGGGCACATACAGGCCTTCGAAGGCGACCATTGTCGGGTCGCTGTAGATCCCCTTGGCAGCCATCGTGGCGACGATCTGTTTGAGCGCCGGACCATCGAGGTCGGCGTCCCTGGCAAAACGTCCCGGCCCTTCAAAGCGCATGATGCCGTTCGAAGCGTTGATCACGGTGTCGGGCATGGCCTGCATCATGATCCAGTTGATGTGCGTGACTTCATCGTAGCCCGCGCCGATGGCGTCGAGCGTGCGCATGCCGACCGGGATGTGGCCGTGCACGCGCAAGCCTTGCTGGTGCGCCTCGGCGATGGCTGCGGGCAGCCAGTCCGCATGGAAGGTGCCATAGAACTTGACCCCGGTGAAGCCGCCGGCCTTGGCCTTGCGTACCAGGTCGAGCGCGCTTTCCTCGCTGGTGGCGACGTTCGCCACCTGGGCCGCGTATGGTCCTTCGCCGTCGATCAGTGACGAGGCATACACGTGCGGCGAGAGCAGGGTACCGGCGCCGATGCGCGCGCGCCGTTCGATGGTGAGCGCATCGCGGTTGCCCGGGTCACGGATCGACGTCACGCCGAGCGACAGTTCCTGCAGGCCCGTGAAGTCGTCGGCGACGTGCATGTGGCAGTCCCATAGGCCGGGCAGCAGGGTCTTGCCGCGCCCGTCGATGCGGCGCGCACCGGCCGGCACGCGCGTGCTGGCAGCCGGGCCGACGGCCACGATGCGGCCCTGCGCCACGATGACGGTCTGGTCGGCCAGGAAGGCCTGGGCGTCGGCGTCGAACAGGCGGGTGTGGACAAAGGCCACCGGAGTGGACGGGGTGGTGCCGAGCGACTTGGCCAGCGCCGCCGTTTGCACGGCCAGCGCAGCCGCTTGCGCTTTCTCGAGCTGGTCGAGGACGCCGGCATAGGCTTCCGGCAGCCAGCCGATGCCAACCGAGAAGCCGAAGAAGCGGCCCTGGGCATCGGCCCACACGGGCAGCGGCGCGTTGCCGATGCCGCTGATGGACCACAGGTCGATCTTCTGGTGCACGCCGCCGGTGCCGCTCACGTCCAAGCTCGCCAGTTTGCTGGCGCGCGCCTTGCCTGCCGGGAGCAGGTTCATGGTCTTGTCCGGCTGTGCCAGCAGGCGCTCGACAAACCAGGCCACGTTGTCGACCGGCCCGCCCTGGGATGTGTAGAAGGCGCCACCGATCTTGTCCTTGCTGCCCTGGTCGACCGGGCTGCGCCAGCTCCCGCGCCCGCCCTTGGCCTCGAAGGTTTCGGCGGCGTCGCCCTGCGGCGTGGCGCCGCGCACCGCCAGCTCGGTCGGCATGCCATCGGCGCCGGCGCGTGCGCGCATATCCATTTCCCACACCTGGCCGCGCAGGTTCATGCTCTCGCGCGACATGCGTTCGCCATTGGGCCCGGTCCAGCTCCACGAATCGCCGTGCTTGCCGCCGGTCGAGACGATCAGGTAGTGGCGCGCATCGACCGGGGGCTTGGCCAGTTCGGCCGCCGGCACCGGTGCGGCGACGCCCCGCAAGGCGACTCCCAACAAGGCTGCAAGGAACACGAGCTGGCGCATGAAGATCCTCCGGTTGACCACATTAATGTTGAATTGACAAGAGCGTGAGGCTACGCCGATCCCCGCCAGGGTGCAACTCAAATCCGGTACGTGGCCAGGTGGATGCTGGTCTCGGTGTTCTGGATACCCTTGATCAGGCGCACCCGTTCGAGCACGGCCGACAGTTCCGTCAGGTTGGCCGCGCGGATCGCCGCCAGCAAGTCCCAGCGCCCGTTGGTATCGTGCAGTTCGACGACATTCGGCTCGCCCAGCAGGGCGGCGATGACGGCGCGCGTTTCGTTCCCGTGCACGGAAATGCTCATCCACGCGTCGATGTCGTCCGGCTCGCTGTCCGGGCGCAGGCGCACCGTGTAGCCGACGATGATGCCGGCGTCTTCCAGGTGGCGGATGCGGTTGGTGACGGTGCCGCGCGAGACGCCAAGTTTATGCGCCAGCGCCGCCACCGGCAGGCGGGCGTCGGCCCGCAAGAGGGCGATCAGTTGGTGGTCCAGCGTATCCATGGTTTGTTCATTTCGTCAGCGATGTCTGCCATTATGCTAAATAATGACAAAAAATGGTAAGAAATTGCTCATTCTGTTTGCCGCTGACTTGGTGCACCATGGATCTCACCTAAACAAGCGGAGCACACCATGACACCACCTCACCACCCAAACACCCTCTACCTGAGCGCCGCCAGCGTCGCCGCCCTGGTCGCGCGCCAGGGCCTGGCCAGCACTTTCCGCGGCATGGCCCGCGCCATCGAAGAGGACTTCCTGCGCTGGAACGAATTCGACAAATGCGCACGCGTGGCCAGCCACAGCGCCGACGGCGTGATCGAGCTGATGCCCATCGCCGACGCCTGCCAGTACGCCTTCAAATACGTCAACGGCCACCCGAATAACCACGCGCGCAGCCTGCCCACCGTGATGGCCTTCGGCGTGCTGGCCGACGTCGCCAGCGGCCGCCCCTTGCTGCTGTCCGAACTGACGCTGACGACCGCCATCCGCACCGCCGCCACCTCGGCCCTGGCCGCGCGCGTGCTGGCGCGTCCAGGCAGCCGCCGCATGGCCATCATCGGCAACGGCGCGCAGAGCGAATTCCAGGCCCTGGCCTTCCACCATTTGCTGGGCATCGACGCGTTCCACCTGTTCGACATCGACCCGCAGGCGACCGCCAAGCTGATGGCCAACCTGGCCGCGCAAGGCTTGCAGGCGCAGCGCTTCGACAGCATCGGCGCCGCCGTCGCCGGCTGCGACATCGTCACCACAATCACCGCCGACAAGGCGCGCGCCACCATCATCACGCCGCAGATGGTCGAACCGGGCATGCACATCAACGGCGTTGGCGGCGACTGTCCCGGCAAGACTGAACTGCACGCCGACGTGCTGCGCGGCGCTGCCGTGTTCTGCGAATACACGCCGCAAACGCGCATCGAAGGCGATATCCAGCAGCTGCCGGCCGACTTTCCCGTCACCGAACTGTGGCAAGTGCTGGCCGGCCACGCGCCGGGACGCAGCGACGGGCAGCAGGTGACGGTGTTCGATTCGGTCGGTTTCGCGCTGGAAGACTTTGCGGCCCTGCGCTACCTGCATGAGGTGGCACTGGCACAGGGCATGGGCGAGCCCCTTGGCCTGATCCCGGACCTGCCGGACCCGAAGAACCTGTTCGGCTTCATCGGCGACCACGCACAAGCGCCCATGTTGTATGCTTGTGCAAGATGACGACCCCAACGCCCACGATCCGGCGCCTGCATGCGCTCTCCGACGCCGACCTGCACGGCCTGGCAGCCCTGCTGCTTGACGTCGTCGATGGCGGCGCCTCGGTCAGCTTCATGGCGCCGCTGGCGCGCGACACGGCGCTGGCGTTCTGGCGCGGCGTGGGCGACGAGGTAGGGCAGGGCGCGCGCGCCCTGCTGGTGGCCGAGGATGCGCAAGGCATCGTCGGCACCGTGCAGCTGATTTTGCGCCTGCCGGAAAACCAGCCGCACCGCGCCGACCTGGCCAAGATGCTGGTGCACCGGCGCGCGCGCCGGCAGGGCTTGGGCGCGGCCCTGATGCGCGCGGCGGAAAGCCTGGCGCGCGCGTGCGGCAAGACCCTGCTGGTGCTCGATACCGTCACCGGCGGCGACGGCGAACGCCTCTACGCCAGCCTCGGTTGGCAACGGGTGGGCAGCATCCCGAATTACGCCCTTTACCCGGACGGCCGCCCCTGTGCAAGCACTTACTTTTACCGGGCTCTGGGGGACTCGTAAGGGCGTGCTGCGAATGTTATAGTGTGGCTCCGTGTTTCGTCGTGCTTTGCCCGTGCCATGAAAAAAACCAACGCCAAGGCTGCCGCTTTTCCGATCGCCGGTATCGGCGCATCGGCGGGCGGACTGGAAGCGCTGGAACAGTTCTTCCAGGGTGTTCCGGCCGATTCCGGCCTGGCCTACATCGTCGTCCAGCACCTCGACCCCACCCACAAGGACTTGCTGGTCGAACTGCTGCAGCGCGCGATGGCCATGCCGGTGCTGCAGGCCGCGGAAAACCAGCTGGTGCTGCCCAACCACGTGTATGTGATCCCCCCCAATTGCGACCTGGCCCTGCGCCATGGCCGCCTGCACCTGCAGGCGCCAGCCGCGCCGCGCGGCTTGCGCCTGCCGATCGACTTTTTCCTGCGCACGCTGGCCGATGAATGCAAGGGCAGCGCTGTCGCCGTCATCCTGTCGGGCATGGGCTCGGACGGCACCCTCGGCCTGGGCGCCGTCAAGGAGCAAGGGGGCGCCGTGTTTGTGCAGGAGCCGGCGTCGGCCAAATTCGACGGCATGCCGCGCAGCGCCATTGCCACTGGCCTGGCCGACCTGGTAGGGCCGGCGGCCAAGCTGGGCGCGGCCATCCTCGCCTGCACCGGCCAGCAGCCACGCCTGCCGGCGCCGGCCATGGCGCGTGCGGGTGTGCCGGACCTGCCGCTGCTCGAACAGGTGATCGAACTGTTGCGGCGCCATTGCGGCCACGATTTTTCGCAGTACAAGACCAGCACCCTGCAACGCCGCATCGAGCGGCGCATGGCCCTGCACCAGGTCGCCCAGCTGGCCGACTACGTGGCCTACCTGCGCGCCAATCCGCACGAAGCGGGCCTGCTGTTCAAGGAGCTGCTGATCGGCGTGACCAGTTTTTTCCGCGATCCCGCGGTGTGGGAGCAGGTGCAGTCCGAGGTGCTGCCGGCCCTGCTGGCCGCGCATCCGGAAGGCGCCGCCTTGCGCGCCTGGGTGCCGGCTTGCTCGACCGGCGAGGAAGCCTACACGCTGGCGATGCTGTTCCTCGATGTGCTCGACAGCGTGCGTCCGTCGGCGCGCTACACGTTGCAGATCTTCGCCACCGATCTCGATAGCGACGCCATCGACCGTGCCCGCGCCGGCGTCTACCCGGCCAATTTCGCCGCCTGTGTGTCCGAGGCGCGCCTGCAGCGCTACTTCGTCCAGGACGGCGATAGCTACCGCGTCAGCAAGGCAGTGCGCGAGATGGTGATCTTCGCGCCGCAAAACGTGGTGATGGATCCGCCCTTCACCAAGCTCGACCTGCTCACCTGCCGCAACCTGCTGATCTACCTCGAAGCGAACCTGCAAAAGAAGCTGCTGCCCCTGTTCCATTTCAGCCTGCGTGAAGGTGGCTACCTGGTGCTGGGCAGTGCTGAAACCCTGGGTGCCTCGGCCAATCTGTTCCACGCCTTGCCCGGCAAGACCCGCATTTACCAGCGCAGGAATGTCGCCCTGCGCACTGAACCCGTCGAATTTCCCGCCGCCCGCTATGGCCGTGCGCGCGGCGCCTTGCAGGAGAGTCCTTTGTCCCAACCATCCGCGCCGTCCACGGTTCCCAACATACAGGCGCTGACCGATGCGCTGCTGCTGCAAACATTCGCGCCCGCCGCCGTGCTGGTGACGGACCAGGGCGATATCGTCTACTTCAGCGGCAAGACCGGCAAATACCTGGAGCCGGCCGCCGGCAAGGCCAACCTGAATATCTTTGCGATGGCCCGCGAAGGCCTCTCCGGCGCCCTCAACGAAGTGTTTGCCCGCGTGGTGCGCGAGCGGGCCAGCCACACCCTGAACGATGTGCGCGTGGGGCAGGACGGCAGTAGCGTGCTGCTCAATGTGACGCTGCAGTATGTGAGCGAGCCCGCGGCGCTGCAAGGCATGGTGCTGGTGGCCTTCCATGAACTGGCGGGGTCGACGCCGGTGCGCTACGCCGGCGTGCTGCCGCAAGCGCAGGCCGAGCGCATGGCGGCCATGGCCGAGGAAGTCCAGCAGGCGCGCGCCCAATTACAGAAGGCGCGCGAAGACATGCACAAAGGTCACGGCGGGATGTAATTAAAAAACT
>JAZJYP010000111.1:4721-5015 GCA_040390345.1 Pseudomonadota bacterium | reverse complement strand
AGACATGCAAAGCTCGCAGGAAGAACTCAAGTCGGCCAACGAGGAGCTGCAAAGCACCAACGAAGAACTGCAAAGTACCAACGAGGAGCTGACCACGTCGAAGGAAGAACTGCAGTCGATGAACGAAGAACTGCAGACCGTGAACCATGAGTTGCAGTCGAAGGTCGACGAATTGAGCCAGGCCAGCGACGATATGGAAAACCTGCTCAACAGTACTGACATCGCCACGCTGTTCCTCGACGAGGGCATGTGCATCCGGCGCTTCACCAACCGGGTCACAAATATCATCAAGCT
>JAZJYP010000111.1:0-4711 GCA_040390345.1 Pseudomonadota bacterium | reverse complement strand
GCGCCCCATCACCGACCTGGTCAGCACGCTCGACTATCCGGCCCTGGCCGACGATGCGCGCGAGGTGCTGCGCACGCTGGCGTACCGTGAAACCGAAGTCGGCGCGCGCGACGGGCGCTGGTTCCTGGTGCGGATCATGCCTTACCGGACCCAGGACAAACGCATCGACGGCGTGGTCATTACCTTCGTCGACACCAGCGCGGCCAAGGCGCTGGAACTGGCGTTGCGCAAAACCCAATCGGAAGGAGAAGCCGAATGAAAAAAGACGATACCCAAGACCTGCTGGAGCGTACTTACGAACGCATCGGCCGGCGCGAAGTGCACCAGCTCGAAGTGCAGCAGGTGGAACTGGAACTGCAAAACGAGCAGCTGGAAGCGGCGCGGGCCTGGATCGAGGCGGCGCTGGCGAGCTACACCGAATTATTCGACGCTGCGCCCGTACCTTACTTCACGCTCAATGGCAGCGGCGAGATCGTCGAAGTCAACCGGGCCGGCGCCAGGCTGCTTGGCGACACCCACGCCGGCCTGATTGAACGGCGCATGGTGGCTTTCGTCGCGGCGCCGGAGCGCCCTCGTTTGCAGGCGTTTTTGCAAGCAGCGCCAGAGCAGGCGACACCTTGCAGGTTCACCTTGTTCAACGGCCGCACGATGGAAATGCACCTGTCGGCCACCAAGGGACACGACGAGCGCCGCGTGGTCCTGATCGATGTGAGCGAGCACGTGGCCGCGACGCGCCATGCCCAGGCCTTCACGCTGCTGCCCGAGGCCTTGTGCATCGTCGGCCAGGACGACGTGGTCGAAGAGATCAATCCGGCCTGCGCCGCCTTGCTGGGCGAGGCCGCCGGGCGCGCCGTCGGCATGCGTTTCGCGGACCTGCTCGCGCAGCATCCGGCGCTGCAGTCGGATGCTACCCTGGAAGGCCCGTTGCGCCGCCTGCGTTAAGCGCGCGCCTGGGCCATCAGCCAGTTCACCAGGGTCTTGATTTTTTCTTCCTGCAGGCGCTTGCGCGGGCAGACGATCCAGAAGGCGAAGGGGTTGTCCATTTCCACGTCGAGCGGCTGCACCAGGCGGCCCTGGGCCAGGTCCAGGTCTACCAGCGGACGCGGCGTGAGCACCACACCATGTCCCGCCTGGGCCGCTTCCAGCGCCATGTAGATGCTGGCAAACATCGGCCCGCGCTTGACGTCGACCTGGCGCAGCTTCTTCTCGCGCACCCAGCTATCCCAGTGCGGCGGCCCGTCCGCCGCGCTGCCCGCCTCGTAGTGCACCAGGGTGTGGTGGCGCAAGTCGGCCAGCTTGTCGAGCGGGGTTTTCTTCAGCAGCGCCGGGCTGCACACGGGGATGATGCCGGCCTCCATCCAGCGCCGCACATGCACGCCTTTCCAGTTGCCGGCGCCGTAGCGCAGCGCCACGTCCACCGGACCGCTCTTGAAGTCGACCAGCTTGTCGTCGGCGTCGAGGCGGATGCGCCACTGCGGGTGCGCCGCCTCGAAACCGGGCAGGCGCTGCGCCAGCCACTTGGCCGCCAGCGAGGGCATGGCGCTGATGGTGATGGTCGATTGCGCCTGGTGCAGTTCCGGGTCCAGCGCCGCCTCGAGCTGCACGAACAATTCGCGCAGCGTGCCCGCCAGCGCCGCACCGGCCTCGGTCAGCTGCACCGCGCGGTTCATGCGCACGAACAGCTGCTGGCCCAGGTATTCTTCGAGCCGCTTGACCTGGTGGCTGATGGCCGTCGGCGTCACATTCAGTTCGTGCGCCGCCTGCAGGAAACTGAGGTGGCGCGCCGCCGCTTCGAAGCTGCGCGCGGCGATCAGGGGCGGGTTGTGGCGGGCGGCCATGCGGGGCTCCACGGGGGAAAACACCAGTGTATATCAGAATACTTTTATTCACCTGAAGTGCAAAACCTTTCGTTTGTCGCAAGCCGGCCAGCTGCCTAAGATGGACTCATCAACACAGGAGGACCATCATGCTGAACCAGGACTGCGACACCACGAACCTGCTTTCCCACTACGACACCGAAGCCTCGCTGGCGCCGCAAGCGCCCCAGCCCGAATGCGTGCAGGCCGGCGTGGCCGCGACCTTGGCCAGCTTGTTGGGACAGTTGGTACAGCTGGGCGTGTAATACTTGCTTTTCCCCCCTGCGTTGCTAAGATCGAGGCAACGAGGGGGGAGCCATATGCGCTGGATGCTGTCTGCACTGTTCCTGGCCTGTCACGCCACCTTGGCCTGCGAGCTCGAATTTGCTTACCTGAACCAGCCATCCCTGCCCTTCATCAGCGCCAGCGCGCCCGACGAAGCGCTGCCCGGCCTGGCCGTGGATCTGGTGCGTGCCGCCGCCGCCAGCATCGGCTGCACGGCGCGCTTCGTGCGCCGTCCCGGCAAGCGCGTGCTGGCCGAAACGGCGGCCGGCCTGCATGCCGGTGCGCTGATGTACTCATTGAACGACGAACGCGCGCGCAAGCTGGTCTTCCCCATGGCCGACGGCAAACTCGACGCCGAGCGCCGCATGGCGCGCCTGAATTACTACCTGTACCGGCCGGTGGGCGCGGCGCTCGACTGGGACGGCAAGCGCCTGCTGCACGTGTAGGGAGCGTTGGGCGTCAACCTTGGCTATGCGGTGGCGGAGGATTTGCGCGCCCTCGGCGCGCGCCGCATCGAAGAAGTCGCCACCACGCTGCAAAACCTGGAAAAGATGCGCATGGGCCGCATCGACGGCTTCGCCATGCACGATTACGGGGTCGACCCGCTGCTGCGCATGCCGCGCTATGCCGGCATCGAAAAGGTACCACCGCCGCTGTCGACGCGCGACTACTACCTGGCCCTGTCGCCGCGCTTCGTGCGCCAGGACCGGGCCTTGGCGCAGCGCCTGTGGGACGCCATCGCCTTGCAGCGTGAAGCCTTGACGGCCGAGCGCTTGCCTGCTTACGTCGATTAAGGCCGCTTGCGCAAACGCTCGAGCAGGCCCTGGACATTCTCGCTCACCGGCTCGCCGTGGCGGCGCAGCAGCTGGATATTGAGCACGAGGTTTTCCAGCATCAGCTTGGCCGACACCGCCAGCAAGGTGGTGAGGCGGTCCTCGGTGCTGAAGTTCTCCATCGCCGCCGCCATGTCGCACAAATGGCTGGCCACCAGGGTGCGCAACTCGTCTTCATGGAAGGGCAGGTCGGCGAAGTCGATCGGGTCTTCCTGTTCCACTTCGTGCATCAGCGCTGCCAGTTCTTCGGGCTTGATCGGCATGGTGTTGTCCGCGTTGTTGGCTCGCCCCCATTTTAGGACTAAAATCGCTGGCGATGGCACACCTCGTCTTCACCCAGCAACTGGCGCGTTTCACCACCGTCCCGCAAGTCGAGACCGATGGTGCGACCGTGCGCGCCGGCCTCGAGACGGCATTTGCCGCCAATCCCCTGTTGCGCGGCTATGTGCTCGACGAGCAGGGGCATTTGCGCGAGAACGTGGCCATTTTTGTCGACGGGCGCCGCCCGCGCGATCCCCGACTCCTGGACGACCCCCTGCGGCCTGACAGCACGGTCTACGTCCTGCAAGCACTATCCGGAGGCTGAACGATGAGTGAACGTGCGCTGATCTCGACCCGCAAGGGCCTGTTTGAACTGAACAAGAATGGCGCCGCGTGGACGCTGGGCGCCGTGCACTTCCTGGGCGAGCCGGTCTCGATTGCCCTGGCCGACGCGCGCGACGGCACCCTGTACGCGGCGCTCAACCTCGGCCACTTCGGCTGCAAGCTGCACCGCAAGGATGCCGGCAGCGACAGCTGGCAGGAAGTGGCCGTGCCGGCCTATCCGCTGAAACCCGAAGGCCTCGACGACAAGATCGACTGGAAGCTCAAGCTGGTCTGGGCGCTGGAGGCGGGCGGGGCGGACGAGCCGGGGGTACTGTGGGCCGGCACCTTGCCCGGCGGCCTGTTCAAGTCGAGCGACCGCGGCAGCAGCTGGCAGCTGGTCGAATCGTTGTGGAATGTGCCGCAGCGCGCCGAATGGTTTGGCGGCGGCTACGATGTGCCGGGCATTCACAGCATCAGCGTCGATCCGCGCAACAGCGCGCTGATGGCCGTCGGCATTTCCTGCGGCGGCGTGTGGCGCAGTGAAGACGGCGGGGCCAGCTGGAGCGTGTCGTCGACTGGCATGCGGGCCGACTACATGCCGCCCGAGCTGTCCGAAAACGAAGCCGTGCAGGACCCGCACCGCGTGGTGCGCTGCGCCGGTAGTCCCGACCAGCTGTGGTGCCAGCATCACAACGGCATCTGGCAGTCCCGCAATGGCGGGCGCAACTGGGAAGAAGTGAAGTCGGCGCCGGTATCGCGCTTCGGCTTCGCGGTGGCCGTGCATCCGAATGCGCCCGGCACGGCCTGGTTTGCACCGGCTGCAGCCGACCAGCGCCGCGTGCCGGTGGACGCGAAGATGGTGGTCAACCGCACGCGCGACGGTGGCCAGAGTTTCGATACCCTCAGCGCCGGCCTGCCGCAGGAGCATTGCTACGACCTCGTGTACCGGCACGGCCTGGCGGTGGACGACGATGGGGAAACGCTGTTGATGGCGTCGACGACGGGCGGCCTGTGGGTGAGCGGCAACGGCGGCGACAGCTGGGCCACGGTCTCGACGACCCTGCCACCCGTCTACGCCGTCCGCTTCGGCTAAGAACAAAACGTCGGGGTCACATCTGACATTCGGACACGGGTGTAATCGGGGACAGACCC
>JAZJYP010000110.1:0-3377 GCA_040390345.1 Pseudomonadota bacterium | reverse complement strand
CTGGGCCCGTGTCCAAATGTCAGATGTGACCCCGACGTTTCCTCCGCTGGCAGCGAATTAAGCCTGGGTCGGCACAAAAGCTGGGCGGTCGACGTGGCGCCCTGCCCCGGCCACGGCGCGCAAATCGCCGCGCTCGAAAACGACTTTGCCGGCAGCGACCGTGTGCGAGGGGATGCCGCGCACCGTGCGCCCCTCGAACACATTGAAGCCGCCCCTGGCAAATTGGGTCTTGGCCGAAATCGTGCGGGTGCCTTCCGGATCCCACACGACAACATCGGCATCGGCGCCCACGGCAACGACGCCTTTGCGCGGGTACATATTGAAAATCTGGGCGGCATTGGCCGAGGTCACGCGCACGAACTCGGACGGCGTCAGCCGACCCGTGTTCACACCGGCATTCCACACGACCGACATGCGGTCTTCGACGCCGCCACAGCCGTTCGGGATCTTGGTGAAGTCGTCCTTGCCGGCGGCTTTTTGCGCGGCGCAGAAGGTGCAGTGATCGGTGGCGGTGGTGTGCAGGTTCCCGCCCTGCAGGCCCTGCCACAGCGCGCCCTGGTGCTGCTTGCTGCGAAACGGTGGGCTCATCACGTGGCCGCGTGCGTATTCGAGGTCTTCGCTTTCATACACGCTCGAGTCGATCACGAGGTGCCCCGCCAGCGCTTCGCCATACACGCGCTGGCCCTTGGCGCGGGCGCGCGTGATCGCTTCGAGCGATTCGGCGCACGATACGTGGACGATATACACGGGCGTGCCCAGCACATTGGCAATGGCGATGGCACGGTTGGCCGCTTCGGCCTCCACTTCCGGCGGGCGCGACAGCGGATGCGCGCGCGGGCCGGTGATGCCTTTCTTGAGCAGCTCCTGCTGCAGCTGGAATACCAGTTCACCGTTCTCGGCATGCACGGTCGGAATGGCGCCCAGTTCGAGCGCGCGGCGGAAGCTGTTTACCAGCGTTTCGTCGTCGGCCATGATGGCGTTCTTGTAGGCCATGAAGTGCTTGAAGCTGTTCACGCCATGCTTTTGCACCAGCGTGCCCATGTCCGCGTGCACCGTCTGGTCCCACCAGGTGACGGCCACGTGGAAGGTGTAGTCGCCAGCCGACTTCTCGGCCCAGCCACGCCAGGTGTGGTAAGCCTCCAGCAGCGACTGCTGTGGATTTGGAATGACGAAATCCATGATGGTGGTGGTGCCGCCGGCCAGGCCCGCCGCCGTGCCGGTGAAGAAGTCGTCTTCCGTCACCGTGCCCATGAAGGGCAGCTGCATGTGGGTGTGGGTATCGATCCCGCCGGGCATGATGTACTGGCCGGAAGCGTCGATCACGGTGGCATGCGGCGGTGCTTCCAGGTTTTCGCCGACGGCGATGATCTTGTCGCCGTAGATGACGACGTCGGCCTTGAAGGCCCGGTCGGCATTGACGATGGTACCGCCACGGATAATGATGCTCATGCAGTTCTCCCGATCGAATTAGGTTGCCGGGCGCATCGCAGGCAGCGCTTTGCCCTTCATCATCGCACCATAGACCAGCGCGGAGATGGCGATGCCGACAAACCAGGCATAGGTATAAATCGTTTTGAATTCGTCGGCCACATTCGGGAACGCGGCCGGGAAGGCGGCATTGAGGAAGCCGGGGATATTCGGCGCCACGCCCACCACGAAGGCGACGATGGCGGCCACGTTCCAGCCGCTGCCATAAGAATAGATACCGTCGTTGCGGTACAGCTGGTCGACATCGAGCTCGGTCTTGCGCACGAAGTAGTAGTCGATGATCAGGATGCCGGCGATGGGGCCCAGCAGGGCGGAGTAGCCAATCAGCCAGGTGAAGATATAACCCTGGGTCGATTCGAGGATTTTCCAGGGCATCATCACCAGCGCGATCGAGGCGGTGATATAGCCGCCCACACGGTACGACACGAGCTTGGGCGCGAGCGAGGAAAAATCGTAGGCCGGACCGACCAGGTTGGCGGCCAGGTTGACACTGACGGTGTCGATCAGGAGGATCACCAGCGCGATCAGCACGGCGGCGCCGGTCATGCGGCTGGCCAGGTCGACCGGGTCCCAGATCGCCTTGCCGTACAAGACCACGGTGGCGGAGGTGACGATCACGGCCAGCATCGCCAGTAAGCCCATTGGCACGGGCAGGCCGACGGACTGGCCCAGCACCTGGTCGCGCTGGGTTTTGGCGAAACGGGTAAAGTCAGGGATATTGAGCGCCAGCGTGGCCCAGAAACCCACCATGGCCGTCAGCGATGGCCAGAACGCGGCCCAGAACTGGCCGGCCTTCTTGCCGCCTTCGACAAACTGCGATGGCTGGTCCAGCAGCGGTCCAAAACCGCCAGCCTTGTTGTAGACCCAGCCAAGCAGCACGAAGCAGATGACGATCTTGAGCGGCGCGGTATAGGTTTCGAGCTTGCGGATCGAATCCATGCCGTGCACGATGTACCAGAACTGGATGGCCCAGAAAGCCAGGAAGCATAGCAGCTGGCCGCCATTGATACCGAGGCCGCCGATCTTGTCACCGCCGATATCCTGGCCCACCATCACGCCCAGCAGCGTGTAGATCATGCTGCCGCCAAACCAGGTCTGGATGCCATACCAGCCGCAGGCGACGATGGCGCGCATCAGCGCCGGGATCCGCGCGCCGGTGGTGCCGAAGGAGGAGCGAGCCAGCACCGCGTAGGGAATGCCATACTTGGTGCCGGCATGGCCGATCAGAAGCATCGGCAGCAGGACAATCGCATTGGCCAGGAAGACCGTCAGCACCGCCTGGTAGCCCGACATGCCGCCTTCAATCAGGCTGGCCGACAAGGTATAGGCGGGAATGCACATCACCATGCCGACCCACAGCGCGGCGAAGTGATACCAGCGCCAGGTGCGTTGCGCGCCGGAGGTGGGGGCCAGGTCTTCGTTCCAAAGCTGGATGTCGTTGCTCACAGTGCGCTTCTCCTTGTGTGCGTGCGTTGTCGCGTGGGCACGTGTGCCCACCCTACGCGGCGCGCGGGTTGCGTGGGTCCTGGGTCCAGTTCATATAGGCTTTGCCGTTCTGCTGCGGCACCATCGTAATACAACCTTGGACCGGGCAGGTAATTTCGCACAGGTTGCAGCCCACGCATTCGTCCTTGATCACTTCATAAGTACGCACACCGGCCGCATCGATCAACTGGGCGATGGACTGGTGCGAGGTGTCTTCGCAAGCCACATAGCACTTGCCGCACTTGATGCAGGCTTCCTGGTTGATCTCGGCCTTGACCTCGTAATTCATGTCGAGGTACTTCCAGTCGGTGGTGTTCTTGACGGCCTTGCGGGTGAACTCGTCGATCGACTTGTAGCCCTTCTCGTCCATCCAGCGCGACAGGCCGTCCTTCATCTCTTCGACG
>JAZJYP010000109.1:16000-20151 GCA_040390345.1 Pseudomonadota bacterium | reverse complement strand
CTGCGCATCGCCGGCCTGGCCGCCCTGGCCTGCAGTGCCACCGTGCACGCCACCGAGGGCTTCGAACCGCGCTACAACCTGGCCGGCAGCCTTGGCGGCGAGATGTTCGCGCCGCCCCAGCAATCGGGCTGGATCGGTGGCCTGGCCGCCACCCATATCTCGGTTGCCAAGGTGACCGGCGACGATGGCCGTGCCATGGCCATCGGCGTGCCGGGCGGCGTGGTGCCGCTGCCCGGCACGCCGCCTGCCCTGTATCCGCATTTCGGCGCCAGCGTCGCCCAGGTGGCGGCCACCGGCACCATGCAGCGCTGGGACCTGGCCTTTGGCTACCTCTCGCGCGAGGAATATGGCGGTGGACGGCTGGTGTGGGTGGTCGACCTGCCCTATGGCCACAAGGACCAGCATTTTGTGGGCACGGCCGCTTTGCCCACGCTGCAATGGAGCCCGCTGATCCCGGCGCCGGTGCAAGCGGCCGTGCAGACCCAGTTTGCGAGCCAGTACCAGGGTGCGCTGGGCGCGCAGAATGAAGGCGCAAGCGGCATCGTCAGCGGCCTGGGCGACGCCGAACTGCAGGGCGGCTGGCTGTACGTGACGGAAAAGTGGCGCCTCCTCGCCGGCGCCTCGGTGATCCTCCCGACCGGAAAATACGGCGCTTCCAACAAGCCCGACATCGGCAACGGCAATTTCAAGACCTTGCGCCCGGCCGTGCAGGCGGCCTACTTGCCGACGCCGCAGATCGCCTTCGCTGCCAAGCTGTCGGTGGGCCTGAACGGGCGCAACAAGGATAACCAGCTGCGCAGCGGGAACTGGGCCGGCGTGGAAGCGGCCGCCGGCTACAAGACGCCCGTGGGCGTCGTGGGCTTGCACGCGATCCGCCTGGCGCAGTACCAGGACGATGACAACAACCCGCTTGGGGCCAGCCGCTTCCGAGCGACCAACGGCGGCGTCTTCTTCACGACCCTGGTACCGGGCCTGGACGCCGCCTTGACGCTTCAGTACATCGCCACCCTGTCCTCACGCAATGCGAAGGACGCCAACTTCACGCAGCTGCGGCTGGTCAAGGTGTTTTAAGGCCGGCGGCGCTGCGGCCCGTGTCACCTGCACGGGCCGCTCGCCGCGCTGCCAGGCGTGGTACCAGGCTTCGAATTCGGCCGGCGCCATCGGCTTGCCGATCGCATAGCCCTGGGCCACGTCGCAACCGAGCTGGCGCAGGCTGTCGAACAGTTCCTGGCTCTCCACGCCTTCGGCGACGATGTGCACGCCCTTCTTGTGGGCGACCGAGACGACGGCCTCGACGATATCGACGCTGCTCTCTTCGTTCAGCATGCGGCGAATGAAGCTCTGGTCGATTTTCAGGATCGACGCGGGCAGGCGGTCCAGGTAGTTGAGCGAGCAATAACCGGTGCCGAAATCGTCGATCGCGATCTTCACGCCCAGCGCTGCCAGCTGGTGCAGCTCCGCCGCCACCAGCTCTACGTCGCCGACCATGGCGCCTTCCGTCACTTCCAGCTCCAGCAGGTCGGCCTGCGCGCCGCAGCGCACCAGCGCCCGTTCGACGATGGCGCAAAAACCGGGCTGCATCAGGTTGCGCGGCGAGACGTTGACGGCGACGGGAATGCACATGCCGGCCGCGCGCCACGCCACGCTCTGGCGCAAGGCGCGTTCCAGCGCGAACTCGGTCAGGGCATGAATGAGGGTGCTCTGTTCGGCGCGCGGAATGAACACGCCCGGCGCCAGCGGCCCGCGCTGCGGGTGCTTCCAGCGGATCAGCGCTTCGGCGCCGGTCACGGCCCCGCTACGCAGGCACACTTTCGGCTGGTAGTGCAGGTACAGTTCCTCGCGCTCCATGCCGCCAATCATTTCACCGAGGATGGTCAGGTTGTCGCGCGCACGGGTGCGGATACCGCTGCGGTAGACGGCGATGTCGTGTCCACTCTGCGAGGCCTGCAGCGACGCCGCCTGGGCCTTGCGCAAATAACTCTCGGGTTCGTCCTGGAAGCCGAGGATGCCCACATAGCCGATGCGCGCGTCGGCGTGGATCGGCTGGCCCTCGTGCATCAGCGGGCGGCGGAAGGCCGCGTTCAGGCGGGCCAGCATGGCCGGCATCGCCTCGGCCCTGGCCGGGACCAGCAAGCCAATCTGCTCGGTGCCGATGCGGAACACCCTGGCGCCGCGCGGCAGGCAGGCGCCCGCGCAGGCCGCCAGTTCCTGCATGCTCTCGTCCATGACGCCGTAGCCATAGGCCGAGCTCATCTCGTCGGAGTTGTAGACCGTGACCACGCCCAGCATGTGGCCGTCGCCGCGCTGGCCGCCGCGCGCCAGTTTTTCCAGCGCCATCAGCAGCGCCCGCACATTCGGCAAGCCCGTTTCGGGGTCGCGCCGCGCCATGCGGCGCAGGCGCACAAAGTGCTTGCGCACGGCCGCACTGGCCAGGGCCGCGAGGAAAAAGGGGATCAGCATCTTCAGGTTCATAGGTTTTCTCACAGCTTCGATTGCGCCATAAAAACTGACTATACTGTCATTCTGACGAAAAGTCAACTATGAGAATAGGCCTGCCCGGGGCGCCAGGAAAATCCCGGGAACGGCTGCTACGTCAGGCGCACGTACCGAACACCTGTTTGCGGTAAGCCGTCGGACTGCACCCCATCACCGACTTGAAGGAGTGATTGAAATTGGAGACATCGGTGTAGCCGAGCCGGAATGCCAGTTGCGACACCGGCATGGATGCGTCGAGCAACATCGAGCAAGCCTGCTCGGTGCGTACCTGCAGCGACAGGGCGCGGAAACTGGTGCCCTCGGCGCGCAGGTAGCGGTCGAGCGTGCGGGTCGATACATTGGCCAGGCGGGCAAATTCATCGAGCTTGGGCTGGCAATCGCGCGCGTCGAGCAGCATCATCGTGATCCATGCCTTCCAGCTGGTCTGGCGCACATTGTTCAACATCGCCTTGCACCGTTCCTCGGCCAGCGCATGGGCACGCGCATCGGCCATTGGCAGGGGCAGATTCAACAGCGCCGCATCGAAACTGAGGGTCATGCCAGGCAAGGAACGGGCCGAAAAATGGACGGTGGCGCCGGGCAGTTCACGGTAGCGTGCCGCATGGCGCGGAGCATCCATCGAATAGTTCATCACGCAACTGACCAAGGCGCCCTCGGTCAGTTCGCGCAAGTGCCGATAGGTGGCGTGGCCAATCATTTCCATCAGCACCACCAGGGCGCGCTGCGGCATGGCCATCTGCGGCTGGAACTCGAGCGTCGCCACCTGGCCGGCCCGCTTGAACTGCATCGTGTAGAGCGGAATGAGCAATTGATAAAAGCGCGAAGTGAACCGGACCAGTTGCCCCAGGTTCGCACTGCTGAGCATGCCGTGACCGGCCATATCGTGCGAATTCATCTTGATCTGGCGCGCCACTTCGAAGCCCAGGTCGGAGCGCCCGCTGACCCTTTCCATCTCCGCCAAAAAATCCACCATCTGCTGGACCGTGAGCATCAGGTGCGGACGCTTGGCCAGCTCTGGATCGATGCCTGCCGCCGTCAAGATGGCATCGGCATCGTGGCCGTCGGCGGCCACCAGGTCGCACATCGACATGAAGTAGCGCGCCGGGACGAAGGGCACGCTCGGGCGCAAGGAAATTGAGTGAGCAGCAGGCATGGCAAAGGGTCCGCAGGTTTTTCGCAGTCTCGCACAGTTGGCGTAAAACCACAATGTGAAGGCGGAAAACAACAGGACGGCATGCCAGCGGCAACACCATAATCGCTTCCACAACAAAGGAGGAGACCATGCTGCAACTGAAAGATCAACTGTCCTTGCCCACGGCGGGGCTGAGCGGATTCGAGCCCCCCATGGGTGAAGAGGTGCAAGCCGTCCAGGCCAGCGTGCACCGCTTCGCGCGCGACATCATGCGCCCCGCCGCGGCCGAACTGGACCAGATGCCGGCCGAGGCCGTCATTGCCCCCGGCTCGCCCTTATGGAGCGTGTTTGCCGAAGCGGCCAAGCTCGGCCTGGACCCGTCCGTGATCGCCCAATTCCCGCCCGACGTGGCCGTCACGCTCGAATCGGTGATCGGCGAAGAGATGGGCTGGGGCGACGCCGGACTGGGCGCCGCACTGGCCGTGAGCAGTTTCCCCGGCTTGATGGCGGCCGCCGCCATCAA
>JAZJYP010000109.1:6874-15990 GCA_040390345.1 Pseudomonadota bacterium | reverse complement strand
CCGGAACTGGTCGAGCTGTGCCAGGGCAGGATCGGCTGCTGGATCGTCACCCAGCCCGACAAGGGCAGCGATGTCGGCGTGTTCGACCAGCGCGACTGGCCGGCCGGCGCCCCCGGCAACAAGGGCAATCTGACGGCCCGCCTCGATGGCAACGAATTCGTCATCAATGGCCAGTGTTCGGCCTGGGTCTCGAACGGCGTGGTGGCGCAGGTGGGCCTGGCCTACATGGGCTGCGACTACGGCGCCGGATTCCACGATGCCGACGGCATGGTGCGCGGCCTGGCGGTGATCATCCCGCTCGACCTGCGCGGCGTCTCGCGCGGCCGTGCGCTCGACAAGATCGGCCAGCGTGCCCTGCCCCAGGGCGAGATCTACTTCGACAACGTGCGTGTGCCGCGCCGCTTCGCCGTCGCCGAACAGGACGCGTATATCGGCAACCTGTGCTCGGCCTGGTCGTATGCCGGCACCCATATGTCGCAGATTTTCACCGGCGTGGCGCGCGCCGCCTTCGAGCACGCCCTCGCCTACTGCCACGAGCGGCGCCAGGGTGGCGCCCTGCTCGCCCAGCACCAGCTGACCCAGTACCGCCTGGGCGACATGATGCGCCGGGTCGAATTGTGCCGCGCGGTGGCGCGCCGCGCACTGGCCTATGCGCGCCAGTCGCCAACGACCCATCCATGGGTGACTGCATCGGCCAAGGTCAGCGTTACCGAAGAGGCCTTCAAGGTCGCCAGCGAAGCCTTGCAGCTCTTTGGCGGCGCCGGCACCTCGCGCGAATACCCGGTTGAAAAGCTGTTCCGCGACGCGCGCGCGGCGCTGATCGAAGACGGCGAAAACATGATGCTCACGACGCGCCTCGGACAACTGTGCACCAAGTTGTACGCCGACGGCTGGTCGCATCCATAAAACCCTTCCAGAAAAAATTACAGGAGACTTCACCATGGCTAAACATCCCGTCATCGTCTACGGCGCCAGCGGCTATACCGGCATGCTCACCATCGACTGGCTGATCGACCAGAACATTCCCTTCACCGCCGTCGGGCGCAACGCCGGGCGCATGCGCGAAATGATGGCCCAGCGCGTCGTGCGCCTTGAATCGGCCGTCTACGACATCGTCGAAACGCCGCACGACGTCGCATCCTTGATCAAGGTCTTCAGCGGCTCCAAAGTCGTGTGCAACACCGTCGGCCCCTTCGTCCAGCATGGCCGCACCGCCGTCGAAGCAGCGCTCAAGGCCGGCTGCCACCATCTCGACACCACCGGCGAGCAGGTCTACGTCAAGGCGATGCGCGACGAGTTCGGCGAAGCGTACCGCCAGGCCGGCCTGGTACTCGCACCATCGCTGTCGTATATGTTCACCCTGTCCGAAATCGCCGCCGAACTGGCCCTGGAAACACCCGGCGTGGACATGCTGGAAACGGCCAGCCTGTCGCGTGGCCCGATCCACGGTTCAGGCGTGACCGTCGGTTCGACCGCCTCCATCCTCGAAATGCTGCGCTCGCCCGCCTACCACCTGTGGGACAAGCAGCTCGTTGCGCACCCCGCCAATGCCAGTTTCGAGGTGTCGGCGCCGGAATTCATCACCCCCGTCTTCTGCCTGCCATGGGGCGGCACCTCGCTGCCGATCCAGTTCGAACGCGATGCGCGCGTGCGCTATTGCCGTTCCATCGTCGGCTTTTACGACAACCCGGCCATGCGCCTGGTCCACGGCCTGGGCCAGAAGTGGGAAGCCGAATACAAGGACCTGCCCAAGGATCAGCAAGACGCCGTACTCGGCCAGGTACTCGCGTCAATGACTCCGTCGATGCCCCCGCGCGAGCGCACCACCATGAACCGTTCGGTCGACATCTGCACCGGCCGCGGCCAGCTCACCAGCGTGCGCGCCACCGTCAACAGCGTCACGCCTTACATCACCACGGGCGCCCTGCAAACGGCTGGCGTGATGAAACTGCTCGACGGCGAAGTCAACAAACCCGGCTTCGCCTCAGCCTGCCAAGCCTTCGGCCACCGCTACCTGCTCGGCTTCCTGGAACAACGCGGCCTGGCCCGTGCCCATATCACCGTCAATTAAGCCATGGCCATCATCGACTTCTACGACCGCGGCTGGCGCAGCAATCCGCACGGCGTGGCCTACGTGCAGGGCGAGCGCCGCTTCAGCTTCACCGAAGTGGGCGAACTGTCCTGCCGCATCGCCAACGCCTTGCTCGCCGCCGGCTTGCCGGTGCAGTCCAAGGGTGCCGTCTGGGCCGGCAACGACGTCACGGCCTGGGCCTGCACCCTGGGCCTGTGGCGCGCGAACATGTGCTGGATTCCCGTCAATGCGCGAAATCCGGATGCCGAAAACCAGCACATCCTCGACGCCTTCGACTGCGATATCGTGTTCTACCAGTCGGCTTATGCGGCCACCATCGATGCCCTGCGCGCGGTGCTGCCCAAGGTACGCCTGTGGCTGTGCATCGACGCGCTCGAGGCCTGGTGCGGCGGACAGGCGGTCACCACGCCACTGGTGGCCGTCGACATGGACGACCTGGTGATGCTCTCGCCGACGGGCGGCACCACCGGCAAACCCAAGGGTGTGATGAACACCCACCGCAGCACCCAGACCTTTGTGGCCCATTTCATGCTGGGTTGCCACTACGGCGCCGATGAACGTCCCGTCAACCTCGCTGCGGCCCCGATGACGCATACGGCCGGCCTGCTCTCGCTGCCGGCCACGGCGCGCGGCGGTACCGTGGTCGTGCTGGCCAAGCCCGACCCGGCCCTGATGCTCGAAGCCCTGGTGCGCGAGCGCGTGACCGAATTCTTCCTGCCTCCCACCGTGATCTACCGCCTGCTTGACGCGCCCGGTATCGCAATGCACGATTACTCGGCCCTGCGCTACTTCATCTACGGCGCCGCCCCCATGTCGCTGGACAAGCTCAAGAAAGCGATCGAGGTGTTCGGTCCTGTCATGACGGGCGGTTATGGACAGACCGAGGCCCCGGCGTCGATTTCGATGATGCCGCCCGCGCAGCACGTCGTCGACGGCAAACTCGCGAGCGACGAGCGCCTCGCCTCGGTCGGCCGGCCCTGTGCCCTGGTGCGCGTTGAAATCATGGACGAGCACAACGCCATTCTGGGCAGCGGCCAGACCGGCGAGATCTGCGTGCGTGGCGACCTGCTCATGCGCGGCTACTACCAGGCGCCTGAACAGACGACCCAAACGATCGTTGATGGCTGGCTGCACACGGGCGATATTGGCCACCTCGACGCCGAGGGCTTCCTGCACATCACCGACCGCAAGAAGGACATGATCATCAGCGGCGGCTTCAACGTCTACCCCAGCGAAGTGGAACAGGTGATCTGGTCCCATCCCGCGGTGCAGGACTGCGCCGTGATCGGCGTGCCCGACGCGCAGTGGGGCGAAGCCGTCAAGGCCGTCGTTGAACTCAATGCCGGATGCAGCGTCGACGCCGGCACGCTGATCGCACTGTGCAAAGAGCAGCTGGGCAGCGTGAAAGCGCCCAAGTCCATCGAGTTCGTCGCGGCCCTGCCGCGCAGCCCGGTCGGCAAGGTATTGAAAAAGGACTTGCGCCAGGCCTATTGGGCCGGCAGCAAGCAAACCATCTGAAGACCAAGGACACCATGAGCATCCTGAAAGACAAAGTCGCCGTCGTCACCGGTGCGGCCAGCGGCATCGGACGCGCCCTGGCCATCGACCTGGCCCGCCGCGGCGCGCGCCTGGCCCTGTCCGACGTCGATATGGGCGGCCTCGAACAAACGGCAGCGCTGTGCGGTGGCGCCGAACTGCGCACCTACCGGCTCGACGTCGCGGACAAAGAAGCTTTCCGCCAGCACGCCGACGACGCGCTGCGCGACTTCGGCACCGTCCACCTGGTGTTCAACAATGCCGGCGCCACCGTGGTCGGCACCGTTGAGCACCTGAGCCTGGAAGAAATCGAATGGCAGCTGGGGATCAATTTGTGGGGCGTCATCTACGGCACCAAGCTGTTCTTGCCCGCCATGCTGGCACAGCGCCAGGGCTGGATCATCAACATCTCCAGCGTCTTTGGCTTCGTCGGCTACCCCACCCAAAGCGCCTATAACATCTCCAAATTCGGTGTGCGCGGCCTGACCGAATGCCTGTGGTCGGAACTGGAAGGCACCGGCGTGCAAGCCGTGTGCGTGCATCCGGGCGGCATCCGTACCAATATCGAGCGCCAGGGACGGCGCGCAGCCAAGGCCGGCGCCGCCGAAGAAGGCTTTACCGAACAAGCTGCGCGCATGCTGCAAACCCCGCCCGAGGTGTGCGCGGCCGATATCCTCAACGGCATCGAACGTGGCGCCCGGCGCATCGTCACAGGGAAGTATTCGAGCACCATGCACTGGCTCTCGCGCTTGCTGCCGAACCGCTACCCGTCCATCCTCAAACTGCTCGGATAAGGAGCACCATGAACGACATCTACATCGCCGGCATCGCCATGACCGTCTTCGGCCGGCATATCGAACGCAGCCTGCCCGACCTGGCCTGCGAGGCCCTGGACGGCGCCCTCTTCGATGCCGGTTGCAGCCGCGCCGAACTGGGCGCCGCCTACTATTCCGGCATGACCAATGGGACCTTGCAGGGCCAGTTGTCGATTCCCGGCCAGGTTGTATTCAGCACAATAGGCATCGATGGCATCCCGGTCTACAACGTGGAGAACGCCTGCGCCTCCGGCAGTACCGCCGTGCACCTGGCCGTGCAGGCCCTGCGCGCCGGCAGCTGTGACGTGGCGCTCGCCCTGGGCGCGGAGAAGATGAACATCCCCGACAAGGCGCGCGCCTTTTCGTTGTTTGAAGCTGGATGGGACGTCTCGCGCGCCGAAGAAAACTATCAGACCCTGCTGCGCATGGGCGAAGGCGTCACAGCACCACCCGGATCCGAATCGGAGCGCCCATACAGCCGCTTCATGTCCATCTACGCCGCCCTGTGCCGCCACCACATGAAGACCCACGGCACCACCCAGCGCCAGATCGCGGCCGTCTCGGCCAAAAACCACACGCACTCCGTGCACAATCCGTTCTCGCAGTTCCGCACACCGTTCACGGTCGACGAGATCCTGGCCGCGCCGCCAATTACCTACCCGATCACCCTGCCCATGTGCGCCCCCCTGTCCGATGGCGCTGCCGCCGTCATCCTGTGCAACGAAGAAGGCCTGAAGCGCATCGGCGCCGACCGCAAGCGCTGCATCCGCATCGCCGCCAGCGTGATGCGCAGCTTCACCCATCGCACGCTGGCACAGCCCGAACGCAATATCGGCCGCCTGGCGGCCCAGCAAGCCTACGACATCGCCGGCCTGGGGCCGCAAGACATGCACGTGGCCGAAGTGCACGATGCCTCGGCCATGGGCGAAATCATCCAGGCCGAAAACCTTGGCCTGGCGCGACTTGGCGAAGGCGGGCCGTGCGCCGAGCGTGGCGACTTCGCCATTGGCGGGCGCATTCCCATCAATCCATCGGGCGGCCTCGAATCGAAGGGGCACCCGCTGGGCGCGACCGGCATTGGCCAGTTGTACGAACTGGTGACGCAGTTGCGCGGCGAAGCCGGCGCGCGCCAGGTCCAGGGCGCCCGCCACGCCATCCAGGAAAACGGCGGCGGCCTGCAAGGTATCGAGGAAGCCGCCCTGGCCGTCCATATCCTCGTTAAAGACTGAAGGAAGTGACCATGAATGCACGCCTCCTCTTTGGCAGCGCCGCCCTGTTCAACTGGGCTGCCACCCTGCTGTTCCTCCCAGTGCTCGGCCTGGCCACCAGGCTCGGACTCGCGCCCGCCCCCACCGGCACCATCTTCGAGTACATCGCGCTGTGGGCGATTTTCGCCTTTGGCCTCGGCTACTGGATGGTGGGACGCGCCCCGGCGAAGTGGCGCAGCGTCGCCGTGCTCGGCATGGCCAGCAAATTTGGCGTCGTCGCCATCGTCGTCGGCCACTACCTGGCCGGATCGGTCAATTTACCGTTCGCGCTCGTCGTCGGCGGCGACGTTTTGTATGCCATCCTGTTTGCCATCTACTTGCAATCGACCAGAAAGGACCAGGCATGAACAAGACCGTGCTGTCATTTGTCCTGGCCACGCTGTGCGCCGCTGGCCATGCCGCCCGGACCACCACGCCGGTGCCACCGGCCATCGTCATTCCCGACATGGTCGACACGCGCATCGGCACGCTGCGCTTCCACGACGGCGTTCCCGACCAGGCCAGCGTGACCAAACTGTATGACAACCTCGACTTCCTGCGCGGCGTGGACGCCTACCTCAACGCCATTCCCGGCGCGTCGATGGTGGCGCTACGGCGCGGCCTGCGCAGCATCGGCGCCGAGAAAGGCGCCATCGCCGTGTTCGACGACCTGATGGACGCGCGCTCGCTGGTCTTGACCGGCAATAGCGAGAGCGTCTACGCGATGACCTGGCTCGATCTGAAAGACGGCCCCCTGGTCGTGGAGAGCCCGCCCAATACCCTCGGCGTTGTCGATGACTTCTGGTTCCGTTATGTCGCCGACCTGGGCAACGCCGGGCCGGACAAGGGCAAGGGCGGCAAATTCCTGTTCCTGCCGCCCGGCTATCAAGGCGCGGTCCCGGAGGGCTACCACGTCTTTCGCAGCCCGACGTTTGGCAACCTCTTGATCTGGCGCGCCTTTACCGTCAATGGCGATCCCAAGCCGGGCGCGGCCAATGTGCGCCAGCATGCGCGCGTCTATCCGCTGGCGCAGGCGGCCAATCCACTGGCGCCTTCCTTCGTCAACGCTTCGGGCAAGGTGTTCAACACGATCCACGCGAACGACTATTCCTACTACGAAGAACTGAACGAATTGATCCAGGAAGAGCCCTCCGCCGCGCTCGACGCCGAGCGCCTGGGCCAACTGGCGGGCCTGGGCATGGTCAAGGGCAAACCGTTCGCACCGGACGCGCGCCTGCGCAAGATCCTGGCCGAAGCGGCTGTCGTCGGCGCCGCCACCGCACGCGCCCAGTCCTACGCCACGCGCGACCGTGAAGCCTACTTCTACCCAGGCAGCCAATGGCGCACACCCTTCATCGGCAACAGCTACAGCTTCACCAAAGACGGCGCCACCCTGCTCGATGCGCGCAGCATGTTCTTCTACATGGCTGTGGTGACAACACCGGCCATGACGGTCAAGCGCCCCGGCGTCGGTTCGCAATACGCCTTCAGCGCCAACGACCAACAGGGACGCCCGCTCGATGGCGGCTGCAACTACCGCATCACCCTGCCGCCCAATCCGCCGGCAAAGAACTTCTGGTCGCTGGTAGCCTACGACACGACCACACGTTCGATGCTGCAGACGGACCAGCCTTTCCCGAGCGTCAATACCAGCACGCCCGGCGTGGTAAAAAACGCCGATGGCGCCACCGATGTCTATTTCGGTCCGCAGCCACCCGCGGGCAAGGCGGGCAACTGGGTGCAAACCCTGCCCGGCAAAGGCTGGAGCGTGCTGTTGCGCCTGTACGGACCGCTCGAACCCTGGTTCGACAAATCCTGGCAGCCCGGTGACATCGTCTTGCTGCCATCGGCGAACTGCCGCTAGCGGCGCCAGCGCAGCGGCAGCAGCAATCCCGAACGGGCCTTGTAGTCGGCCCAACCGGGATGGCGTGACAGCGAAGCGTCCTTGACCAGCATGCGCGGCGTGAACAGGAAGACCCATTGGAAAAAAGCGAAGGCATAAGCATAAGGATGGTCTGCCAGCAGCACATAGCTCGCGTAGATCATGATCTCGCCAAGGAAGTTCGGATTACGGGTGTAGGCAAACAGGCCATCCGAGATCAGGCCCTTCTTCAGGCGCAGCGTGAAGGTCTTTTGCAGGTCGGCTGCCACCATGATGACGACGCCGAGCGTGTGCATCGTGATGCATGCGGCCAGCAAGGTATTCGACGGTGCCACCTGGCGCGTCAGGAACAACCAGGGCAAGCCCCAGATCCAGATGCCATACAGGCCATACAGCGAACATGCGGCGCCGATGGTGACGGGCTTGTTGAACTGGGCGTCGCGCGCCGAAAAATCCTTCACCAGCCAGCACCAGCCGTAGACACCGTGCAGGCACAGGTATATCCACGCCGGCGTCGAAAAATTGCCGGTATAGACCATCATGCCCAGGATGACGAAGAAGGTAATGAATTTATGCGAGTTGATGGTATCGCCCAGGGCCAGCGGACGCGGTCCGCCGCCCACGTCTTCGATCATGTAGTTGATGCCGCGAAAGCATGCGCGGGCCCAGGCCGGCGCGGGTGTGGATTGGTTCATAGGTCTCCTGTTGTGGGTCAATCCCGGCCACGAGTCTACGGGGCCCGCGCGTCCGCGCCGATGGCCGAACGAGACAAAGAATGATCATTTCACGCCAACCGTCAATGGCCACGCCCGCCCTGGGCTACCACCCACTGTATGCCCGCCTTTTCTGCACCCTGTTACAGGAGCGCGGCATCGATATCGATGCCTTGCTGGCCTGCGCCGGCCTGCACCGCACCGACGTCGCCAGCCATGCTCGCTGGATCGGCCACCAGCACATGCACAAGCTGGTGCGGCGCGCCCGCCAGCTGCATCCCGACCCATTGCTGGGACTGGCCTGGGGCGCCAGGCTGGGAGAGGCTACCCACGGCACAGCCGGCACGGCCATCTACAGCAGCGCCGACGTGCGCCAGGGCTTGCATGCCTTGATCGGCCTGGCCGGGCTGCGCGCGTCGACGGCCCACCCTGTCCTGCGCGAAGGATCCAGCCATGCCACGCTGGAACTGGCGCCCCGGCTGCCATTCAACGATGTGCATGACATCTTGTTCGACGCCATGGCCCTGATGGTGCTGCAGATGCTGGCGCCGCTGCTGGGCAAGGCCATTGGCCAGGTCAAGGTCAGCATGCCCTTCGCCGCGCCAGACAGGCATGCCCACTACCACCGCTATTTTCCCTGTGACCTTGGCTGGGGCGCGCCGCAGCTGATTTTCCGCCTGCCCCTGGCCCTGCTCGACCAGGCTTGCCCTCTGGCCGACGCCAACGTCCACCAGGGAGCCATGCGCCAGTGTGAGCTGGAACTGCTGGCCGCCGACAGCAGCGTGGCCGCGCGGGTCGCCGGCCAGCTGGCACGCCAGCATGACAGGTTTC
>JAZJYP010000109.1:4621-6864 GCA_040390345.1 Pseudomonadota bacterium | reverse complement strand
TCGGCGCGCACCTTGAGCCGGGCCCTGCATGCAGAAACGACCAGCTACCAGGTCCTGCTCGATGGTGCGCGCGACCAGTTGGCATGCCAACTCCTCATGCATACCTCACTCAATAACGCGCAAATCGGCACGCGCCTGGGCTATTCGGAGACCGCCAATTTCGCCCGGGCCTTCCGGCGCTGGCAGGGTTGCACGCCGCAGCAATTCCGCTCTTTCAAGCATCCACTTCAGGTTCCCTCCCCAGCGGTGGACACCGCGCCGCGCTGATTTTTTTCGAGCGCTGGCGGCCAAAAGGCGCTACGATCTGCCCGGACAACATGCCCGACCAACCCGTACAGCTTTTTATGCCTGAGCGAATCGTCAACGCCGATGCAGCACCTGAAGTGGTGGAATCCGTCCGATGGCGCAGCGTCGCCGGCGCGCTTGCCTTGTTCTGGCTCGCTTTCATCGCCATGTACACCGCGCGCGCCGCCCTGCTCGGCATGAACTTCCAGTTCGAATCCTTTGTCCGGCGCTCCGTCGTGGCCATCGTCGGCATCGTCCTGTCATGGCTGATGTATCGTGTGCTGGAGCGGGCCACGCTGTCCTCGTTGCGCCAGAAGATCGTGCTGACCGTGGCAATGAGTTTGCCTGCCGGCTGCCTGTTTGCCGGTGCCGACGTCCTGGTTTTCTATGTCATCGCCCCCATCAACCTGCCGGTCTGCGAAAACGGGATCCCCTGCTTGCGGCAGGAAATCATCGCGGCGTTTTCCGACCTGTTCATCAGCTGGACCTTCGTGTTCCTCGCCTGGGGCATGCTGTACCTGTCGCTCGCTTCGGCGATGGCGACCAGGGCGGCCGACCTGCGCGCCAGTGCCCACCGCGACGCCGCCCGCCTGTCCGAAATCCGCGCCCTGCGCTACCAGATCAATCCGCACTTCCTGTTCAACGTCCTCAATTCCCTGATGGCCCTCGTTGGCCGCGGCGAGATGCGCGAAGCCGAAGCGCTGATCACACAGATCGGTCGCTTCATGCGCTACAGCCTGGGCGCCGATCCGCTCGCCGACGCCACGCTCGGTGACGAAATCGACATGCAGCTGAGCTACCTGGAACTCGAACGGCGCCGCTTCCCGCACCGGATGACGGTGCAGGTCGACGTCAGCGACGCTGCCGCCGCCGCCCTGGTACCGAGCCTGCTGCTGCAGCCGCTGGTCGAGAATGCGATCAAGCATGGGCTGGGCCGTTCAAGCGAGCCGGTGACGATCCGGATCCGCGCCAGCGACATGCCCGAAGGGCGGCTCCAGATCATTGTGGAAGACGACGCCCGGGCGCTGGAAGGGGACGCCGCCGCAAGCGGCCTGGGCATCGGCCTGAAAAACGTCGCCGAACGCCTCGCCCTGCACTTCGACGGTTCGGCAAGCTGTGTTGCCGGGCCGATCACGCCGTGCGGCTTCCGTGTTGCGCTCTCGCTGCCGCTGGTGCGGCGCTAAAGGCGATGGAGATCCGCGCCTTCATCATCGACGATGAACCGCTCGCGGTCGAGGCCCTGGGCCGGCTCTGCGCGCGCAGCGCCAACGTGCGCGTGCTTGGCCATGCCGGCGACGGCACGGCAGGCCTGCTGGCGCTGGGCGCACAGCGGCCCGATGTGGTCTTCCTCGACATCAGCATGCCGGGTTTGGGTGGCCTCGCGCTGGCGTCAGCGCTCAAGGAGTGGGAGTACCCGCCGCTGGTGGTGCTCGTCACCGCGTTCGACAATTACGCGACCGAGGCGTTTGACTTGGGCGTCGTCGATTACCTCCTCAAGCCGGTGGAAACAATGCGCTTCGAACGCGCCATCGACAGGGTGGGCCAGATCCTGTCGGCGCGCCGCAGCGCGCCGGGCCCGGACGCGCCGATCGAAGATTTCTGGGCGCCCCACGCGGGCAGCATCGTGCGCATACCGGTAGCGACCGTGCAGCGCATCGACGCCGAACGCGACTACGTGCGCCTGAGCGTTGAAAACCGCTCCTACCTGCTGCGCGCTGCGCTCTCGGCCATCGCCACGCGGCTCGACCCGGCGCTGTTCCTGCGCGTGCACCGCTCCACCATCGTGCGCGCGGACTGGATCGTCCATTTCCGCCACCTGGGCGCCGGTGCGTGGGAAATTATCGACCGCAACGGTCGCCCGACCCGCGTTGGCCGCAGCTACCTCGCCGACGTCAAGGCGCGGCTTGGCCTGGCCACGGGCGCCTGAGGCGCGGCGCGCCGTTCGTCGCGCCGCAGCG
>JAZJYP010000109.1:0-4611 GCA_040390345.1 Pseudomonadota bacterium | reverse complement strand
TAGAAGTAACGGTCGCCATTGACGAGGTTGTCATCGGTCCACGTGTCAGGCCGGCACCGATACACGCACGCCATCGTGACAATCACGAACGCCGCGACGAGTGGTGCGCGTAACGCCCGCCGTTCGTCGCGCCGCAGCGTCGTTCGTCGCGTTGGCATGGCCTTCGGCGGCATCGCCCATTAGGATGTTGTACACCAAAACCTGACACTATCTCGAAGGAGTGAACTCGCAATGAAAGCATTCATCCTGGCCGCACTCGCGTTATCCGGTCTGGCATCGGCGGCGGTACCGGGAGCCGACCCCGGCGAGGCTGGCGTGCGCGAAGTGGAGAACGGCTGGAGCAAGGCATTCATCAGCGGCGATGCGGCCTATCTCGACGCCCTGCTCGATCCGGCCTATGTGTCGGTCGGCACGCGCGGCCTGGCCAGGCCAAAGGCCGAAATCATCGCCGTGGCCAAGGCTTACGGCGCCGCGCACCCCGGCGCCCAGGCTACGCCACTTGCACCAACGGCGCAGATCGACATCAAGGGTAGCGCGGCGATCGTGATCCACCACAGCGCCACGGACACTTCGGTCGACGTCTTCCATTACACAAATGGCCGTTGGCGCGCGTGGTACTCGCAGCATACGGCGCTGGTCGATGCAGCTGCGGCGACAAAATAGGACCGTCCCATGCGCCCCATCCCGACCACATTGTTGTTCATTCGCGCCGCGACGCTTGGCGCGGCACTGATCCAGGCAAGCCCGGCGCGCGCCGCGCCCGAGCCACCCCGCATCTTCGCACCCGGTGTCATTTCGGGTCCGGCCAACGATGCCGACCCAGCCTTTTCGAGCGACGGCAACACCGTCTATTTTTCCCGCAACAGCACGATCCTGGTCGCCCAGCGCGACGGCGATAGCTGGAGCGAGCCGCGCATCGCGCCGTTTTCAGGGCAATGGTCCGACCAGCAGCCAAGCATGGCGCCGGATGGGTCCTTCCTGGTCTTCGTTTCGAACCGGCCCGTGCAGGCCGGCACGCCGACGGGACCCGCGGGCAACCTGTGGCGCGTCGATCGCCTGGGCGGCACCTGGAGCGCACCGGTGCACCTGCCCGCCACCGTCAATCGTGGCGACAGCACCTGGGCGCCAAGCGTGGCCGGCGACGGCAGCCTGTACTTCATCGAGCGCGCCAGTGCCGACGCCCCGTTTCGCCTGTGGCGCTCGCAATATCGCGACGGCCAGTATCTCGCACCGGTCGCCCAGTTCTTCGGCGACGCCCGCACCCAGGACGTCGACCCCGCCGTTGCACCGGACGAATCGTTCATCGTGTTCGGCTCGATGCTGCCGGGCCCGAACGCGCACGAACGCCTCTTTATCGCGTTCAGAAAAGGCGAGAGCTGGGGTAGGCCGATCGACCTGGGCAAGGCCGTCAACGGCAACGGCGCGACCGATACCAACGAAGCGCGCCTTGGCCACGATCGCGCCACCCTGTATTTCAGTACCGACCGCAGCGAAGCGATACGCTACCCACGCACCCAGGCCCAAGCGGAGGCCGACCTGGCACGGATTGCGCGCTGGGACAATGGCAACCAAAATATCTGGAGTGTGTCCCTGCTGCCGTGGCTGAACGCCGCGCGCGCCGGTGGACAACCTTGACAAAAATTCGCTGGAGCGCATTCATGCAACTCAATCACCTTCACCTTTGCGTCACCGACGTCGCAGCGGCATCGGCATTCTTCACGGCGCACTTTGACTTCATCCAGTCCGAAGCACGCGGCAACAATGGCATGGCCATCCTCAAGGGCGAGGCGGGCGTGCTGCTCGTGCTGATGCGCCACGCCAGCAGTGCCGATCCCGCCAACGCCTATCCGCCGATGTTCCACGTCGGCTTCCTGGTCGCCGACGAGAGCAGCATCGACAGCAAGCACGCCGAACTGCGCGCCGGCGGCCATGACGTCGGCGACATCGAAATGACGCGCGGTGCCCGCCGCTTCTATTGCCGCGCGCCGGGCGGGTTGACCGTCGAAGTCGGCCACGAGCCCGCCGTATGATGGCCGAAGAGCTGAACGCGGTCCTGGCGCAATCGTCGTTCCTGGCGCCGTATGGTTTTACCGTACGCGCCTGCGAGGCGGGTCAATGCACGCTGCTTGTCCCCTTCAGTGCGAACCTGGAACGGCCGGGCGGCATCGTCAGCGGCATGACCATCATGGGCGCCGCCGATGTGGCCATGTGGCTGGCCATCATGACCGAACGCGGCACCACGGAGCACTGGGTCACGACGGACATGAAGACAGCATTCCTGCGCAGTGCACAGCGCGAAGATGTGCTGTGCACTGCGCGCATTCTCAAACTTGGCAAGCGCACCGCCTACGGCACGGCCGAATGCCATAACGAACGGGGCGAACTGTTGGCGCACCACGTGATCAGCTATGCACAGGTGGCGCAGCCATGAGCGCCGATCCTGTACGGCGCATTGGCGCGGCCTGCCTCGCGGCTTGCCTGTTGATGCTGTCACCGCTCGCCCTTGCACAAAGCGGGCCGCCGATACTCTTCGCACCGGAAGCTGCATGGCCGGCGGGGTCGGACGCCTCACCTGCTTTCACGCCTGACGGCCAAACCGTCTTCTTCACCCATGCCCTTGGTGCGTCCCGAACGATCTACATGGCCCAGCGCCGCAATGGCGCCTGGTCGATGCCGGTGGTGGCCACGTTCTCCGGAACCTGGCGCGACATCGAACCGGCCATGGCGCCGGACGGCTCCTATCTCGTTTTCATTTCGAACCGGCCAGCGGCTGCCGGTGGCGACACCTTGACCGGCTTTTGGGCTGGCCACGACCGGCCTGGCGCGGGCGGCAATATCTGGAGGGTGAACCGCGAAGGCGATCGTTGGGGCGAACCGGCAAGGCTTCCAGCGATCGTCAATAGCAATTCGGCGATCTACTCGCCCGCGCTCGCGCGCGACGGCAGCATCTATTTCAACCAGCCCGATCCCGTCACGCGCAAAAGCCATATCTATCGCGCCCAAGCAACGGCCAAGGGCTTCATGGCGCCGCAAGCACTGCCAATCAGCGACGGGACAATAGGCGATTTTGATGCAGCCGTCGCACCGGACGAATCGTTCCTGGTTTTTTCTTCAGGACGTGCGCCGGCGAAAGATCAACAGGCGCTCCTGTTCGTGACCTTTTCGGAAAACGGCCATTGGACACCGCCACGAGCGCTCGATCCGCCCGTTGAAGGGCTGGAAGCGCGTTTGAGCCCGGACCTCCAGACCTTGTATTTTTCTGCCGAGGTACCCGCACCCACGGCGACGAGCCGGATATTTGAACTCGCCATTTGCGGTTTTAAACATCGCGCCACGCCAACGCATCCAGTCCTTTGCGGTCCGCCAGGTTGAGCAATTTCAGCGAAGGGCCGTGCGGCGCAAGCTGATGTACCCGACGCGCAACTGATCAGTCGAGCGCCTTGAAGCGGATCGCCGCGCCGCCACCTGCGGCCAGGTGCAGCTGCAAGGTGTCGCTGGCGCGGACATCGCGCTGTTCGATTACGATCTCGTAGGGCGCGCGCTCCCAGTCGGCACCGGCACCATCACGGTAGATCTGCGCCTGGTAGCGCTGCGCGGGATCGAGGAAGTCGAGCTTGAGGGCCAGTTCGCGTGCCCGTTCGTTGGTCAGGGCGCCCAGGAACCAATCCTTTGCGCCACGCTGCTGGCGCGCCATCGCCACGAATTCGCCCACCTCCCCGGCCAGGGCCCTGCTCTGCTCCCAGTCGGTCGGCACATCGACGATAAACTGGAAGGCGTCGCGCCGCGCCTCGTAGTTCTCAATCAGGTCGGCCGCCATCTGGATTGGCGAGTACAGCACCACGTACAGGGACAATTCCTTGGCTAGGGTCGAGCGCACGCGGTTTTCGTGGCCCTCGCCATTGGGTTTGAGGTTGAAGATGCCGGGCGTGTAATCGAAGGGACCGGACAGCATGCGCGTGAACGGCAGGATGGCCGTATGTTCGGGCGGATTGGGCGGGTAGCCCCAGGCATTGTATTCCTGGCCGCGCGCCCCTTCACGCGAGAGCCAGTTCGGGTAGGTGCGGCGCAGGCCGGTGTCCTTGATCGGCTCATGCGTGTCGATCGCCACCTTGCGCCTGGCCGCCTCCGTCACCGAGCGCAGGTACTCGCCCACCATGAACTGGCCGTCGTGCCACTCGTAGCGGACCTGGCCCTTCGCATCGAGGCGCTGGATGCGCTCATTGTCGGCCACATAGCCGGTCTTGATGATGGCCACGTCATTGGCGCGGGCGTAGTCGTAGGCGGCGCCCATTTGCTGCGCGTAGTGGCTGACGGCGCCCGAGGTCTCGTGGTGGCCGATCAGCTTTACGCCGGTCACGCGGCCATAGGCGGCAATGGCCGCCATGTCGAAGTCCGGATAGGGCTTGCTGAAGTCGAACTGCGCGCCGTTGTCCTGCCACTCGCCATCCCAACCGATATTCCAGCCTTCGGCCAGCACACCGGAAAAGCCATACTTCGCAGCGAAGTCCATGTAGCGCTTGACCTCCGCCGTGGTGGCGCCATGCTTGGCGCCGGACGCCCAGGTCTTCTGCCACAGGTGCATGGCCCACCAGATGCCGACATATTTGCCCG
>JAZJYP010000108.1:16729-40353 GCA_040390345.1 Pseudomonadota bacterium | reverse complement strand
TCCTGTGGACCGTGATGGGCTGGGCCGGCATGCAGCGCTACGCCGTCACCTGGACGGGCGACCAGTCCGGCAGCTGGGACTATATCCGCTGGCATGTTCCGACCCTGATCGGCTCGGGCCTGTCCGGCCAGGCTTACGCCACCGGCGACGTTGACGGCATCTTTGGCGGCAGCCCGGAGACTTACACGCGCGACCTGCAATGGAAGTCGTTCACGCCGGTGCTGATGGGGATGTCCGGCTGGTCGAAGGCCGAGCGCAAGCATCCCTGGTGGTTCGATGAGCCTTACCGCAGCATCAACCGCAGCTACCTGAAGCTGAAGATGCGCCTGATGCCTTACATGTACACCTACGCGCAGCAAACCGAGCAAACCGGCGCGCCGATTGTGCGTGGGCTGATGTGGGACCATCCACAGGATCCGCACGCGAATACGGAAGCCTACAAGTACCAGTTCTTCCTGGGCCGCGACTTCCTCGTCGCCCCGGTCTACCGCAGCCAGGCCGCCAGCAAGGGCTGGCGCAAGGATATCTACCTGCCCGAGGGCCGCTGGATCGATTACTGGGACGGCCGCGTGGTCGACGCCGGGCCGCAGGGCAAGCTGATCGACCAGGCCGTCACACTCGAACGCACGCCCATCATGGTGCGCGGCGGCGCCATCATCCCGATGTATCCAAGTTCGCTCTATGACGGCCAGGTGCCGAAGGACGTGCTCACGCTGGACATCTATCCGCTCGGGCATTCCACCTTCTCGCTGTATGAGGACGACGGCAATACGCGCCAGTACAAGGAAGGTAAATTCAGCACCCAGGCGCTGGCGGTCGATGCGGCGGCGGGCAGCGTGGCCGTGTCGATTGGCGCGGTACAGGGTAATTATGACGGCATCGAGGAGCAGCGCAGCTATGTCCTCCAATTGCACACGCGCGTCCGTCCACATGGCGTATCGCTCAATGGCCAGCCAGTGAGCGAGGTGGCAGGCAAGGCCGCTTTCGAACAGGCGGCCAGCGGCTGGTACTACGACGCGGCGGACAAATACGGCACCGCGCACGTGAAGACGGCGAAGGTCTCGGTGCGCAAGGCGTACACGGTCGCGCTGGCGCTCGATGCGGCGGCACCGCTGGCAGCCACCGCAGGCTATCCGGCTGCGCCGGCACAGGACAATGCCGTCGCTGCCGACAGCATCATCGTCTTGAATCGCCCGGCGGAAGAGCCGGGCCACCGCCTTGAAAACGCCTTCGACGAAAAACCGGGCACCTGGTTCCGTACCATCCGCGACCAGTCGCAGAAGACGGGCGCGCACGAATTCACGCTGGCCTTGGGCGAGCGCCGCATGATCAGCGGTTTTGAAATCAGCCCGCGCAACGACAAGCACTGGCAAAGCGGCCAGGTGCGCGACTTCGAAGTTTACCTGGGTGACCGCAATGGCGAATGGGGCAAGCCGGTCTATACGGGCCGCCTGAAGCTCTCGGAAGGGCTGCAGAAGGTGGAGTTCCCGGCCCATGCGGGTAGTTTGTTCCGCTTCCGCGTGCTCAGCACGCAGGAGCAGGCCGATGACGATTCGGTCCAGGATCCGATGGTGACGGCATCGAGCGGTAACGAAAAGCAGGCGCGCCCCTTCAATGCCTTGACGCCGCCGGTCGTCAATCCGATCACGATTTCCGAGTTCCGCGTGCTGGAAGCGCCGGCGCCGAACAAGCCGAAGCAGCAGCTTTACCTGTCCGACGTCAAGGCCTACAAGGCCAGCGGTGCGCCGGTGAGCAAGGATGGCGGTCTGCAGATGAACGGCCTGAAGTTCCGCAAGGGTTTGCGCTCGGGCGCCGGCAGCACGCTGGACTATTCGCTAAAGGGTAACTGGCACCTGTTCCGTGCCGACGTGGGCGTGGACGACAGCTGCCGCAAGGCGGGTAGTGTGCGCTTCCAGGTCTTTGGCGACGGCCAGCTGATGTTCGATAGCGGCGTCGTCGCGGCACCGGCGGTGGTCAAGCCGGAGCTTGATATCCGCGGCATCAGCGAGCTGCGCCTGCGCACCCTGGCCGGCGACGCCAAGGCCGGCGCGGTGTGCGGCAACTGGGCCAATGCCACCGTCATTGGCTTCGAGGGCGACAAGGTGGGACAATAACCGCACCATGACAGCACACCGCACCCTCTATGCCTATGCCTGGGACATCGCCGACCGCGGTGTCGCTGCCTTCGTCGATGAAGCGCTTGCCCTGGGCATGGACAGTGTGGCGCTCGCCACCAGCTACCACGCCGGCAAATTCCTGCGGCCGCACGCGCCGCGCGGCGGGCGCGTGGTGTTCCCGGAAGATGGTGTCGTTTATTTCAATCCGTCCGGCCACTACGGCGAAATCACACCGCGCGTGCACTCCGATGCGGTCCTGCGCGGCGTGCTGCGTGCCTTGCTCGACGATGGACGGTTGGCCGTGCAGGGCTGGACCATCCTGCTGCATAACAGCGCGCTGGGCGCCGCCTGGCCGCAGTACACGGCGCGCAATGTCTTTGGCGATGGCTATGTCTACAGCCTGTGCCCGATGAACCAGGCGGTATTCGACTATGCCGTCAACCTGGCGCGCGACGTCGCCGCGCAGGGCGTTGCGGCGGTGCTGCTGGAAACGCCGGGATGGCTGCCATACGCGCATGGCTATCACCATGAATTCTCCCAGGTGCGCAGCAATGCCTGGCTCGACGCCATGCTGGGCCTGTGCATGTGCGACGCCTGCGCCGCTGCCGGCAAAGCGGCCGGCGTCGACACGGCGGCGCTCAAAGACCGCATCGCCGGCTCAATCGACGCCTATCTTGACGGCGCCGCCGATGCCACGCCTGGCCAGGCGCTGGACTGGCTGGCGGACCAGCAGGGCGATGCGGAACTGGCCGCCTTCCTGCGCCTGCGTAATAGCCGTGTGACGGCGCTGGTGCGGGCGATCCGCGCCGCGCTGCCACCCGCAACCTCGCTCGCAGTGATTCCGACGGTGCAGCGCCCCAGCGCGCACGCCTGGATGGAGGGCAGCGACCTGGCCGCGCTGGCCGAAGCGGCCGACTGGCTGGAGATGCCATTCTATGAACCCGATTGCGCCCGCACGCTGGCCGACGCCGCCGAGACGCTGCGCCGCGCACCGGCCGCCAAGGTGCGGGCCATCCTGCGTCCCGGTCCGCCCGACCTGGGAGATGGCGCGCAGCTGGGCGCGGCCCTCGACGCCTTGACCGCCCTGGGTATCAGCGAATTCGCTTTTTATAACTACGGACTGCTGCGCCGCGACCGCCTTGCCGCACTTGGCACAGCGCTGGCGCAGTTCGACAGGAGAACTTCATGAGCAGGCTAGTCCTCATCACCGGCGCTTGCGGCGGCATTGGCCGCGTGCTGTGCGCGCGTTTTGCCGCCAATGGCGACCGCGTGCTGGCGCTGGACCATGACCGCGCCGCGCTCGATGCACTGGTGGCAGGGCAGGGCGGCTGCGTCGCTATTCATGCCGACCTGCTTGACGCGACCGGCATGGCCGTTGCGCTGGCCGGCCACGACGTCGATGTTGTCGTCGCCAATGCCGGCGCCGCCGATGCCATGACCCTGCGCACCACCACGGCGGCCAGCTGGCAGCGCGACATCGACCTGAACCTGAACGGCACCTTCAATACCGTCGAAGCGGTGCGCGCCGGGATGCAGGCGCGCGGCAAGGGCAATCTCGTCCTGGTCGGATCGGTCAACGGCCTGGCAGCAATTGGCCACCCGGCCTATAGCGCGGCCAAGGCTGGCTTGATCAGCTATACCAAGGCGCTGGCGCTGGAGTTTGGTCCCTACGGCATCCGCGCCAATATCATTTGCCCCGGCACCGTCAAGACCCAGGCCTGGCAGGCACGCGTGGACAAGGACCCGCAAGTGCTCGAACGCCTGAAGAAGTGGTATCCGCTGGGCGACTTCGCGACGCCGGACGACATCGCCGATGCGGCGCTGTTCCTCGCTTCAGGCGCGGCGCGCGTCATCACCGGCGTGGTGCTGCCGGTCGACGGTGGCCTCATGGCCGGCAACCGCATGCTGGCGCAAGACCTCACACTTGAATCCTTCTAAGGCGCGCATCGATGGCAACGGTTGAACTGAATGGCCTGGTCAAGCACTACGGCGCCACCCAGGTGGTGCACGGCATCGACCTGTCGATCGCGGACGGCGAATTCATCGTCCTCGTTGGCCCCAGCGGCTGCGGCAAGACCACGCTGATGCGCATGGTGGCGGGGCTGGAAGATATCGATGGCGGCGACTTGAAGATCGACGGCGTGCGGGCCAACGCCTTGCCACCGCAGGAGCGCAATATTGGCATGGTGTTCCAGAGTTATGCGCTGTATCCGCACCTGTCGGTGTACGAGAATATCGCCTTCGGGCCCAAGCTGCGCAAGGAAGACGAGGCCAGCTACCGGCCCCGCATCGAAGCGGCGGCGCGCATGCTGAATCTGACGCCACTGCTGGAGCGGCTGCCGCGCGCCCTGTCCGGCGGCCAGCGGCAGCGCGTTGCCATGGGCCGCGCCATCGTGCGCGAACCGAAGCTGTTCCTGTTCGACGAGCCGCTGTCGAACCTCGACGCCAAGCTGCGCGTGCAGATGCGCACCGAAATCAAAGCCTTGCATCAGCGCCTGCGCAACACCATCATCTACGTCACCCACGACCAGGTCGAGGCGATGACGATGGCCGACCGCATCGTCGTCATGAACGCAGGCCGCATCGAGCAGGTCGGCGCGCCGCTCGACCTGTACGACCGGCCTGCCAACCTGTTCGTGGCCGGCTTCATCGGTTCGCCTGGCATGAACTTCATCGAAGGCAGTGTCGCCGCCGGCCAGTTGCATTGCGCCGACGGCACCGTGTTGTCCTTGCCTGGGCCCCTGCCGGCCAGTGGCAGCCGCGTCACGCTGGGCATCCGTCCCGAGCATATCGACATCGTTGACGGTGCCGGCATCAAGGCGCGCGCCGACGTAATCGAACCGACCGGTGCCGAGACCTATGTCTACGCCAAGGTTGGCAGCTATCCGGTCTGTATCGCCGCAGCGCGCCGCCTTGGTGTGGCGCCGGGACAGGAAATCACCCTGGCATTTGCGCCCGAGCGGCTGCATTTCTTCGATAGCGCCAGCGGCGCCAGGATTGTTTTGTGAACGGACTCCCCAATGAAGGCCTGGCGCTTGCCGCGCTCGACGCACAAATTCTGCAGCCCGGGACCAAGGGTTTGCCCATCAGCGCGCCCCTGGTCCAGGGAGAGATTGGCCGGCAAGGCTGGAATATACTTCGTGGCGAGACCAGCTTTCCCGTGGCTGTGCTCAAGACATCCGCGCTGAATCACAACCTGGCATCGATGCGCTCATTCTGCGATCGCCATGGGGTGCTGTTGGCACCGCACGGCAAAACGACGATGAGTCCGCAGCTGTTCGGCGCCCAGCTGGCCAGCGGCGCCTGGGGCATCACGCTGGCGACGATGTCGCAAGTGCTGGTCGCTCACCGCTTCGGCGTGCGCCGCGTGCTGTTGGCCAACCAGCTGGTGGCATCCACCGATATCGCGCTGCTGCGCAATCTGATGCTGGCCGACCCCGGCTTCGAATGCGTGGCGCTGGCCGATTCGCTGGCCGGCGTGGCCCGCCTGGCCGCGGCTAATTTTCAACGCCCCTTGCCGCTGCTGGTGGAATTGGGCGTGGCCGGCAAACGCGCCGGCTGCCGCACCGAAGAAGAAGTGATGGCCGTGGCGCGCGCCATCGCCGCAGCACCAGGCTTGCAGATGGCCGGCATCGAAGGTTATGAAGGCTTGCTCGATGGCCCGGCCCAAGTGGACGCTTTCATCGGCCGCCTGCTCGCGCTGGTGCGCCGGGCGGATGCCGAGGGATTGTTTGGCGCCGACGCCATCATCGTCTCGGCGGGCGGTTCGGCCTATTTCGATCTCGTTGCGCAAGGCTTTGGCGCGACCGGGCGTCTGTCACGCGCCGTGCTGCCGATCATGCGCAGCGGCTGCTACCTCACCAGTGACCATCGCTTCTATCAAAAACTGATTGCCGACATGGCCACGCGCAGCCCTGGCCTGCACCATGGCGCGCTGCGCGAGGCGCTGGAAGTGTGGAGCGTGGTGCAGTCGCGTCCCGATTCGACGCTGGCAATTCTCTCGATGGGCAAGCGCGACGCGTCTTCCGATATCGACTTGCCAATTCCCCTGATGGCGCACCGTCCGGGGCAGGCCGCGCCGACGACACTGGAGGGCTGCCACATCGAGAAGATGAACGACCAGCATGCATGCCTGCGCATTCCCGCCACCAGCACGCTGGCCGTGGGCGACCTGGTTGGCTGCGGGATTTCGCATCCCTGCACCACCTTCGACAAGTGGCCCCTCATGCTGGCCGTGGACGATGACTACACCGTCCGCTTTGCCATCAATACCTTTTTCTGATCATCATGCCTGCAGCATTCGATACCGTCATTTGTGGTGCCAGCGTCATCGACGGCACCGGCACACCAGCCTTCCGCGCCGATGTCGGCGTTCGCGATGGACGCATCGCCGCCATTGGCCGCCCTGGCGAATTGACCGGCGGCGCCGTCGTCGATGCGTTTGGCCTGGTGCTGGCGCCCGGCTTTATCGACGTGCACACGCACGACGACCGCGAAGCGATCGACGCGCCGGCCATGCTGCCCAAGCTCACCCAAGGCGTCACCACGGTCATCACCGGCAATTGCGGCATCAGCCTGGCGCCCTGGCGCGCCGCGGCCGAACCGCCGGCGCCACTGTCCCTGATTGGCGCACTGGGCGATTACCGCTACGCCAGCATGGCAGACTATGCGGCCGCCGTGGCCAAGGCAAAGCCGGCCCTTAATGTAGGCATGCTGGTAGGGCATTCGACCTTGCGCGTCAATGCGATGGACGACGTCGCCCGTGCGGCGACGGACGCCGAAATCCGTGCCATGGCGCGCCTGCTGGACGAGGCGATGGTGGCCGGCGCGCTTGGCTTCAGTTCAGGCCTGTTCTATAAAACCAGTAGCCACGCCGAAGGGCCCGAGGTGATCGCGCTGGCCAAGATCGCGGCCAAGCATGGCGGTGTCTACACGGCGCATATCCGCGACGAATATGATGGCGTGGTGGACGCGCTCAACGAAGCGTGCGACGCCAGCCAGGCGGCGCGTGCCCAACTGGTGCTTTCGCATCACAAGTGCGCTGGCCCGGCCAACTGGGGCCGCAGTCCGGAAACGCTGGCCGTGATTAGCGATCGCCGCCGCACCCAGGCGGTGGCGCTCGATGCCTACCCCTATGTGGCCGGATCGACGGTGCTCGATCCCGATTATGTCGATGGCACGATCCGCATCATGGTCAGTTGGTCGCGTGTCCATCCTGCCATGGCGGGGCGCGACCTGCTTGACATCGCCAGCGAGTGGGGCGTGGAACAGAAGGAGGCGGCACGGCGCCTGCATCCAGCAGGTGCCGTCTACTTCCAGATGCGCGAAGACGACGTGCGCAATATCCTCGCCTATCCGCACACGATGATCGGTTCGGACGGCCTGCCGCACGACGCGCATCCGCACCCGCGCCTGTGGGGCGCCTTCCCGCGCGTGCTGGGCCACTACTGCCGCGACGAGAAACTGTTCAATTTGCCGGAAGCGGTGCGTCGCATGACGAGCCTGTCGGCCGACACCTTCGGCCTGAAGCAGCGCGGCCGCATTGCGCTGGGATGCTGGGCGGACCTGGTAGCGTTTGACCCGGCCACGATTGCCGACCGCGCCACCTTCGCCGATCCGAAGCAGGCCAGCAGCGGCATTGTGCATGTGCTGGTCAACGGCCGCATGGCCATGCGCGATGGCGTCCCGTGCGAAGCGCGCCATGGCAAAGTGCTGGATCGCGACCAGGAACGCTACGGCGCCGAAGCCTGATCGATCTCGGTGAGCAGCCACGCGCGGAAGGCTTCGAAAGCCGGCGTCTGCTTGGTGTTGTGGCCGTAGATGAGGAAGTAGTGCAGGCGCAGCGGCGTGCTCATGTCGAACAGGCGCACCAGCCGGCCCGCGGCAATATCGTATTCCACCAGCAGGTCCTGCGCCAGCGCCACGCCATGGCCGTCGATGGCGGCCTGCAGTGCCAGCAGCGCCTGCGAGAACACAGGGCCGCGCGGCGCGCCTTCGGCCATGCCGACGGCCTCGAACCATTCGCGCCAGCTCGGGTAATCGGCGTCATTCAGCGTGCTCGTCTCGTGCAGTAGCGTTTCTTTTACCAGGTCGGCCGGCAGCGCCAAACGGCCGGCGATGGACGGCGCGCACACCGGCACCAGCGAACTGGTAATGAAAGGCTCGACGCACAAGTCGCCAAAGCCGGAACGTCGCGACTCGATGATGATGTCGCTGTTGCGGTAGGCCCGCTCGCCGTCGGTGTTGATCTCGACGCGAATGTCGGGATGCAGGGCCAGGAAGCGGTACAGGCGCGGCACCAGCCATTTGGCCCCAAAGGTTGGCGCCACGGCGACCTTGAGCACCGTGTTATTCACATCCATCAGCTCGTCCGTCGCCTGCGCCAGCGCTCGGAACGCTTCGCGGATGCGCGGCAGGTAGCGCTCGCCCGCTTCGGTCAGTGCCAGCACATTGTTCGTGCGGACGAACAGCTTGATGCCGAGGTGGTCTTCCAGCAGTTTGATCTGGTGGCTGACGGCGGCGGTGGTGACGCACAATTCCTCCGCTGCGCGTGTGAAGCTGAGGCGCTGGGCCGCAGTCTCGAAGACGCGAAGTGAATTCAGGGGAGGTAATTTGCGGGCCATGAAGTGCTTGATCTGGTGTGGGAAGGATGATAACCGATATGATCATAGGGTAGGGCAGCGCGATCGGGCCATTGATTTTTTCTAAAGGCGCGCCCAAGTATTCATCGCTGTTGGCGCGGCGCGGGCGCAGGTATATTCGACCGGTAGCCTTTCCCAATCCGACAAAAATAATAACAAACACAATAGCCCGCCATATAATGAGTTCAATTCATCGCACACCCGATTCCATGAATATCCTGACGATAGACACCGGCACCACCAACACGCGCATTACGTTGTGGCGCGATGGCCAGGTGGTCAGCACGGCAGCGACCCAGGTAGGTGTGCGCGACACGGCCATCACTGGCAGCCGCGCCACGCTCGACGAGGCCGTGCGCAGCACCATTGCCGCGGCCCTTGGGCCGGTGGCACCAGACGACGTTGACCTGGTGCTTGCCTCGGGCATGATCACCTCCAACCTGGGCCTGCACGAACTGCCGCACGTGCTGGCGCCAGCGGGCCTATCCCAGCTGGCGGCCGGCATGGACACGGTGGACATGCCCGAGATTTTTTCGAAGCCGATCAGCTTTGTGCCCGGCGTGCGCAATGACGTTGAAAATATCGGCCTGCACAATTGCGAAGAGATGGATGTGATGCGCGGCGAAGAGGTCGAAGTCATGGGCCTGATCGAGCGCTTGCAACTGCGCGGCCCGGCCATGCTGATCATGCCCGGCTCGCACTCGAAGTTCGTTTGCATCGACGAGCATAACCAGATCACCGGCTGCGTCACGACCTTGTCGGGCGAGCTGCTGCACATCATCACGCACAACACCATCCTGGCCGACTCGCTGGACCGCGAATTCGCCACCGAAATCAATCCTGAAATGCTGCTGGCCGGCGCGAAGCTGAGCAAGCGCATTGGCCTGGGGCGCGCCTGTTTCAATGTGCGCATCCTGGATCAGTTCACGATCTACCAGCGCAACGACCGCGCCAATTTCCTGCTCGGCGCCGTCCTCGGTGCCGACCTGCTCACGCTCAAGAACAGCAATGCAATCAAGATGCGCCCGGGCGTCGATGTCATCATCGCCGGCAAGCCGATCCTGAAGCAGGCCCTGGCCTTGCTGGTGCAGGACGACGACTATTTCTCCGGTTCTGTCACCGTGGTGTCGGACGAATTGCAGCCGCAACTGGCCGGCCTGGGTGCGATTGCCGTGGCCCGCGCCGCAGGACTGGTCAAGCCATGAACAAGGACGATGTCGCGCGCGCGATCCGGCGCGCAGGGATTATTGCAATCGTCCGTACTGACAGTCCCGAACAGGCGCTGGACCTGGCCGAGGCTTGCATCGCCGGCGGCGTGACCGTGCTGGAAGTGGCGCTGACCACGCCGGGTGGCCTGGGCGTGATCACCACGTTGCAGCAGCGCCATGGTGGGCGTGTCCTCATTGGCGCCGGCACGGTGCTCAATGCCGAAACGGTGCACCATGCTGTCGCCGCGGGTGCGCAGTTCATCCTCTCGCCGGGCTTTGACGCAGGCATGGTCGCTGCATGCAAAGAGCGCGGCGTAGTGTCGATTCCCGGCGCGATGACGCCGAGTGAAGTCATCGCCGCCCACGCGGCCGGCGCCGACATCGTGAAGATCTTCCCGGCCGAGTCGCTGGGGCCGCACTATATCGCGGCCCTGCGCGGGCCGTTGCCAAATATCGCGATGATGCCAACGGGCGGCGTGACCCTGGAAAACCTGGGCAGCTGGTTCCGCTATGGCGCGCTGGCCGTTGGCGTGGGCGGCAGCATGACGGAACCTGCCAAATACGGCAATTACGCCGGTGTTACCGCCAATGCGACCGCCTTCGTGGGCCGCATGGCGGGCATCTCCCGTTAATCGAGCGGGCGGTAGGCAATCACTTCCACTTCGATTTTGCAGTCGACCATCATGGCCGACTGCACGCAGGAGCGGGCCGGCATCGGGTCGCTGAAGTAGGACATATAGACGCGATTGAAGGTCCAGAAGTCGCGCGTGTCGTCCAGCCAGACCGTCACTTTCACCACATCTTCCAGCGTGCAGCCGGCCAGGGCCAGCACTTTCTTCACATTCTCCAGCGTGGTTCGCGTTTGGGCTTCGATGCCGCCGTATTCGATTTCGCCGTTTTCCTTCATTGCCACCTGGCCGGAAATGTAGACAAAGTCGCCCGCGCGGACGGCGGGCGAGAAGGGCAGGCGTTGGCCGCCGGCGCCGGACGGCGTGTTCCCGTAGGCGATTTTTTGTTTGCTCATGATGCTTCCTTGTGGTGTGTGATTATTTGACCGAACCGAGCGCCAGGCCCGTGACCAGGTAGCGCTGCAGCCAGGCGAACAAGGCTGCAACGGGCAGCGTGGCACACAGGGTCGCCGCCATGACCAGGTGCCAGGCCACGGTGTACTGGCCGGCCACCATGTCGACGATCTGCACGGTGAGCGTCTTGTTTTCGGGCGAACGGATCAGGGTGTAGACGACGGCGAACTCGTTCCAGGCGTTGATGAAGGTGAAAATCGCAGTGACGGCCATGGCTGGCATGGCCAGTGGCAGGAAGACCTTGAATACGGCGCGCGTGCGCCCGCAGCCTTCCAGCCATGCCGCCTCTTCGAGGTCGCGCGGGATGGAGGCAAAGTAGGACGACATCATCCACACGGCGAACGCGATATTGAAGGCGGCGTAGGCGAGGATGACGCCAACGGGACTATCGACCAGCGCGCCGGCGGCGGCCATCTTGAACAGACCCACCACCAACAGGATAGGTGAGAGCATCTGGGTCGCCAGCAGGAAATGGCGGTAGGGGCCGCGGCCGCGGAAGGAAAAGCGTGCCAGTACATAGGCCGCCGGAACGCTGACGGCGATCGCCAGCGCTGTCGAGGCGACGCTCACGAACAGGCTGTTTTGCAGGGCCTGGCCGAACTGGGCGCTCTCCCACATGTCGGCAAAATTTTGCCAGCGCCAGGTTTGCGGCAGCCAGCGGGTGGGGTAGCTGAACACTTCGCCGGCCGGTTTGAATGCCGTTAGCAGCATCACCGCGAACGGGAACAGGATCACGACCACGAAGGGTGCGAGGAAGAGCCAGGACCACAGGCTGCGGCGCAGTTTCGGGCTCATGCCGGCTCCTCTTCCTTCGGTTGCAGGCGGATATAGAGCGTGGTGAAGGCCACCAGCATGGCCAGCATGATCAGCGACACCGCCGCCGCCTGGCCGGGGCGGCCGAGGCGGAAGCCCAGTTCGTACAGGTAGGTGACGAGGATGTGGGTGGAGTTGTCCGGCCCGCCCTGTGTCATGACCCAGATGATGGGGAAGGAGTTGAAGACGTAGATCACGTTCAGCACTACGGCCATGGTGATGAAAGGGCGCAGCGTGGGCAGGGTCAGGCGCGTGAATTGCTGCCAGCGCGTGGCGCCTTCCATGCGCGCCGCTTCGTAAATATCGGCCGGCACGGATGCCAGGCCGCCAAGGAAGATCGTCACGGTAAACGGCATCGACACCAGGATGCCGACCATGATCTCGGCCGGGAATGCGTAGTGCGCCGTCGCCAGCCATTGCGCCGGGCTCGCGCCCACCGAACGCAGGGCCAGGTTGACCATGCCGAATTCGTCGTTGAAGGCCCAGCGCCACACCACCGCCGTCATCGTCAGCGACACCGCCCAGGGCAGCATGATGATGGTGCGGGCCAGGCCGCGGCCGTAAAAGTCCCCATTCAGCACCAGGGCCAGCGGCACTGAGATGCCAATGGTGCCGCCCACGACGGCCACCGTCCAGCCCAGGGTGCGCCACAGCGTCGCCTGGAATTCCGGCGCATGCATCACGGCAGCGAAATTGGCCATGCCGAGGAAGTCGCGCACCACGCCGAAGCGTGAAATATCATGCAGCGACTGATACACCATGTAGAACAGGGGATAGCTGACGATGAACAGCGCCAGGCCAAAGCTTGGGGCGATCAGCAACCAGGGTGTGGAAGGGCGGGCTGGTTTCATGCTCATTTCTTCAGTGCGGCATTGGCGCGTGCGGCGGCGCCATGCAGGGCGGCGGCGGGATCGGCGTTGCCCAGGTAGACGCCTTGCAGCGCGTTGGTCACCGATTTGGCCACGTCTTCCCACGCCTCAACGTTGGGCGTGGCGCGCGCCGTTGGCAGCATGGCGACAAAGGCTTGCGTCACCGGATCGCTGAAGGCCGGGTCCAGCGCTTCCGTCTTCGTGGTGGGCATAAAGCCTTCGCCGCTCGTGAAAGCCACGCGGGGCGCGGTGGTGAACACGTAGTCCATGAACTTCCAAGCGGCGCGCTTGACCTTCGAGTTCTTGAACAGGATCAGCGAATCGGTGGTGGCATAGGTCGCCGCGCGCCCGGCGGTGGGAATCGGCGCCACGCCCCAGTGCAGTTTTGGCGCCTGATCAGCCAACTGCTTGGCGAGGAAGGGCGCGGAAATCATCATGCCCAGGCGGCCCTGCTTGAACAGGTTCTGTACATCTTCACGGCTGTAGCTGGTAACGCCGGGCTGGGTCAGGCCCTGGCGGATCAACGACTTGTAGAAGCTCGTGGCCTTGATGCCGGCGGGCGAGTCGAACACCGCGCGGCCATTGGCGTCGAGGATCTCGCCACCGTGGCTCCACAGCGCGTAGTACCAGTAGACGTCGGTCTCGATCTCCTTGCCCTGCAGGCCGAAGCCGTAGCCGCCGGCGGCCTTGATCCTGGTTGCCGCCGCTTGCAGCTCGTCCCAGGTGGCGGGTGGCTTGGCAACCATGTCGCGGTTGTAGAACAGGCCGCGTACCGAGGCGGCCACTGGCAGGCCGTAGGTGATGCCCTTGTGCTGCGCCATCGTGAGGAAGGCGCCGATGAAGCGCTCGCGGAAGGCGGCATCCATATAGCCGTCCAGCGGTTCGACCAGGTCGTCGCGCAGCATCTCGGGCAACCAGCGCGTGCCGACGATGGAGATGTCGGCATTGACGCCGCCCGATACGTCGACCTGCAGTTTTTGCAGCAGCGTGTCCCAGTTGACGTCTTCGACCTTGATTTTGATCCCCGGATTGGCGCGCTCGAACTGCGCGGCCATCTTGCGGAAGTAGGGCGCGGTACCGTCGCTGTAATGGGCCACCGTGACGCGCACCGTCTCGACGGCGCCGGCGTTCAGGCAGGCCAGCGTCAAGGCAGCGCTAAGGAGGAGTCGTTTGTGCATGGGCTCTGTATGCGGAAAGCGAACCGGAACTATACGTCGCCCCCATGCTGCGGGCCAGTGACGTTATTTGATGCGCTCCATTATAAATAGTTAATGAGCCTGCGCGCGGCGGCCTCAAATTTTTCTAATGGCTTGGATTAGTAATGGTCGGTGGCGAAAAACGCTGTGCGCGCCTATCGTATTTTTTGTCATTCACTCACCAAAAAAGACGATATGAAAACGAAGACGAGAACAATCAAGGGGACATTGTTGGCGCAGGCACTGGCATTGGCATTCGGCGTGAGCAGCCTGCCGGCGTTCGCGCAGTCGAACGCCACCGGCTCGATCTATGGCCAGGTGCCGGGCGAGGCCGGTTTGACGGTGGTGCTGGAAAACGAAGGCACCGGCGTGCACCGCACGATCACGCCTGACCATAGCGGCAAATTCCAGGCAACGTCGATGCCGCCAGGGCACTACAAGGTGAGCCTGATGCGCGGCCCGGCGCTGGTCCAGGCGCTTGAAGTGGAAGCACTGGTCGGCAAGGGTGTGGAGGCGTCCTTTGCTGGTGCAAGCGGTGTGCAGACAGTGACGGTGGCGGCGCGCGTGAGCCGTATCGACGTCTCGAACACGAACAATGGTGCGGTGTTCACGTCGAAGGAACTGGCGGCGCTGCCGATTGGCCAGAACCTCGCTGCCATCATCCAGCTCGCACCCGGCACCAACAAATATACCCTGGCCACCTACGGCAGCTCGGCCAGCTTCGGCGGCGCCGGTGCGTCCGAGAATTCGTTCTACGTCAATGGCTTCCCGATCACAAACATCCTCACCCAGGTGGGCGCGTCGGAGCTGCCGTTTGGCTCGATCGCCAATGCGCAGGTGCTCTCCGGCGGCTACGGTGCGGAATTTGGCCGCTCCACGGGCGGCGTCATCAACATCACCACCAAGAGCGGCACCAATTCCTGGGAGGCGGGCGGCAAGCTGACCTATGCGCCCGGCACCTTGCGCTCGGCACCCAAGAACACCTACTACCCCAACACGGGCGCCAATCCGCTCACCGACGGCAAGCTGTATTCCTATGCCCAGGACAATGCGACCGAGACCAAGACGGCGGGCCTGTACGTTGGCGGTCCGCTGGTGAAGGACAAGCTGTTCATGTTCGCGGCGCTGGAACAGAGCCGCACCAATTTGGAATCGGTTGCATCCAATTCTGCGACGGCCGTGTCGCCGACCGGCTTCTCGGAAAGCGGGTCGACCGTGTCGCGCTACCTGGTCAAGCTGGACTACAACCTGTCCGACGACCACCACCTCGAGTTCACCAAGATCTACGATCGCACTGAAACGTTGACGCGCTCCTTCGGCTTCGACTACAACACGCTCTCGCGCAACAATGTGCAGAAGGGTGCGGCAACCTTCGTCAACTGCTGCGGCGCCGCCGCGCCGGGTGCCAACGATTCGATCTTCAAATACACCGGCTACCTGAGCGACAATTTCACCATCACGGCCCTGTATGGCGAGTCCAAGACCGGCCACACGCGCACGCCGGAAGGCTACAACCCGGCGGTGCGCCAGACCTCCTCGTCGCCATCGACGCGCGTACCTGGCCTGGTCTACAACAACCTGCAGACGGTGACCGGTTCCCTGCCCACGCCCGACTCCGGCGACCAGCAAAAGACCTTCCGCCTGGACCTGGAATACAAGCTGGGGAACCACTCGCTGCGTGGCGGTATCGACCGCAACCGCGTCTCGTCCGTGGTGGGCAGCACCTCCGCCGGCGGCGGGGTCTGGTCGTACCACAAGAACGTTGATCCGAACAAGAAGCCGTACGGCGCTTTCGAGTCGCCGGCCCAGGGTGGCGGCTACGGCACCCAAGGCTACTTTGTCAGCGAAGACCTCACCAATAACGTCGCCCATCCGAGCAGCACCCAGTCGGCGCAGTACATCCAGGACCGCTACCAGGTGCTGGACAACGTGCTGCTGGACCTGGGCCTGCGCGACGAGCAGTTCACCAACAATAACAGCGTTGGCCAACCCTTCATCTCGCAGAAGCACCAGGTGGCGCCGCGCCTGGGTGTGTCGTGGGACGTGAACCGCGATGGTACGCTCAAGGTGTTCGCCAATGCCGGCCGCTACTTCTTGCAAGTGCCGACGAATCTATCGAGTAACGTCGCCGGTGTGTTCCTGTCGACGCAAAAGAACTACACCTACACCGGTGTCGATCCGACGACCGGGGCGCCGACTGGCCTGCACCCGATCAGCGATGTGGTGTCGGCCAATAATGCCTTCGGCATTTCGCGCGATCCGCGCGTGATCACGGCAGTCGACATCAAGCCGCTATACCAGGACGAGATGTCGCTCGGCTTCGAAAAAGCCTGGTCGCCCAGCCTGAACGTCGGGCTGATGGCCACCTACCGCACCCTGCGCAGCACCAACGACGACTTCTGCGACCAGCGTCCGATCGATGCCTGGGGCCTGCGCAATGGCGTCGATACCAGCAACTTCGCCTTCAACTGCGCCATCATCAATCCCGGCGTCGACAATACCTTGATGCTGGACCTGGCAGGCGACGGCAAACTGACGCGCGTTGAACTGAGCGCCGCCGATATCGGCCATCCGAAACTCAAGCGTACCTATGCGGCGCTGAACGTCTTTGCCGAACACCCGTTCCGCAACGGCTGGTACGGCAAGATCAACTACACGCTTTCCCAGAGCAAGGGCAACAGTGAAGGCCAGGTCGATTCGATCGGCGGCGGCGACGTGGCGCTGACGGTTGGCTGGGACCACAAGGAGCTGATGCTCAATTCCTATGGCTACCTGCCGAATGACCACACCCACGTGATCAAGGCTTTCGGCTACTACCAGCTCAATCCCGAGTGGTCCGTCGGCGGCAATGCCAATATCACGTCCGGGCGTCCGCGCAACTGCATCGGCAACCTGCCGGAATCGGCGGGCCCGGATATGGGCTACGGCGGCAGCTACTTCTTCTGCAATGGCGTGGCCACGCCGCGCGGCAGCCAGGGCCGCCTGCCTTGGGACATGCAACTGGACTTCAACGTCGCCTACACGCCGGCCGCCTTCAAGGGCCTGCGCCTGAAGGTCGACGTATTCAATGTATTCAACCGGCAGACCGTCACGTCGGTGAACGAAGCTTATAACAACGAGGACGCCATCAGCGCAAACTACCTGCAAGTGCAGACTCGCGCCGCACCGCGTGCCACCCGACTGACAGCCGAATACAACTACAAATTCTGACATGGAGGTCTGTATGAGCAAACGCAGCACACTATTGGTATTGACGGCCCTGTGCCTGTCCGCATGTGGCGGGCAGGGAGGCGGCACCGGTGGCGACGCCAGTTCGTCGGCGCAAAAGCAGCCGGCGTTCACGCCGGCGGCGACCATTGCGCTGGCAGGCAATGGCTTCATCGCCACGGCGGCGCCAAGCGCTACTGAAATCATCAACGACAACGGCCTGGCCAACTGGACCAGCGCCGGCACGGTCACCAGTGCCTGGTTCCGGGTGACCAATCCAGGCTCGCTGACGGTGGCCTTGCTGGGCCACCTGAGCGGCTCGTCGTCGAGCACGGTCAAGGTCACGGTCAATGGCACGCCGTTCAATGTGGCGCTCTCCGGTAGCCAGAACAGCAGCTTCGTTGCGGGGACGGTCAATGTCGCCGCCGCCGGCTATGTGAAGGTGGACCTGCAGGGCGTGAGCAAGAGCGGCGGCTATTTTGGCGACATCTCGGCCATCCAGGTGGCCGGCAGCGCCACCACCAGTGGCCTGAACTATGCCAATGACCCGGCCAATTACTACTGGTCGCGGCGTGGGCCATCGGTCAATATCGGCTACACCACGCCAGCCAATACCGAGTACTTCTACAACGAAGTGACGGTGCCCGTTGGCGAAGACAAGATCGGCACCTACGCCATGGCCAATGGCTTCAGCCAGGGCTATATGGGCATCCAGGTCAATTCTGCCACCGAGCGGCGCGTGCTGTTCTCGGTGTGGGACGCCGACAACGGCGCCAAGACCACGCTGGTGACGAAAGGCCCGGGCGTGGTGGACAACAGCTTTGGCGGCGAGGGCACCGGCGGCCAGGCCTACCTGCTGTTTAACTGGGTGGCCGGGCAGACCTACAAGTTCATCACGCGCGCCCGTCCGGACGGCACCGGCAGCACGAATTACTCAGCCTGGTTTGCGGCGCCGGGCAGCGCATGGCGCCTGATCGCGACGTGGAAGCGTCCGAACACGACGACCTACCTCACGGGCACGCATTCCTTCCTGGAGAACTTCATCGACACCAACGGCTACCTGGGCCGCAAGGCGCAGTACGGCAACCAGTGGGCACGCAACACGTCCGGCGTGTGGAGCGAAGTGACGACGGCCACCTTTCATGGCGATGCCACGGCGGCCAATGCGCAGCGCCTCGATTACGCAGGTGGCCTCGATGGCGGCAAATTCTACCTGCGTAACGGCGGCTTCTTCTCGCCACCGGTGGCGCTGGACCAGAGTTTCACGCGCGCTGCGACGGGCCTCAACCCGAACATCGACGTGAGCACGCTGCCCTGAGACTCAGAGCGGCGGCGTCGGGCAGTGCGTCGAATTCAGGCCGCTTTTTCGGTCAGCTGGGGCAGGGAGGACATCAGGTCGGAGAAGCGCTGGCCCTGGATCATGACGTGGCCGCGCATCAGGGTGGCGGCCAGTTCGCCGTCGCCGGCCACGATCGCGCGCACGACGGCGTCGTGCTCGTCCCAGGAATGGCTCAGGCGGTTGCGCACGCGTAGCTGAAGCCGGCGGTAGGGCCGCAGGCGGCGGTACAGGCTGCGCGTCTGCTCGATCAGGAAGCGGTTATGGCTGCCCGCGTAGATCGCCTCGTGGAAGGCTTCGTTCTTGTAATAGTAGGCGTCGGGCTCCTGCGCGCCCAGCGCCTGCTGGCATTCCTCGTGCGCCGCCAGCAAGGCCTGCTGTTCTTCCGGCGTCATGCGGCGCGCGGCCAGGCGGGCGCAGGTCGCCTCCAGTTCGGACATGACCTCGAACATCTCCACCAACTGCTGCGGCCCCAGTTCGGCGACGATGGCGCCGCGTCGCGGGCGGATCACCACCAGCCCCATCGAGGCGAGCTGGATCAGCGTTTCGCGCACCGGCGTGCGCGAGACGCCAAAACGCGTGGCCAGTTCGGTCTCGTCAAGGTGCTGGCCAGGTTGCAGGGCGCCCATGGCAATCATTTCTTCGATGGCTTCGCGGAGCAGGGCGGACGTGCTTTTCATGGTGGCGCGCTATTTGTATGTAAGTCTTTATTATATGTCCACAATTTAGCTTGACAATGTATTTTATGAGGATATTCTTGTATACATAAAAACGAGACTTGCATAACCACCCCATGGAGGAGATATGACCGTTCTGAAACGCCGCACGCTGCTCGGCGCCCTTGCCACGAGCCCCCTGTGGCTGCAATCGGCCTGGGCCCAGTCGGCCACGACCCTGAAGATTTCGCACCAGTTCCCCGGCGGGACCATCAACGAAGGCGACTTTCGCGACCGCCTCACGCGCATGTTCGGCGCTGAAGTGGAAAAGCGCAGCAAGGGTGCGCTGAAGTTCGAGATTTATCCCGGCTCCTCGCTGATGAAGACCAATTCGCAGTTCTCGGCCATGCGCAAGGGCGCGCTGGACATGTCGCTGGTGCCGCTGTCGTATGCGGGCGGCGAAGTCCCCGAGGTCAATATCGGCCTCATGCCCGGCCTGGTCACTTCCTATGAACAGGGTTACGGCTGGAAGAATGCGGAAGTGGGCAAGGAGCTCAACCGCCTGCTCAATGAAAAAGGCATCGTGCTGGTGAGCTGGATCTGGCAGGCCGGCGGCATGGCCTCGCGCACCAAGCCGGTGGTGGAGCCGGAAGATGCCAAGGGCATGAAGATCCGCGGCGGCTCGCGCGAGATGGACCTGATCCTCAAGGCTGCCGGCGCGGCCGTGGTCTCGCTGCCGTCGAACGAAATTTACGCGGCCATGCAGACGGGCGCGATGGATGCGGCGCTGACGTCATCGACCTCGCTCATCTCGTTCCGCCTCGAGGAGGTGTCGAAGGCGCTGACGACGGGGCGCGGCAATTCGTACTGGTTCATGTTCGAGCCGCTGATGATGTCCAAGGCCGTCTACGATCGTCTGCCCAAGGACCAGCAGGCGCTGATCATGGCCGTGGGCGCGGAGCTCGAAGCCTTCGCGCGCAAGTCGGCGCAGGAAGACGACGCCCAGGTGGCCGCCGTCTACCAGAAAGCCGGGGCCAGAGTGGCTGACCTGTCCGCCACCACGGTCAAGAAGTGGCAAGCCATCGCCCGTACCACGGCCTGGAAAGACTACGCCGAGAAAAACGAGAACTGTGCCAAGCTGCTCAAGCTCGCTGAGAAAACCTTATGAGCCATGGATTTGAACTGAGCCCGGCGAAGGGGCCGGCGCTGCCGGACAATCCGGTGCTGGCCATGCTGGCGGGCTTGCTGAACAAGCTCAATAGTGCCTTGCTGGCCGTGTCGATGTGCGCGCTGGTGCTCACGGCCCTGATCCTGACGTACTCGGTGGTGTCGCGCTACTTCCTTAACGCGCCCACCGACTGGCAGGACGAAGCCTCGGTCTTCATGCTCGTCGGTGTGACCTTCTTCTGCAGCGCCTATGTGCAGTCGTACCGCGGGCATATCGGCATCGAGGCGCTCGCCTCGCTGCTGCCGCCCAAGGTCAACGCGGCGCGCCTGTTCTTCGTGGACCTGCTGTCCTTCCTGTTCTGCGCTTTCTTCTCGTGGAAGTCGTGGACGCTGTGGCACGAGGCCTTCCGCGACGGCCAGACCACCACCTCGACGTTCGCACCGCCACTGTGGATACCCTACGGGATGATGGCCTTCGGGATGACCCTGCTGACGCTGCAGCTGCTGCTGCACACGGCCGCGCGCCTGACCAACAAGGCGAGCGCGCCATGACCGACCTCTCGCTGGGCGCCCTGTATGGCGCGGTGACGCTGGTCGTCATGTTCTCGGGGATGCCGATCGCGTTCGCGCTGGGCGTGGTGGCGACGGGCTTCATGTACTTCTTCATGCCGGCGTCCTCGCTCGACACGGTGACCCAGAACGTGTACGAAGAGATGGCGTCGATCACGCTGCTGTCGATCCCCTTGTTCATCCTGAAAGGTGCGGCGATCGGCAAGTCCCCGGCCGGCAAGGACCTGTATTCGGCCATCCACACCTGGCTGCACAAGGTGCCGGGCGGGCTGGGCATCGCCAATGTGTTCGCCTGCGCACTGTTCGCGGCCATGGCAGGCTCCTCGCCCGCCACCTGTTCGGCGATCGGTTCGGCCGGCATTCCGGAAATGCGCAAGCGCGGCTACTCGCCCGGTTTCGCGGCCGGCATCATCGCGGCAGGTGGCACGCTGGGCATCCTGCTGCCACCCTCGATCACGATGATCCTGTACGCGGTGGCGGCGGAGCAGTCGCTGGGCCGCCTGTTCCTGGCCGGGATCGGTCCGGGCGTGCTGCTGGTGGCCCTGTTTGCGGGCTACGCCGTCTACCGCGCCCGCAAGGAATACCGGATGGCGCTCGACATCTACAACAAGGGCGGCGAAAAATCGGTCTACCTCGACGACGAGCATTTCACTTTCAAACAGAAGGTGGAGATGCTGCCGCGCGTACTGCCTTTCGTTTTCCTGCTCACGGGCGTGATGGTGGCGCTATATGGCGGCTTTGCCACGCCGTCCGAAACGGCGGGCCTTGGCGCCTTGCTGGCACTGGTGCTGATCGCCCTGATCTACCAGGTCTGGCGACCGAAAGACCTGGCGCCCATCCTGACCTCGACGATCAAGGAATCGACGATGCTCTTGCTGATCATCGGCATGTCGCTGTTCTATTCCTATGTGATGAGCTACCTGCACATCAGCCAATCGGCGGCGAACTGGGTGGTGGGCATGCAGTTGTCGAAATGGTTCCTGCTCGCCTTGATCCTGCTGATGGTAATCGTGCTCGGCTTCTTTCTGCCGCCGGTGTCGATCATCCTGATGACGGCGCCCATCATCCTGCCACCCCTGAAGGCCGCGGGCTTTGACCTGATCTGGTTCGGCATCGTCATGACGGTGGTGATGGAGATGGGCCTGATCCACCCGCCGGTGGGGCTGAATATCTTCGTCATCAAGAACATCGCGCCCGACATCCCGCTCAAGGACGTCATCTGGGGCGTGCTGCCCTTCGTCGCGCTGATGTTCCTTGCCGTGATCCTGCTGTGCATGTTCCCGGGGATTGCCACGGGCCTGCCGAATTCGATCATGGGGGCGAAGTGATCTGGAACAGCCTGCAGCGCAACCGCGCCCAGCGCCTTGAGCGCGTGGCGCGGGCATTGGGTGCGGACCTGGCCGGCAAAGTGCTGCCGGCCACGCGCATCGCCGACCTGCTGCACGCGGCGCTCGAATGCGGCGACCGCGTTTGCCTGGAAGGGAACAACCAGAAGCAGGCGGACTTCCTCGGCCAGGCGCTGGCGGGGCTGGACCCGGCGCGCATCAACAGCCTGCACATGCTGCAGTCGGTGCTGGCCTTGCCGGAACACCTGGACGTGTTCGAGCGCGGCGTGGCCTCAAAGCTGGACTTTTCCTTTTCCGGTCCGCAGGCGGCGCGCGTGGCCAGGCTGGTCGCTGCCGGCAAACTCAATATCGGCGCGATCCACACCTACCTGGAGCTTTTCAGCCGTTACTTCGTCGACCTGCCGCCGCGCGTGTGCCTGGTCGCGGCGGAAGCGGCGGACCGCCAGGGCAACCTGTACACGGGCCCGAATACGGAAGACACGCCGCCCATCGTCGAAGCGACCGCCTTCAAGAACGGCATCGTCATCGTGCAGGTCAACCGGATTGTCGAAACGCTGCCGCGCGTCGACATTCCGGGGGACTGGGTCGATTTTGTGGTGCAGTCGCCGCGCCCGTACTACATCGAACCGCTGTTCACGCGCGACCCCGCGCAGATCTCGGAAATCCAGGTGCTGATGGCGATGATGGCCATCAAAGGCATTTATGCCGAATACCAGGTCGAGCGGCTCAATCACGGCATCGGCTTCGACACCGCCGCCATCGAACTGCTGTTGCCCACCTATGCCGAGTCGCTCGGCCTGCGCGGCAAGATCGCCCGCAACTGGGCGCTCAATCCGCATCCGGCCCTGATCCCGGCGATCGAATCGGGCTTCGTCGAGTCGGTGTATTCCTTTGGTTCCGAACTGGGCATGGAAGACTACATCCGCGCCCGGCCCGACGTGTTCGCAGTCGGCCCGGACGGCTCCATGCGCAGCAACCGTGCGCTGTGCCAGGCGGCGGGCCACTATGCCTGCGACATGTTCATCGGCTCGACCCTGCAGATCGACTTGCAGGGCAATTCGTCAACGGCCACCCTGGGCCGCATTTCCGGCTTCGGCGGCGCGCCGAATATGGGCGCGGACGCACGCGGCCGGCGCCACGCCAGCCCGGCATGGTTGAAAGCGGGCCAGCAGGCGCGGGCAGGGCGCAACATGATCCCGCGCGGCCAGAAGCTGGTCGTGCAAATCGTCGAGACCTTCCGCGAGCATATGCAGCCGGCTTTCGTGGAAAAGCTCGATGCCTGGGAACTGGCCGAGCAGGCCGGCATGGCGATACCGCCGGTGATGATTTACGGCGACGACGTGACCCACATCCTGACCGAGGAAGGCATCGCCAACCTGCTGCTGTGCCGCAGTGACGCAGAACGCGAACAAGCCA
>JAZJYP010000108.1:0-16719 GCA_040390345.1 Pseudomonadota bacterium | reverse complement strand
CATCCGCGGCGTGGCCGGCTACACGCCGGTGGGCATGGCGCGCGACCGCGCCATGGTGGAAGAATTGCGCGGACGCGGCATCATCACGCGCCCGGAAGACCTGGGCATCGACAAGCGCCTGGCCACGCGTGACCTGCTGGCCGCAAAGTCGATGAAGGAACTGGTGCGGGCCTCGGGCGGTTTGTACAACCCGCCCAAGCGCTTTCGCAACTGGTAGGAGAGAACATGGAAACCCTGAATTACCGCTTCGAACAAGGCAGCCGCCGCTTGCAGCAGAGCGCGCAACTGGTGGGCGTGGTCAGCTCCGGCAACCTGGAAGTGCTGATCGAATCGGCCGCGCTGGGCGGCGCCTGCACGATTGAAGTCAAGACCGCCGCCGTCGGCTTTGGCGCCATCTGGGAAGCTGTCATGTGCGACTTCCACCAGCGCTGGCCGCTCGCCGATGTGCGCATCGCCATCAACGACATGGGCGCCACGCCGGCCGTGGTGAGCCTGCGCCTGGACCAGGCGGTGGAAAACATGTTGGGAGCCGCGCCATGAGCAGCTACCTCGAAGCGAACGCGCGCGAGCGCCTGCGCCAGGTGCTCGACGCCGGCAGTTTTGAAGAATTCGTCGGTCCGGCCGAGCGCATCATCAGCCCGCACCTGGGTCAGTTGAACGCGCCCGTCGCTTTCGACGACGGTGTCGCCGTGGGCCGTGCTCGGCTTGGCGGGACCCTTGTTTTCGCGGCGGCGCAAGAGGGCGGCTTCATGGGCGGCGCCGTCGGCGAAGTGCATGGCGCCAAGCTCACCGGCCTGCTGCGCCGCGCGGTGCTTGAGCGCCCGCAGGCGGTGCTGCTGCTGGTGGAGTCGGGCGGCGTTCGCCTGCATGAAGCCAATGCCGGCCTGATCGCTGTGTCGGAAGTGATGCGCGCCGTGCTCGACGTGCGCGCGGCGGGCGTTCCCGTCATCGCCCTGGTGGGCGGATCAAATGGTGCTTTTGGTGGCATGGGCATTGTGGCGCGCTGCGCCAACACGGTGGTGATGTCAGAAGAAGCGCGCCTGGCCATGTCCGGCCCGGAAGTGATCGAGACGGCCAATGGCGTCGAAGAATTCGATTCGCGCGACCGTGCCCTGGTCTGGCGCACCACCGGCGGCAAGCACCGCTACCTGATGGGGGATTGCCAGGTCATCGTGGAAGACACGCTGGCCGCATTCCGCGCCGCCGCCATCGGCGCGATCGATGGCCACGGCGCACAACTGACGCTCGCCGCACTGGAGCAGGAGCACGCCATGCTGGCCGAGCGTGTGGCCAGCTTTGGCGGATTCGACGAACCGGCCGGCATCTGGAGCGCGCTGGGCATGCCCGACGCGCACAACATCCCGATGCTGGAAGTTGCCCCCTTCGTCGCGGCGGCCGCGCCGCACCGCAAAGGAGGGCGCTGATGGACTGGCATAGCCTGGCCCAGGGCCTGTTCCCACAAGGGCATACGATTGCTGAAGTTGCCGACTTCCTGTGCGGCGAAGCGCAGGTCGATGGCCAAGTCGTTGCCGTCATCGGCACCACCGCTCACGCGCCGATCGGCGTCGAGATCGCCCTGGCGCAAGCGCGCGCAGTGCTCGACGTGGTGCGCGCCCATCCTGGCCGCGCCATCGTGCTGCTGGTCGACACGCAGGGCCAGCGCCTGCGCCACCGCGACGAAATGTTGGGCATCAATAGCTATATGGCCCACCTGGGAAAATGCGTCGACCTGGCGCGCCGCGAGGGCCACCGCATCGTCGGCCTGGTGTACGACCAGGCGCTCTCCGGTGGCTTCATCAGCAGCGGCCTGATGGCGGACGCCTGCTACGCCTTGCCGGGTGCAACCATCCGCGTGATGGGACTGCCGGCCATGGCGCGCATCACCAAAGTGCCTGAGGAGACGCTCGTCGCGCTGGCAAAGGACAATCCGGTGTTCGCGCCGGGGCCGGAAAACTACCTGCGCATGGGGGGCTTGCAGGCGATCTGGGATGGCGACCTGGCCATCCAGTTGGCGCAGGCCCTGCGCGACGCGCCAGCGGCCGATGGCCGCAGCGCCCTGGGCCTGGCGCGCGGCGGACGCAAGTCGGCGCAGCCGGTCATCGATGCAGTATTGGGCGCGGGCCATGCACAGCCGTCATGAGCTGGTCTGGCTGACGGCGCACGGCTGGCAAGCCGCGCGTGCCGCCTGCCCGCAGCACGCCACCACATTGGAACGCTGGCAGCGGGAAGACTGGCCCTGCGTGGTGCGGCGCGAGGACGCTGGCGCGGACCCCGCGCGCGAACTTTGCCTCGGCATCGCTTTGCCGCCAGGCGCCAAGGGCATCAAGGTGCGAATTGCCCTGCGCATTGACCTGGCCAATGTCGCGCGCCGCCGCGCGCCGTTGGCGCTGGCCGATGTGCGCACCGCCGTGCCCACAGCATGGCGGGAAGGGTTTGCGGTACTTGAAAGCGAGGCGGGCGGCCTCGCGCTGCGCGTTTATGGCTCGCTGTCCTGGCAGGCGCTCACCGGCCTGCCGTGCGTGACTGACACATCCGATATGGACCTCCTGATCGAAGCGCGCGATTTGGCGCAGCTGCATGCCGGCGTCGCATTGCTTGGCGCTGCGCATGGCTTGCCGCTCGATGGCGAAATCGTGTTCCCCGGCGGCCAGGCCGTCGCCCTGAAAGAATGGGCGGGCCATGACGAGCGCGTGCTGGTCAAGCATGGCAAGGGCGTACGGCTCGCCAGGCGTTCGGCGCTGCTGGCCACGCTGGAGGCACCATGTTAGCCGCCCACCTGGTCCAGGCGGCCTTTCTTCAGCCTGACACTGGCGTGCCGAAGGAAGCGGCCCGCCTGGCCTTGCGCGCCCTGTATGCTGAACTGCGCCTCTACCCCAAACCGGGCCTGGTCTCGCTGGTCGACAATGGCAGCCACGACGACATGGAAGCGGCCACGTTCATGCGCAGCCTGTTCTCGCTGCGCCACTACTTTGCCGCGATCTGCCAGGCCGGTATTGACGACGCACCCTTTGCGCTCCTGCGCCAGCTGGGCATCGACGCCGAACGGCGCATGCTGGCCGCGACGCGCGGCATCAACACGCACCGCGGCGCGATCTTCAGTCTCGGCCTGCTATGCGCCGCCTTCGGGCGCGCGCGGGCGCAGGGCATAAAGTTGACGCCTGCCGCCCTGCGCGCCGTCCTGCTCATCCGCTGGGGCGAAGAACTGGGCACCCATATGCAGCACGGCGACACCGCTTCGCACGGCGCGCAGGCGGCAGCGCGCTATGCGGTCAGCGGCGCACGCGAAGAGGGCGCGCTTGGCCTGCCCTCAGTCTTCAACATTGGCCTGCCTGCCCTGCACGCTGCGCTCGCGCGCGGCGCGCGGCTGCACGAAGCGCGCACCGACGCACTGTTCGCACTGATGGCCCATGCCAGCGACACCAATGTCTTCCACCGGGGCGGCGCCGACGGCGCGCGCCTGGTGCGCTCGCACGCGCAGCGTTTCATCGACAATGGCGGGACGGCCAGTGCGGACTGGCGCGCGCAGGCGCTGGCGTGCCACCGTCTGTTTGTCGCGCGCCGCCTGTCGCCCGGCGGCGCGGCCGACCTGCTGGCCGCCACTTGCCTGGTGCATGCCTTCGTGGCAGCCAACTGGCAATGAGCGCGCGCCTGTTGATTCTTTGTCCCGGCCAGGGCAGCCAGCACGCTGGCATGTTCGACATGGCGCGTGGCGAGCGGCCGGCGCAAGCCTTGCTCGAGCGGCTGGCGCTGCCTCCGCTGGACGATCTTTTTGCCAACCGCAGCGCCCAGCCGCTGGTGCTTGCCGGTACGCTGGCCATGTGGGAAGCGGTGCGCCAGTTCGCTCCGACGCCGGCCTTGGTGGCCGGTTACAGTATCGGCGAATTGTCCGCTTATGCCGTCGCGGGCGCACTCGATCCGGCTGAAGCTGTCGCGCTGGCAGGGGTGCGTGCGGGCCTGATGGACGCTTGCGTCAGCGCACCGCAGGCGCTGCTGGCCATCTCTGGCTCGCGCGTTTCAGCGGCTGCTCGCTTGCTGGCACCGTGCGGATTCGAGATCGCTATCGTGACCGCGGAAGACAGCTGCATCGCCGGTGGCCTCGGCGGCGACGCGCAGCGCGCAACAAACTTGCTGCGCGGGACCGGCGCCCATGTCACGGCCTTGCCTGTGGCCGTGGCATCGCACACGTCCTATATGGCGCCCGCAGTGCAGCCGTTTTTGGGCGCATTGCAGGCCATGCGCTCCCCGGCGCTCCCGGTGCTGGCAGGCATTGACGCGGCGCGTATCACCAGCCGTGAAGCTGCCATCACGGCGCTGGCGCGTCAATTGAGCGAGACGATTGTGTGGAGTGATTGCATGGATGCCTGCGCCGAAGCCGGCATCACCGTGGCGCTTGAACTTGGTCCGGGCGCGGCCTTGTCGCGCATGCTGCAAACACGCCACCCCGGCATCGCCTGCCGTTCGGTGGCGGAGTTTCGCAGCATCGACGCGGTAGCGCACTGGCTCGAGCGCCAGTGCGCCTGAGGCCTACATGCGCGGCAGGCCGTCGCTATTGACCGGGATGGTGGAGCCCGGCGCGGCGGTCATCTGGGCATGGTGCTCGATGCCGCGATACTGATACGTCACATCCCAATACGAGGGCGTGGTGTTTTGTGTCGTGTCGCAGCGCTGCACATCGCGCGTCGTATAGCTGGTCGAGCCGCCGGCATTCGAGCCGATGGCCGCACCGGCGACTGCCCCGCCAGCGGTTGCCACGTCACGGCCGGTGCCGCCGCCGATCTGGTGCCCCAGCACGCCGCCAATCAGGGCGCCGGCCAGGGCGCCACCGACGTTGCGCCCGCCCCCATCGGTTTGCACCTGCTGGCGCTCGACCCAGCAACGGCGCTCCGGCGGGCCCATCACGGCGCGCACGTCCGTCACTTGCGCTTCGTAGATGCGTTCATGGGGGCGCTGGCGGTATTCATAGGTGGCCGCTGGTAGCGGGGTTGGCGCTTCGCGGGCGATCCGGTCGTGGCGGCGCAATGGACGCACCGAGGAAATGCTGTTGTCCAGTCCCATGCCGGCGAGCGATTCATAACTGCCTTCGCGCAGCACGACACAGCGGCCACGGAATCCGGCGTCGTCGCAGACTTCCCAGCGGCCGCTGTCAACCACGACCGAAGACGCCCTGTCGTTGAAGCCGATCCGTCCCAGGTCGGCAACCGGGGCGGTGGCGGTGACGGCGCGTCCGTGCCAGGCGTTGCCTTGATAGAGGGTGATTTGGGCCATGGCGTGGGACGCCGTGGCGAAAGCGCTGACCGCCAGGGCGGCTTTGAGTGCGGTATTCATTGCGTTCTCCAGTGTGATTGGCAATTTTTGCACTAATACAATGCCGCGTTCCGCCAGATTGCTCTGTACGGTCCATCACATATGCGCGCCTTCAGTGCGAACGGATGAATTGCTCGACATGCGCCAGCGTCGGCGCCAGGCTGTGCAGCGGCGCGCTGAGCGAGGCGACGATGGTGGTGTGGTCGACGCCGTCGAAATACTCGTCGGTGGCAGCGACACCAGCGGCGCGCAGCGTGCGTGCCAGGCCGCCGCTGTTGCGCCTGGGATTGACCAGGGGGTCGTGTGCCGGCGCCATCAAGAGGGCCGGCAGCGACGCTTTGCTGACGTGGTTGACCGGCTGCGATTCAGCCGGCGTGTTGGGGAAATGGAACACTGGACGCGTCGTCGGGTTGGTGACGGGCAGGAATTCGTAAGGGCCGGCAATGCCGATCAGGCCCCGGATGGCGGTGTTGGACAGCCCTTCGCGCGCCAGGTATTGCCCGTCGAGCGCCAGCATGGCCGCGTTGTAGGCGCCCGCGCTGTGTCCCATGACGAACAGGCGCTGCGGGTCGCCGCCATACTCGGCCGCGTGGCGCATGCTCCAGGCCAGGGCCTTGGCGCAGTCGTCGAGGAAGCTGGGGTAGCTCACGGCCGGATACAGGCGGTAGTCGGGGATGATGGCGACGAAGCCGCGCGATGCCAGCGCGCGCCCGACGAAGTTGTACATCGTGCGGTTGCCGCTGACCCAGTTGCCGCCATAAAAGAACACGACGACCGGCGCATTGGCGCCGCCGTCGCGCGGGCGATAGACATCGAGCTTGTTGCGCGGGCCGCTGCCGTAGGCGATATCGTGCTCGACATCGGCGGCATCGACGTAAGCGGCCACATTGAGCGCGGCGACCGGGTCGCTCATGGCCAAGCCGCCCAGCACCAGCAGGGCAGCGACGGCCAAACCGAGGACGAGGTGCGACTTTCTCATCCAGCGATTATAAGTCGCTTCCTCTGCAGTGGGCGCGGTATTGCACTGGGCTCATGCCGGTCAGCGCCTTGAACTGGCGGCTGAAGGCGCTGTGGTCGGCATAGCCGCACTGGTAGGCAATTTCGGCGATGCTCGCCTCTTCCTCGGCTTCGATGATCGACATCGCGGCGTTCAGGCGCGATTGCAGCAGCAATTGGCGCGGCGAGTAGTGGAACACGCGCTGGAACAGCCGTTCGACGCGCGAGAGCGACAGGCCCGCTTCGCTGGCCAGGTCGGCCATGCTGATATTGCTGGCGTAATTCTCCCTGATATGACGGGCGATATCGGCGATCTTGCGGTACACCGGATGCAGTTCGTCGGGCAGGCCCAGGTCTTGCGAGGTGCCCACCAGGCCGACGATGCTGCCCTGGTCGTCGCGCAGCGGCGTCTTGTGGGTCAGGCACCAGCCGCGCGAGCGGGTAGGGTAGAGGTGCAGTTCCAGGTGCTTCTTGATGGCCATGCCGCTGGAAATGACTTGCATGTCCTGTGCCATATAAGTCTGGGCCAGGGGGCGTGGCATGACTTCGATGGCAGTCTTGCCCAGGATGTCTTCCTTGCTGCGCTGGCCGCAGCGGCGCACCATGGTATTGTTGATACACAGATAACGTCCATCACGGTCCTTGATGAAGAACGCGACGTCATTCAGGTTGTCGAATAACGTTTCCATCGCTGCCGTGTCAACTGTGCGAAGTTCCATGCTGCCTCCCTACGGTGAGAAGCCAATCTTAGCCCTTTGCGATGCCTGTGTCTTGGCGCTGCGGGCTGGCGCTGACGCCGAAATCGGCATACAGTCGATTGTGCCGATTTCGGACTTTTCGAGGCGCCTGGCGATCAAGACCGGCGCGTCCCGGCGGCGTACAGTGGAGCCTTCAAACAACTGACCGGCCGCGCCGGAGAAAGCAAGGTACCCATATGTGGCAAGGTGTGATCCCCGCTGTAACGACCAAGTTCAAAGAGGACGGCTCGCTCGACTTTAACGAGATGGCACGCTGCTTCGGCTTGATGATGGACGCAGGCTGCGACGGCCTGATCGCCTGCGGTTCCCTGGGCGAAGGCCCGATGCTCTCGCACGCCGAACGTCTCGACGTGCTGCGCGCCACCAAGGAAGCGACCGGCAACAAGCCAGCCCTGCTGACCATTGCCGAAGCGGGCACCCGCGAAGCGTGCGGGCTGGCCGAGCAAGCGGCCAAGGCCGGCGCCGACGGCCTGATGGTCGTGCCGAGCACGATCTACCACACCAACCACCGCGAAACGGTCGCCTCGCTGCGCGCCGTGGCCGCCGCCGGCGACCTGCCGATCATGATCTACTCGAACCGCCTGGCCTACCGCGTCGACGTTACCTGCGACATGATGGAAGAACTGGCCGACGATGCGCGCTTCGTGGCCGTCAAGGAGTCGTCCGACGATATCCGCCGCAGCACCGACATCATCAACCGCTTCGGCGACCGCTACGACCTGTTCACGGGCGTCGACAACCTGGCCTTCGAAGCGCTGGCCGTGGGCGCCGTAGGCTGGGTGGCCGGCCTGGTGGTGGCCTTCCCGAAAGAGACGGTGACGATCTACCGCCTGATGAAGGCCGGCCGCTACAACGAAGCGCTCGACATCTACCGCTGGTTCCGCCCGTTGCTGGACCTGGACGTGTCGACCTACCTGGTGCAGAACATCAAATTTGCCGAAGCGCTGGCCATCAACTCGAACGAGCGCGTGCGCTTGCCGCGCATGCCGATCGACGGCGAACAGCGTGCCCGCGCCGAGAAGATCGTGCGCCAGGCGCTGGAAACCCGTCCAGTGCTGCCGCAGGTGTAATTGGTGGGCAGTTCGTCGGACGTTCTCGTTGTGGGTGCCGGCATCGTCGGCACCGCCTGTGCGCTAGCGCTGCAGGCGGAAGGCCTGTCGGTGGCCCTGGTCGATGCGGCCATGCCGGGCGGTGGCGTCACGGCCGCCGGCATGGGCCACCTGGTGGCGCTCGACGAGAACGACGATGAACTGAACCTTTGCCTGCTCTCGCTGGGCCTGTGGCGCGACTTCCACGCGCAATACCCCGGCGTGGGCGACGTCAGCCACTGCGGCACCTTGTGGGTGGCCGAGAACGAAGCGCAATTGGCCGAAGCGTCGCACCGGGCCGAACGCCTGTCCGGGCGCGGCTGGGATGCGGTGGCATTGACTGGCGACGAAGTGGCCAGGCTGGAGCCGGCCTTGCGGCGCGGCCTGCATGGTGGCGTGCGCGTGCGCAACGACAGCGTCGTCTATCCGCCGGCGGTGGCCCACTTCATGGCGCAACAGCTGGAAAAATTGGGCGGCAAGCTGCATTTCGGCCGGCGCGTGCTGCGCGTGGGCGAAGGCGCAGCGACGCTTGACAGCGGCCAGCGCCTCACGGCCAGGCACATCGTGGTGGCGGCCGGCGCCCAGGTGGCAGAGCTGCTGCCCGACGTGCCGGTGACGCGCCGCAAAGGCCACCTGGCCATTACCGACCGCTATCCGGGGCGCCTGTCGCACCAGATCGTGAGCATGAATTACGGGCAGGCCGCGGCCGGCGACGGCGGCCTTGCCGTCGCGGCCAATGTGCAGCCGCGGCCGACCGGCCAGTGGCTGGTGGGCTCGTGCCGCCAGGACGGGCAGGAAGACACCAGCATCGACCCGCTGGCCCTGGCCCAGGTATTGAATACGGCGATCGGCTTGCTGCCTTCGCTGGCCAGCATGCGCATCGTGCGCAGCTGGGCCGGCATGCGCCCGGCCTCGCCGGACGGCCAGCCGATCATCGGCGCCCATCCCGGCCGTCCCGGCATCTGGCTCGCCGCCGGCCACGAAGGGCTGGGCGTGACCACCGCTTTTGGTACGGCACGCCTGCTGGCCGACCAGCTCATGGGGCGCCTTTGCGAGATCGACCCGGCGCCGTTTGCGCCGGAACGTTTCAGGGAACTATTCAATGAACCGCAATGAAGGAGCAGTGGTCTACGTGGACGGCCAGCCCGTCATCGTCAGCACCAGCGTGAGCGTGGTGGCGGCACTGGCCGCCGCCGACGCCCTGTGCACGCGCCGCTCGGTGTCGGGCGAGCCGCGCTTCGCCTTGTGCGGCATGGGCCAGTGCCAGGAATGCCGCGTCACCATCGACGGCGTGCCGCACTGCCTGGCCTGCCAGACGCGCTGCCGCTCCGGCATGGTCATCACCACGGGCGGGGCGGCATGACGATCCTGGTCCTTGGCGCCGGCCCGTCCGGCCTGGCCGCGGCCCACGCGGCCTCGCAAAACGGCCAGGAAGTGGCCCTGGTCGACGAAAACTTCGAGCCCGGCGGCCAGATCTGGCGTGGCGGCCCGGTGCAGTGGCGCGACCAGCGCGCCCACCGCCTGTGGCAAGACCTGCTGGTGCGCCCGCACCTTGAATTCATCGGCCCGGCGCGCGCCATCAGCCTGGTGGCGCCGCAGGAACTGCTGCTGGAAACGGCGTCCGGCCCGCGCACGCTGCGCTGGCAGCGCGCCATCATTTGCAGCGGTGCGCGCGAACTGCTGCTGCCTTTTCCCGGCTGGACGCTCTCGCGCGTGACCGGCGCCGGCGGCTTGCAGGCCCTGGCCAAGGGCGGCATGCCGCTCGACGGCAAGCGCGTGGTGGTGGCCGGCACCGGTCCGTTGCTGCTGGCGGTAGCGCACACCGTCGTCAAGAACGGCGGCACGGTGGTGGCCATCGTCGAGCAGCGCAGCACGGCCGAACTGGCACGCTTCTTTGGCCAGCTGCTGCTGTCGCACCGCGGCAAGGTGTGGCAGGCCATGCAGCTGATGACGGCCCTGCGCGGCATCCCCTACCTGCACGGCGCGACGGTCACCGAAGCGTGCGGCGAAGATCGCGTGCGCAGTGTGCTGGTCTCCCACAATGGCGCCCAGCGCGAACTCGAATGCGACTTCCTCGCTTGCGGCTACGGCCTGGTGCCCAACCTGGAGGCGGCGGCGCTGCTTGGCTGCGCCACGCATGCTGGCAGCGTCGTCGTCGACCAGCAGCAGCGCACCAGCAATGAACACGTGTGGGCCGCCGGCGAGTCCACCGGCATTGGCGGCGTGGACAAGGCGCTGGCCGAAGGGCGCATCGCCGGCCTGTGCGCCACCGGCCAATTGCCCACGGCTTCCGAGCTGCGGGCAAGGACGAAGGCGCGCGCATTTGGTACACTCTTGGCTCGCAGCTTTGCGCCCTTGCCGGCCTTGCGCGCGCTATGCCGTCCCTCGACCCTGGTTTGCCGGTGCGAAGACGTGAGCGCGGCGCAGCTGGCCGTGCATGCCAACTGGCGCAGCGCCAAATTGCAGACCCGCGCCGGCATGGGACCGTGCCAGGGCAGGGTCTGCGGCGCGGCTTGCGAGTTCCTGTTTGGCTGGGAAGCACCGGGACAGCGCGTGCCGATTTATCCGACTACCGCAGCAACGCTGGCCGCCAGGGCCGGCACCACAACGACCGAGGAAAAACAATGAGACAGCTTTACATCAATGGCGGCTGGCGCGACGGCGCAGCATCGACCACCACCCGCAGCCCGTCCGACCGCAATGACGTGATCGACGAATACGCCAGTGCCGGCGCCGCCGAAGTGGAACTGGCGATCGCCGCCGCCCACGGCGCGGCCAAGGCCTGGGGCCTGTCCGGCGTGCAGCAGCGCGCCGACGCGCTCGACGCGATCGGCTCCGAAATTATCGCCCGCAAGGTCGAGCTGGGCACGCTGCTCTCGCGCGAAGAAGGCAAGACCCTCGTTGAAGGCATCGGCGAAGCGGCCCGCGCCGGCGCCATTTTCAAGTTCTTCGCCCAGGAAGCGCTGCGCATCCGCGGCGACCGCCTCGCCTCCGTGCGCCCGAATATCGAGGTCGACGTCACGCGCGAACCGGTGGGCGTGGTCGGCATCATCGCACCGTGGAACTTTCCGATCGCGATCCCCGCATGGAAAATTGCCCCGGCCCTCGCTTACGGCAATGCGGTCGTGTTCAAGCCGGCTGACCTGGTGCCGGGCTGCGGCTGGGCGCTGGCCGAGATCATCAGCCGCGCCGGCCTGCCGGCGGGCGTGTTCAACCTGGCCATGGGCCCGGGCCGCATCGTCGGCGAAGCGCTGACCACGGACACGCGCGTGAACGCGATCAGCTTTACCGGTTCGACGGGCACCGGCGAGCGCGTGCTGATGGCCTGCGCCAAGCGCCGCGCCAAGGTGCAGCTGGAAATGGGCGGCAAGAACCCGCTGGTGGTGCTGGGCGACGCCGACATCGAGGTGGCCATCAACGCCGCCATCCAGGGTTCCTACTTCTCGACCGGCCAGCGCTGCACGGCGTCGTCGCGCCTGATCGTCGACGAAAGCATCTACAGCAAATTCGTCGCCACCATGGCCGAGCGCCTGGCGGCATTGAAGGTGGGCCATGCACTGGACAAGGGCATCGACATCGGCCCCGTGGTCGACAGCGCGCAGCTGGACCAGGACCTGCGCTACATCGCCATGGGCAAGGAGGAAGGCGCCAAACTGGTCTTTGGCGGCGAGCGCCTGCAGCGCGACACCGAGGGCTACTTCCTCAGCCCCGCACTGTTTGCCGATTGCGACCCGGCCATGCGCCACACGCGCGAAGAGATCTTCGGGCCGGTCGCTTCGGTGATCCCGGCCAAGGGCTACGAGCACGCGCTCGCACTGGCCAACGACACGCCGTTTGGCCTGACCGCCGGCATCTGCACCACCTCGCTCAAGCATGCGACCCACTTCAAGCGCCATGCCAAGGCCGGCATGATCATGGTGAACCTGCCGACTGCCGGCGTGGACTACCATGTGCCGTTCGGCGGCACCAAGGAATCGAGCTATGGTGCGCGCGAGCAGGGCAGCAATGCGGTCGAGTTCTTTACTACCGTCAAGACCAGCTACATCAGCGCCTGATGGTAACAGGCGGGTTCGCGCGGCCCGCCTGAATTTCCCCACGCCATTTTATCCCTCATCTAGTCCTACATTATCGTCACCCGCTGTCCTATAGGTGTGCGCCGCCGGTCTGCCTAAGATGAACTTCCCAGCCGCTCTTGTGCGGGCGGCTATTCGATCTAGCGAAGGAGTTTAATCATGGCAAGTACCAGTGACAAAGACAAAGGCAGCAGTCAAAGCAGCAGCCAGGCGAGCAAGCAAAGCGGCAGCACCAGCAACCGCGGCTTCGCTTCGATGGATCCGGACCGCCAGCGCGAAATTGCCAGCGAAGGTGGCAAGGCCGCCCATGAAAAAGGCACGGCCCACGAATTCACCTCCGAAGAAGCACGCCGTGCCGGCAGCATGAGCCACGGCAACCAGCAATCGGACCGTTCATCCTCGAGCGCCAGCAAGCAGGGCGAGCAGGGTTCCAGCAAGGGTGGCACCACCACCGGCAGCACCGGCAGCACCGATAAAAATCGTAAATAAGGCTTGACCGGCATCCGGCCATGCCGCCCTTGAGGCGGCATTTTTGCGTGCGGCGGCGGCGATGCGGTAGAATCGCCGTCGCCGTTTCTTCACTTAAGGGAGTCGTTTTGAAACAACCGGTCGTTCGCATCGTTCGCAGCCTGTTCATGGCTTGCGATCCCATTGGCAATGTCTTGCTGGCCAAATTCACTTTCGACACCGGTCGTCCGGTCAGCGTGTTCCTGCCTTCGCATATCGTGTTCTGGCTGCTGCGCCACGTGCCGGTGAACCAGGACCCGCAGCTGCAGCCGCCGCCGCAAGCCGAGCCGATCACCGAATATGAATGGCATAGCGACAATTCGCCGACCGTCCTGACCCTCAACTGCAACCAGTTCCAGGACGCCTTGCGCATGACGATGGAACTGGACAACCGCGCCGAACTGACCTTCCTGCTCAATCGCTCGAATATCGAGATGCTGCGCCAGTTGCTGGAACTGTACCGGACGCAACTGGTCGATCTCGACGCGGAATAAGCGCCGCCAGGATCATCCCCATGCCCAGCCATTGCAGGGCGCTCAAGCTGGTGCCGAAGGCGAGGCGGTCGACCGCCATCGCCACCAGCGGGTAAATGAAGGACAGGGTGGCGATGGCCTCGGCGCGCAAGCGCTGGAAGGCCGCGTACATCAGCTGGTACATCAGTGCCGTGTGGACCAGGCCCAGCACCAGCAGGCACAGCGCCGCGCGCGCATCGAACTGCAGCGCGTCAACGTGCGCCAGCGGCGCCAGCACCACCACCCCCATCATCAATTGCAGCCCGGCGATCTGGGCCGGCGGATACGCCTTGAGCTGGCGCGTGGCCAGCGTGGCCAGCGCATACAGCAGCGCCGCCGCCAGGGCCAGCAGCACGCCGATGACGCTGGCGCGCTGGGACAGGTCCAGCCCGCTCGTCAGTGCCACCCCGGCAAAGGCCAGCGCCAGCTTGGACACGGCGTGGCGGGCCGGCACCTCGCGCTGGAGCAGGGCCGCCAGCAGCACCAGGAAGAAGGGCTGCACGTGGTAGACCACGGTGGCCACCGAGATGCTGCTGTAGCGGTAGGCGCTGAACAGGCACAGCCAGTTGGCGATCAGGGCCGCGCCACCGGCCACGATCCACAGCAGCGCACGCCGGTCCGGCCGGCGCCAGCCGCGCTGCCAGGCCAGCACCGCCAGCAGGGCGGCCCCGCCGATCAGGCAGCGCAACAGCACCACCGTCAGCGGGCTCTGGCCGCTGCCCAGCACAAACAGGCCTATCGTCCCCGACAGCACCATCGCCACCACCATTTGCCATTGACCGTTCATCGCCATCTCCTTGAAAGGACTCCAGTATGAATTGGCATCAATGCCGCCACAATCCAGTAAAAATGCAAAGGATTGTTGAGTTCAGCGCAAAGATTGCGACACGGAGCAACCTGGCCCCGACAGTGCGCGCGCCGATCGACTACCTCGCCCGGGAAGCGAATCCGGTATCATTCTGAACTCAGTACCCATTGCCAATAAGGACCAGCCATGCCCATCAAGATCAGTACGCATTTCGATTCCGGTTCCATCGAAGTCGTCCAGGCCACCAGCCCGAAACAGATCGACTTGAACCTGCGCGCCGATTCGCACGCCGACATCCACCAGTGGTTCCACTTCCGCCTGCAAGGCGCGCGTGGCCAGGCCTGCACGATCCGTTTCCTCAATGCCGCCCAGGCGACCTACCCGAAGGGCTACGAGGACTACCGCGTCTGCGCCAGCTACGACAGCGAAAACTGGTTCCGCGTGCCGACCTCCTTCGATGGCGAAGTGATGACGGTGCAGCACACGCCCGAACTCGACAGCGTCTATTACGCCTATTTCGAGCCGTATTCGTGGGAACGCCACCTGCGCCTGCTGGGCGAAGTGGCCGAGAACCCGGTCGCCCGCGTGATTGACATCGGCAGCAGTGTCGACGGGCGCGACATGAACCTGGTCGTGGTGGGCAATCCGCAGGCGGAAAAGAAGATCTGGGTCATCGCGCGCCAGCACCCGGGCGAATCGATGGCCGAATGGTTCGTCGAAGGCCTGCTCGACGCGCTGCTCGACAACGCCAACCCGATCGCCCGCAAGCTGCTCGCGCGCACCGTGTTCTACATCGTGCCGAACATGAATCCGGACGGCTCGGTGCGCGGCAACCTGCGCACCAACGCCGCCGGCGCCAACCTGAACCGCGAATGGATGACGCCGAACGCCGAGCGCAGCCCCGAAGTGCTGTGCGTGAAAAACAAGATCCACGAAACGGGCGTCGACATGTTCTTCGACATCCACGGCGATGAAGCGCTGCCCTACAACTTCGTGGCCGGCAACGAGATGCTGGCCGACTTCACGCCCGAGCGCATGGCCGTGCAAAAGGCTTTCGTCGAGCAGTACATGGCCGCCAGCCCCGACTTCCAGAACGTCTACGGCTACGCCGCCTCGAAGTACAACGAAGACATGCTCACGCTGGCCTCGAAATACATCGGCCACACCTTCAAGTGCCTGGCGCTGACGCTGGAAATGCCGTTCAAGGACAACGCCGACCTGCCCGACGAATACACCGGCTGGAACGGCCAGCGCAGCGCCGCCCTCGGCGCGGCCTTGCTGCAGCCTATCCTGCAGTCGCTGGACTGAGATGGGCATCGAGATCGAGCGCAAGTTCCTGCTCTTTGGCAAGGAATGGCGCAATCTTGCAGAACCGGTGCTTTTGCGCCAAGGCTATCTCTCGCTCGATCCCGACCGCACGGTGCGCGTGCGGGTTGAAGGCCAGCGTGGCGTGCTCACCATCAAGGGCCGCAGCGAGGGCGCCACGCGCGGCGAATGGGAATACGACATTCCGCTGGCCGAGGCGAACGAACTGCTCGAGCGCCTGTGCCAGAAGCCGCTGGTGGAAAAATTCCGGCGCAAGATACCGTTTGGTGGCCATGTATGGGAAGTCGACGAATTCATCGGCGCCAATGCCGGCCTGGTGCTGGCGGAAATCGAATTGAAGGCCGAAGACGAGCCCTTCGACAAGCCTGGCTGGATCGGTGAGGATGTAACCGGCGAGCGCCGCTACTACAACTCCAGCCTGATCCGGTCCCCTTACGCGACGTGGTGACATGAGCCGATCATGCGGTGCAGTCGTTTCCCTCGCCTTGCTGGTCGCTCCCGTCGCGCAGGCCGCGGATTGTCCGGCGCTGACGCGCGTCGGTATCAGCGAACCGGCCGACACGCGGGCGCGTGAACATGGCCTGGCGCGGCAGCTGGTCGATGCCATGGCCAGGCGCACGGGGTGCAAGTTTGAATTGAGCTGGTACCCGCCGGCGCGCCTGTATCAACAATTCTCCAGCAAGAAAATCGACATGGTCATGGCCGCGCTGCGCACGCCCGAGCGCGACCGTGATGGCGATATGCTTCCCTACGGCTATTCGCAACTGGAACTGGTGCTGCGCCGTAGTGAAGAGGGCAAGTACCGCAGCCTCGCCCAGTTTGTCGATGAAAGCCGGGCGCAGCTGAATGTCCCGCGCGGCATCTCGTTCTCGCCCGAACTGCAACGCCAGCTGGACCGCTTGCAGCGAGCGGGGCGGCTCGAATACGTCAACGACTACGCTGTCGCATTCAAGAAAATCAGTTTTGGCCGCACCGACGGCACGCTGGCACCGCCGCCCGTGCAGGCGGTACGCCTGGCCGAATTGAAGCTCGATCAGACATTGTCCGGCTCGCCCATCAGCGAGGCGCCGCGCCGCATGGTGGGCATCTATGTCTCGCGCAGCACCTTATCGGCGCCGGCCCGCAAATTGTACGCGCGCACGCTGTACGGCATCGTGGCCGACGGGACGGCGCAGAAAATCTACATTGATGTTCTGGGTGTCAGCATTGGCCGCCGCATCTATGCCGATGGCAACCGTGCCATTCTCGACGCCATCGCGCGCTAGATCATGGAATCGGCCGACCTGCAATTGTCGAACTCACTTCGGGGTCGCATCTGACATTCGGACACGGGCCCAGCTGTAGCGG
>JAZJYP010000107.1:0-5074 GCA_040390345.1 Pseudomonadota bacterium | reverse complement strand
TCCAACTTGCTATGTTGAATTCATTGAAATCATAATACAAGGGTGGGTGAGCGCGAAGCGCGCTACCCACCACGCGTCACGCCGGCGGCGCCGGTTCCTTGCGCAGCAGGGGCAGCAGCTTGCGCGCAATGCCCCACAGCGTGGCGGCGGCCGACAGCAAGGGCAGCGCGCGGCCCGGGCGTGTCAGCAGCAAGCCGCCGATCACGCCGGCGATGGCCACCGGCACGGTCATGCGGGCGCGCCAGCCGGGCGACTCGAGTGGAGCAACCAGGGCGTGCACCTGCGCCTGCAAGGCCAGGCGCTGCAAGGTGCATTCGGTGACGAGCGCCTGGCGGCGCAAGGCAAGGACGTTAAGGCTCACGGGGCGCTCCGACGGATTTGATGAACTCGATGTCCTTGTTCAATTCGCCCAGGGTGGCCTCGAGCATGCGTGGCTTGGCCTCGACACTGGCGCGCACCTTCATGCCCAGCACGATGCCCGAGAGGGCGAACACGGCGGCCATCCCCAGCACGGCCTGCAGGCGGTAGGTGTCCCAGAACAGCAGGACGACGAAGAAGGCCAGCAGCACCACGGCAATGGCCAGCAGGAACAGGGCCAGCAAGCCGGCCAGCAGGTAGCCGAGGAAGCGCTGCGACTCTTCTTCGAGTTCGACGGCGGCCAGCTCCATGCGGGTCTGGATCATCGCCACCAGCGTGGCGACCAGGCGGGAAGCCGATTCGGCGAGGGCCATCGCTTATTTGCGGGCGATGAGCATGCCGATGACGACCCCGACGGCCGCTCCCAGGCCCACGGCCTTCCACGGGTTTTCTTTCACGTATTCGTCGGTGGCCTTGGCCGCGACCTTGGTCTTTTCAACGACGGCCTGTTCGAGGCGCACCAGGTCTTCCTTGGCGTTGTGCAGCGTCGTTTCGAACTTGGCCTTGGCGTTCGCCCAATCCACGCCGCCGTCCTTGGCGCCCTTGCTCAGCCAGGATTCGGCATCGGTGATGACGCTGCGCAGGTTGTCCATCAACTGGTCGCGCGCGCTGCTCTGGGTTGGAATCGGTTCGATCATGGGCTACCTCTTGAATGAATTCGTAGAAAGATTATCCTAACGCGTAGTCGAGCGCGATGCCAGCGAAAACGGCCGCGCCCAGCCAATTGTTATGACGAAACGCAGCAAAACAGCGCATCCGGTCGCGTTCACGGATCAACTGGTAGTGGTAGAGGGCGATGCCGGCCGCGCTGGCGATGCCGGCGGCGAACCAGCTGCGCCGGCCGAATTCCCAGCCGCAGGCGAGCACGATGGCCAGCGCCGCGCCATAGCAGAGCATCACGGCAACGACGTCGAAGCGGCCGAAGGTGATGGCCGAGGTGCGGATGCCGATTTTCACATCGTCGTCGCGGTCGACCATCGCGTATTCGGTATCGTAGGCCACGGCCCAGAACACATTGGCCAGCAGCAGCCACCAGGCCAGGGCCGGCACGCTGTTCTGCACGGCCGCGAAGGCCATCGGGATGCCGAAGCCGAAGGCGATGCCCAGGTAGGCCTGGGGAATGGCGAAGAAGCGCTTGAAGTAAGGATAGCTGCCGGCGATGAGCAGGGCAGCGACCGACAATTCCCTGGTCAGCGTGTTCAGTGGCAGCACCAGCAGGAAGGCCAGCATGGCCAGCACGGCGGCCACCATCAGCGCTTCCCAGGCGGCGATCTTGCCGCTGGTGAGGGGCCGTTCGGCGGTGCGCTTGACGTGCTTGTCGATATCGCGGTCGGCGAAGTCGTTGATGGCGCAGCCGGCGGATCGCATCAGGACGGTGCCGAGCGTGAAGATGGCGACGATGGACCAGTCCGGTTTGCCGTTCGAGGCGAACCACAGTGCCGCCAGGGTAGGCCAGAGCAAGAGGAGGATGCCGATCGGCTTGTCGAGCCGGACCAGGCGGTAATACAGCGCCAGTTTATTCATCAGGAGTAGCGTCGGAAGCGAAGCGCAGATTCTAACACCGGGGTCAGACCACGATTCCAAGGCAACAAATTGCAGGCAATTTGTTGCCTTGGAATCGTGGTCTGACCCCGGTGTTAAGCGACGGCTTCGTGGCTGAGCATCTCGATGCCGGGCAGCTCGCAGGCAGCCACGGCGTCGCACACGGCGTCGATGGCGGCGCGCCGCGTGAAGCTCTTGCGCCAGACGATGACGACGCGGCGCGACGGCACCGGCGCTTCGAACGGTACAAAACGCAGCAAGCCGCGCGCATTCATGTCCGGCACCGAGGCGCGCGGCAGCACCGTCAAACCGATCCCGCTGGCGACCATGTGACGGATCGTCTCGAGCGACGAGCCTTCAAACGTGCGCTGCATGCCGTTGCCCGGCGCGGCGTAGCGCGACATTTCGGGACACACTTCGAGCACCTGGTCGCGGAAGCAGTGGCCATTGCCCAGCAAGAGCATGGTCTCCGATTTGAGGTCTTCGGCGGCGATCTGGCGCCGTGCAGCCCAGGGGTGGCTGTGCGGCATGGCCACGACAAAGGGCTCGTCATACAGGGCCTGCATCGACATGCCATGTTCGGGCAGGGGCAGGGCCATGATGGCGGCATCGAGCTCGCCCTGGCGCAGCAGTTCGAGCAGGCGCACGGTGAAATTTTCTTGCAGGATCAGCGGCATCTGCGGCACCCGCTCGATCACATGCTTGACCAGGGGCGGCAGTAAATACGGGCCGATCGTGTAAATCACGCCCAGGCGCAGCGCGCCGGCCAGGGGGTCCTTGTTCTGTTTGGCCAGCTCCTTGATCGCCGCCGTTTGTTCGAGCACGCGTTCGGCCTGGGCGATGATCTGGGCCCCCAGCGGGGTGACGGAAATCTCCGCACCGCCCCGTTCGAACAGGACAACGCCGAGCTCGTCTTCGAGCTTCTTGATGGCCACCGACAGGGTCGGCTGGGCGACGTAACAGGCTTCGGCGGCATGCCCGAAATGCTTCGCACGCGCTACGGCAACGATATATTTCAGTTCGGTCAGGGTCATAAAATGTATTGAAACACAACGATAATTGCGGCGCAATGCCTCATGCTGACATACTGTTGCCAATTAGTCAGCAAAGAATTTCCTTGCGGGCAGAAAGCTGTCGATATAATTGCTCTCGACTCCATCCAGAAAGGCACACATGTCCACGACATTTGGCCCCGCCGAAGCCCAGGCGTATATCCATAAACTGCTCACCGTCATGAACCACCAGGGTGGTTCGGACCTGTTCATCTCGGCCGATTTCCCGCCCAGCATGAAGCACCAGGGCGCGATGAAACCGCTGTCCCAGCAAAAGCTGTCGGGTGAAGTGACGCGCGCGCTGGCCTTGTCGATCATGAACGACAAGCAGAAGAACGAGTTCGAAGCTGAGCTCGAATGCAATTTCGCCATCTCGCTGCCGAATGTCTGCCGCTTCCGCATCAATGTCTTCGTGCAGCAACAAAACGTCGCCATGGTGTGCCGCACCATCGCCTCCGAAATCCCGAATTTCGAAAAACTCGAGCTGCCGCCCATCCTCAAAGACGTCATCATGACCAAGCGCGGCCTGGTGCTCGTCGTCGGCGGCACCGGCTCGGGCAAGTCGACCACACTGGCGGCGATGATCGACTACCGCAACGCCAATTCGGCCGGCCATGTCATTACCGTCGAAGACCCGGTCGAATACGTCCACAAGAACAAGGGTTGCCTGATCACCCACCGCGAAGTGGGCGTCGACACCCTGTCCTGGCACAATGCGCTGAAGAACACCTTGCGCCAGGCGCCGGACGTGATCCTGATCGGCGAGATCCGCGACACCGAAACGATGGAGCACGCCATCGCGTTTGCCGAAACCGGCCACCTGTGCCTGGGCACCCTGCACGCCAACAACGCCAACCAGACGCTCGACCGCATCATCAACTTCTTCCCCGAAGAGCGGCGCAACCAGTTGCTGGGCGACCTGTCGTCGAACCTGAAGGCCGTCGTCTCGCAACGCCTGGTGCGCACCGAAGACGGCAAGGGCCGCAAGGCCGCCATCGAGATCCTGCTCAACACGGCGACGATCGCCGAAATGATCTTGAAGGGCAACTTCCAGGGCATCAAGGAGATCATGCACAAATCGCGCGAACTGGGCATGTGCACGTTTGACCAGGCCCTGTACGAGCTGTATAACAAAGGCTATATCGGCTACGACGAGGCAATCCGCAACGCCGACTCGGCCAACGGCCTGCGCCTGCAGATCAAGCTGCGTGGCGACCGCAAGGAGCCCGGTAACGACACCGGCACCAAATCCGCCGACCTTTCGATGCAGATCGAGGAGGAAGAGGAGGAGGGCGACGAACCGGGCAAATAAGCCCCTGGAGGCGCGATGATGCTCACCATGCAGGACCTGGAAGCGGCGATCAACCACTGGCGGGCCAGGGCGCCCGCCCGCGGCAACGAGTTTGCCCTCTCGCCCGAAGTTACTGCCCTGGCCCGCGTGTACGCGCTGATGATTTTTCGGCACGCCCACACGCTGTCGACCGACACCCTCGATGCGGCCACGCGCCGCCTGCTCGAACCCACTGAATGAGTTATGCCTGACTTCGAAGAAAAAATCTGCACCCGCGCCGACCTGGCGCAACGCGTCGCTGCCCTGCCCAAGCCGGTCGTGCTGACCAACGGCGTGTTCGACATCCTGCACCGCGGCCACGTCACCTATCTGGCCCAGGCGCGCGCCCTGGGCGGCTCGCTCGTCGTCGCCGCCAATACCGATGCGTCCGTCAAGCGCCTGGGCAAGGGTGACGACCGGCCGCTCAACAACTGCGCCGACCGCATGGCCTTGCTCGCCGCGCTCGAATCGGTGAGCCTGGTGGTGGACTTCGATGAAGACACCGCGCTGGAAGTGCTGGAAGAAGCCCATCCCGAGATCTACGCCAAGGGCGGCGACTATGACATGACGGCCATCCCCGAAGGCAAGGCCATCCTTGCCTACGGCGGCAAGGCCGTGGCGATCGACTTCGCGCACGACCGCTCGACCACCAAGCTGCTCGCGCGCGTGCGCAGCTTCGGCTAGGAGTCTGCGCGGCAGACAGAATTTGAACGAGCCAAGCTGACTTGCCAGC
>JAZJYP010000106.1:36395-47488 GCA_040390345.1 Pseudomonadota bacterium | reverse complement strand
GCCTGCGCATCGTCTCCGGCGGCACCGAGTCGCACGTGATGCTGGTGGACCTGCGCGCCAAGAACCTGACCGGCAAGGAAGCTGAAGCACTGCTGGGTGCGGCGCACATGACCTGCAACAAGAACGGCATCCCGAACGACCCGCAAAAGCCCTTCGTCACGTCGGGCATCCGCCTGGGTAGCCCGGCATTCACCACGCGTGGCTTCGTCGAAGAAGATGCGACCAAAGTCGGCCACCTGATCGCCGACATCCTCGACAATCCGAACGACGCTGCCGTGATTGACCGCGTCAAGGCCGAAGTGAAGAAGCTGACCGACAAGTACCCGGTCTACGCAGCTTAAATGAAAAGCGACGCGCCGCGATGAAATGTCCCTTCTGTCACCACGAAGACACCCAGGTCCTCGATACCCGCGTATCCGAGGAAGGGGACGCCATCCGGCGCCGCCGCCGCTGCGCCAAATGCGATAAACGTTTTACCACGTATGAGCGCATCGAACTGTCGATGCCCTTCATCGTCAAGAAGAACGGCAGCCGCTCCGAGTTCGAAGCGGCCAAGCTGCGCGGCTCGCTGATGCTGGCGCTGCGCAAGCGGCCCGTCTCGGCCGAGGCCATCGACACGGCCGTCTCATCGATTTCCGAAAAGCTGCTCACCAGTGGGCAGCGTGAAGTCGAGTCCGTGTACGTGGGCGAACTGGTGATGCAGGAACTCAAGCGCCTCGACAAGATCGCGTATATCCGTTTTGCTTCCGTCTACAAGAACTTCGAGGACCTGGCCGAATTCCAGCAAGCCATCGCTGAAGTCGGTTCCGCGCCCAAGCCGCGCAAGTAGACACTTTCCTCCCGATTTGGTTCCCCGAACACGGTTGATGTAACGCAGCCGGGTTTTCGCACGCCCGCGTAAGGTCTCCTGCACGGGAGGCGGACCATGCGCGGCTTTAGCTTGATTGAAGTGCTGGTGGCGGTATTCGTGCTGGCCGTCGGCGTGCTCGGCGCTGGCGCGACGCAGCTGGCGGCGCTGCGCACGCGCCATGAATCGCATTTGATGTCGGCCGCCGTGCAACTGGCCGCCTCGCTGGCCGAGCGCATGCAGGCCAATGCCGGCGTGATGCACCTGCCCGATGGCGACAATCCCTACCTCACGCTCCACTATGATGCCGCCGAAGGGGCGCCGTCGCCACCGGCCTCGCTGTGCCTGGCCGGCGCGGCCTGCAATGGCGCCCAGCTGGCCGCACTGGACCTGTTTGAATTCAAGCAGGCATTGCACCGGCATTTTCCCGGTGGCCGCGTGCGCGTGTGCCGCGACGCCCAACCCTGGAACGGCGCCAGCCACGCGCTGGGCTGGTCGTGCGCGCCGGGCGCCGCGCCGGTCGTCATCAAGCTGGGGTGGCGCGGCAAGAATCCCGATGGCTCGGCCGCCCAGGATGGCGCGCAGCAGTTCGCCCCAAGTGTCGCGCTGACGCTGGCGGAGGTCAAATGAGGATGCGTGGCCTGACGCTGGTGGAACTGCAGGTCGCGCTGGCACTGGGCTTGCTGGTGACGCTGCTGGCCGGTTCGCTGCTGCTCGCTGCCAACAAGGGCTTCGTGGCGCAATCGGAAGGTGCCCAGCTCGATGAGGCGGGGCGTTTTGCCGTCGCCATCGTCGCACGCGCCGTGCGCCAGGCCGGTTTTGCCAACTGGGACGCGGCCAGCGCCCATGCATCCGACTTGCCGGCCCAGCTGGCGGGGCTGGACGCGCGCTCCCTCAAGCACAGCAAGCCTGGCATCGAGGACCCGGAACCGGATGTGGCCAACGGTAGCGACGTTTTGGCCGTGCGCTTCGCCGCCGACGGCATTGGCACCAATTGCGCCGGCTTCACGCCCGACGATGGCGAGGAGGGGTGGAGCATCTTCTACGTGGCGCGCGCCGCTGACGGCGAAACTGAATTGCGCTGCAAATACCGGGGCGAACGTGGCTGGGGATCGGATGCGCTGGTGCGCGGTGTCGACTCTTTCCAGGTACGCTATGGTCTCGATACCGACATGCCGGCCGATGGTGTGGCCAATGAATTCGTTACGGCGGCGCGCATCAAGGCCCTCGACGACGCGCTGGTGCTGGAAGGGGCGGACGCCGCCGCGCGGGCGCGCGACCTGCGCCGCAAGACCTACTGGAAGCGCGTCGCCAGCGTCGAAGTGGCCATACTGCTTCATGGTGCGCCGCGTTCGCGGCCCGATGGCGGCTTGTTGGGCTACGAGCTGTTTGGCCAGGCCTACAGCAGCGCGCAGCCGGGCGACCAGGGCACACGCATCGACGAGCACGCGCTGCCGCTGTCGCTGCAAAGCCGCGCGCGCCAGCTCTTTGGCGCCACCATCGCCGTGCGCAACCGGGCGCTGTGAGTGAGCCATGCGCACGTTTGAACAGCATAGCGACGGCGCTGCCCTGGCCATTTCCTTGTTCCTCTTGATTGCGGTGCTGGTCATCGGCGTATCGGCGGCGCGCAGCGCCTTCGACGGCGAAAAGGCCGCGCGCATGGAACGCGACCAGCAACTGGCGCTGCATGCGGCGGAAGCGGCGCTGGCCGATGCCGAGCGCGAAATCGAAGGTGGGGCGGATGCCCAGCGCGCCGCCCTGTTTGCGCCTGGCAGTGCGGTCGGATTCGTCGATGGCTGCGGTAGCGGCCGTCCACTGCCCAACCTTGGCCTGTGCCTGCGGCGCGAGACCGGCAGCCCCACCTGGCAGGGCATCGACCTGGCCCACGACGAAGCGACCGTGCCACTGGGACGCTACACGGGCGCCGCCATGCAGGTGGGGCAGGGCAGCCTGCCGGCCGCGCTGCCGCGCTACATCATCGAATTGGCGCCATTCGTGTCCGCTGGCGAGAACGCGTCCGCGCCTGTATCCAATTTCTATCGCATCACGGCCATTGGCTTTGGTGCCCACCCGGGCACGCGCGTCGTGCTGCAGTCCTACTACCGCAAGGTCACCGGAGGTACGCCATGAAAGCGTTGCTGCTTGCCCTGTTCCTGTGCGCCGCCCATGCTGTTGCGGCCGAGCGTGTTCCGCCCAACCTGCTGATTGGCCTGTCGCTGACGGTGGCCGACGTCGGCAGCGCCTATGCGGGTGATTACGACGGCACCAGCGACTATGCGGGCTACTTCAATCCCCGCATGTGCTACACGTACACGGTGGACGAGCGCGGAAGCCGCTTTGTCCCCAAGCGCGGGACCGACGACCGGCATGCCTGCGGTGGCGATTCATTCAGTGGCAATATGCTGAACTGGGCCACGATGTCGCGCCTCGACTTGCTGCGCCTGGCGCTCACCGGCGGTGACCGGACCACCGACGAGGCGACGGCGACGGTGCTTGCGCGCGCCTGGATTCCGGATGGATCGCCGATCTTCGCGCGCAAGGCGCTGGCGGCGCCGGCGTCGGTCACGCCATTTGGCGGCGAGATGTTGTATATGACGTCGTGCCGCGACCGCATCGTATTTAGTGCCGGCAAGCGCGCCATCACCTGCCCATCACCGGTGAAGAAGGATTACGTCGTCGCCGTTGAAGCCTGCACCCAGGCCGACGCCGCCGGCCGGCCCGGCCTGTGCCACAAATACGGGCACGCCTTCAAGCCGGAAGGCGTGCTGCAGCGCTACAGCGCGTCGATGCGTATCGGCTTGATGTCCTACTTGCTCGCGCATGGCGCGGACGACCCCAACCTGTATGGCGGTGTGCTGCGTGCGCCGCTCAAATTCCTGGGCCCGGTCGGCTACGAAGCGCCGGATTTTGGGCCAGTTACCAACACGCAGGCCGAATGGAATGCGGAGACCGGCGTCCTCAATCCCAATCCTGACGGCGCCAGCAGCGCGCATAGTGGCGCCATCAACTTCATCAACCAGATCGGGCGCAATGGCCTCTACAAGGCTTACGACCCGACGGCGGAATTGTTCTATGAAGCGCTGCGCTACCTGCAGGCGCGTGATCGCAGCGCCAATGGCAGCGACGCCGGCTTCCCGGTCTGGAATACACGCGCCGATCCGGTCACGGCGCCGTGCCAGCGCACGATGATTGTGACGATCGGCCACGCCAGTGCCGTGGAAGACCGCTACCTGCCCGGCAATGAGCGTAGCGATCATCGCGATGCGGCGCGCGCGGCCGATGGCTTCGCGCCTGGCCGTCCATTCAATGTCGACCTGTCGACCGACCGCGTTGGTGCACTCGAAGGGCGTGCCGGCCTGGCGAAAAAAGACGATGGCCCGCTTGGCGAGGGAAGCTACTATCTTGCCGGCGTCGCCTACTGGGCCCACACCAATGCGATCCGCCCGGACAAGCCAGTCAAGGTCGACAGCTTCGCGCTTGCGCTCGACGGCGCGCCTGCCAGCCAGGGCGTGCTGGGGCTGGCGGCCAAATACGGTGGCTTCGTCGATCGCAACGGTGACGGCGTCCCGGTCGACCAGGAATGGAGCGCCGTCAATCCTTCCCACTATTTTTCCGGCCCCGACCTTGGGGCAAACATCGAGGCGTTATTTGCCGCCACCGCCGCACCCTCGGGAAGCGTGCAAGGCAAGCCACTGGCCATGCGCGCTGCGGGACGGGACTTCCTGCTGCAGACGGGCTATGAGCAGGGCTCCTGGACCGGCAGCTTGAAACGCTACGAAATCGGTGCAACTGCCGCCACCTGGGACGGCGCCAGTTTGCCACCGGCGCCAAGGCGCCAAATCTTCACTGTGCAGCGCAATGGCGCCACGGCGCCGTTCAAACCGCCACTCGCGGGCATCGATGATGCCTTGATCGCTTTCCTGCGTGGTGAACGGTCGCGCGAGCAGCCGGCCGGGCCCTTGCGGCGGCGCCTTGGCCTGCTGGGTGACATCATCCACAGCCGGCCACTGCTTGTCGGTGCGCCATCCGCCGCCATCCAGGCACCGGACTACCTGGGGTTCTATACGCGCTTCAAGAACCGGCGGCCTGCCATCTATGTTGGCGCCAACGACGGCATGCTGCACGCCTTCGATGCCCTCGCTGGCACTGAACTGTTCGCCTTCGTTCCCGGTGCGCTGCTGGCGTCTCTCGGACCGTTGAGCGATCCTGGATACCCGCATCGGGCCTACGTCGACGGCAGCGCCGGTGGCGGCGAAGCGCAGCTAGCGGGCCAATGGCGCACTATCCTGGCGAGCGGCATGGGGAAGGGCGCACGCGGCGTCTTCGCCATCGACATTTCCGATCCCTCTGCCTTCGGCGACGGCAAAGGCGCGTTGTGGGAATTTACCGAGCATGATGATGCCGCGATGGGAAGTGTCGAGCTGCCGCCGACCCTGGCCCGCATCAAGACGGGCAGGGACAGCTTCCGCGATTTTGTACTGGTGCCTTCCGGGCCATCACTGTTCATGCTGGCCGCAGACAAAGCCGCGGGCACGCGCTGGCAGCTTGGCACAAACTACTTCAGGCTGACGGTGCCAGGCACCGAGGCGGCGCTTGGGCCGCCCGGGCTGGTGCTGGCGGCCGATGGCAGCACACGCCTGGCCTACCTGGGCGATGCGCAGGGCAATCTGTGGCGGGTCGACTTCAATGCCGGGCCGCCGTGGCGCAATGCGGCCGGGCGCGAGCCATTGTTTGTGGCGCGCGATGCGGCCGGGCGGCGCCAGGCCATCACGCAAACGCCCGCCGTGGCGCTGGCGCCCGGCGGCGGCTACCTGGTGTTGTTCGGTACCGGTGACGCCAGCGCCGAGATCGTGCCATCAGCATTTTCGGCGCAGTCGCTGTATGCCGTTCGCGACACGCTGGCCCGCCCTCTGGTCCCGGTGCGATCACGCGCCGGGCTGGTGCCGCGCACCTTGAGCGGAGGCGCCAGCTTCACCGTGCGCGGCGCCGAATTCGACTACGGCGCCAAGCAGGGCTGGTATGCCGACTTTCCCCACGCGCAGGACGACGGCGAACGCAGCGTGGCCAATCCTGTGCTCGAGGGCGGCGCCCTGATCCTGCAAACAACCGTGCCTGGGCGCGACGCGTGCGCCGCCGCAGCGTCGCGCAGCTACGTTCTCGATGCAGTCAGCGGGCTCGCTTACAACGCCAGCGGCGTGGCGGCCTCGGATGCGGTCACGGGCCATTTCGCCAGCGGCGCGCCGGTGCTCCTGTTGGCCTCGACGACGCTCGCCCAGCGCACCCCGACGGGCAGCACGCCCGTGTTGCGCACCTATCGCTTCGTGCGTCCCGGCGCTGACGCTGGCGCTGTGCCGGGGCCTGTCAGCGTCGCGCTGCCCGCCGGGCGACTGGGCTGGCGCGAAGTGGCCAACTGGCAGGAACTGCACGACGCCGCACGCTGAAGGAGGCAGACATGAAAACCCATTCCGGTTTCAGCCTGGTGGAACTGCTGGTGGTGCTGGGCATTGCCGGCATCCTCATGGCAGTGGCCTATCCCAGTTACGCGAATTTCATCATCCGGACGCGCCGCGTGGAGGGCCAGATCGCACTGGTGGAAACCATGCAGCAGCAGGAGCGCTACTTCACGCGCACCAACAGCTACATTGCGTTTTCGTCCGGGTCCGGTGACGAGGAGGCGCGCAAGTTCAAGTGGTGGTCCGGCACCGTTGCCTCTACCAGCGCTTACGAATTGCGCGGGCGCGCCTGTCCGGGCAAGCAGATCGCCGAATGCGTCGAAGTGCAGGCCATGCCCGGCACCAGCAAGGTCGATGCCAAATTCAAGGACCCCGACTGCCAGATGCTCACGCTCGACAGCACCGGCGCGCACAAGGCCGAAGGCAGCTTCGCGCACTGCTGGCCATGAAACGGCACCATGGCTTCTCGGCGGCGGAAACCCTGGTGGTGCTGGCCATCAGCGTGATCCTGCTCGGCATGGCCGTGCCCGACCTGCTTGCGCTGGCGAAGCGCCAGCAGCTCAAGGCCGGCGTCACCGACCTGCTGGGGGCCATCAACCTGGCCCGCTCCGAGGCCATCGCGCGCGGGCAGCGGGTCGAACTGGTGCCGCTTGACCCGGCCGGCGCCAACTGGCGCCTTGGCTGGGTGGTGTTTGTCGATGGCGATGGCAACCGCCGCCCGGACGCCGGCGAAGACGTCATCGCCCGCCACGGTGCACTGCCGGAAGGGATCCGCATCGACGCGGTGTTCTCGTCGCACCAGCAGCCGGATTACATCGCCTACAATGGGGCAGGGCGCAGCTGCAGCGCCACCAGCAGCGCCGCCGCGCGCTGGGGCACGCTGTCGCTGCTCCAGGGGCGCGAGACGCGCCGCATCAAGATCAATATGCTGGGGCGGGCCCGGGTGTGCGACCCGCGCCAGGACAACGTTGGCTGTTCCGGCGCCGATGATCCATAATTGCGGGATGAACCAGACAATTTCGAACGACACGGACGGCATGCAGCTGGCCCTCGAATGGGCTGCCAAGGGCATGTTCACGACGACGCCGAACCCGCGCATCGGCTGCGTGATCGTGCGCGACGGCGTGACGCTTGCCGCCGGCCACACCCAGCCCGCCGGCCAGGCGCACGCCGAAATCCAGGCCCTGCGCGATGCCGAGGCGCGCGGCGTGGACGTGCGCGGTGCCACCGCCTACGTCACGCTGGAGCCCTGCAACCATCACGGCCGCACGCCGCCTTGCTCGGACGCGTTGGTGCGCGCGCGCCTGGGCCGTGTCGTGGCCGCCATGGTCGACCCCAATCCGCTGGTGGCCGGGCAAGGCCTGGCCAAGCTGGAAGCGGCCGGCATCGCCGTCAGTTCCGGCGTACTGGCCGAGCAGGCCTATGAGATGAATATCGGCTTCTTCTCGCGCATGCAGCGCGGACGGCCGTGGGTACGCATGAAGAGTGCCGCCAGCCTCGATGGCATGACGGCCTTGCACAACGGCCAAAGCCAATGGATCACCGGACCGCAGGCGCGCGCCGACGGCCATGCCTGGCGCGCACGCGCCTGCGCCATCCTGACCGGCATCGGCACGGTCAAGGCGGACGACCCGCAACTGAATGTACGTGGCCTCGACACGCCGCGCCAGCCGCGCCGCGTCGTCGTCGACAGCAAGCTTGAAATCGATATCGATGCCCGCATCTTGCAAGGCGCAGGGTGCTGGATCGTCGCCGCCGCCGCCAATCCCGAAAAGGAAGCGCAGCTGCGCGCAGCAGGGCATGAAGTCATCGTCCTGCCGAATGAACATGGCAAGGTCGATTTGCCGGCGCTGATGCTGGAACTGGGGCGGCGCGAGATCAACGAAGTGCACGTCGAAGCCGGCGCCAAGCTCAATGGCTCGCTGGTGCGCGAAGGCTGCGTCGACGAGCTGCTGGTCTACCTGGCGCCTTGCCTGATTGGCGAAGCGCAGGGCATGTTCGCGCTGCCCGCGCTCGACAGCCTTGAGCGCAAGCACACCCTGGCATTCCACGAGGTCAAGCAGATCGGAAGCGATTTGCGTATCCTTGCAAGATTCACCCACATTTAGGAAGCAGCATGTTTACTGGAATCGTCGCCGCCGTCGGCAACATCAGCTCGGTCACTCCCCTCGAAGGCGGCAGCTTTGCCGGCGTGCGCCTGCATATCGACGCGGGCGGCTTGCCGCTGGCCGACGTCGCCCTGGGCGACTCGATCGCCATCAATGGCGCCTGCATGACGGTGGTCGAAAAAAGCGATGCGGCCTTCTTCGTCGACGTCTCGCGCGAGAGCCTCAACTGCACCGTTGGCCTCGATGGCGTCGGTGAAGTGAACCTCGAAAAGGCCTTGACCCTGGCTGAGCGCCTGGGTGGCCACCTGGTCTCCGGCCACGTCGATGGCATGGGCAAGGTGCACCGCTTCGCGCCGGTGGGCGAATCGTGGGAGCTGGTCATCGACGCGCCGCAGGAGCTGGCCAAATACCTCGCCTTCAAGGGTTCGATCGTCGTCAACGGCGTGTCGCTGACGGTGAACCGCGTGGAAGACCTGGCCGATGGCCAGTGCCGCTTCTCGATCAACCTGATCCCGCACACGATTTCCGTCACCACGCTCAAGCACCTGCGCGCGGGCAGCGGCGTCAATCTCGAAATCGACCTGATTGCCCGCTACGTCGAGCGCATGCTGTCGGTCGGCCAGGCGAAGAGCTAGGGCCGGCGCCGCAATTCGTATAGACTGCCCCGTGATGTTTTCAAACCACGAACGGGGGACAGCTTGAAAGTATGTACAGCACTGATCGCGGCACTGGTTGCCGGTAACGCTGTTGGCGCGCCGGCGGCCTTGCGCGACTACCAGGCCTTGACGCTCACTGCGTCAGGCGACAAGAGCGCCACGCTCGAATCGCTCGACCCGGGCGGATTGCCCACGCGTCCCCACGCCACGGTCGTGGTGCGCGATGCGCATAGCGGCAAGGTGCTGGCCGAGACCGACCCTTGCAGCGATTGCCGTTATGACGCTCCCGCCTGGTCACCCGACCAGCAAGCGCTGGCCTTTATCGGCACCAGCGCCAAGTCCGGCATGGCCACCGTGTATGTGCTGACCCAGGGCAGTGTGCGCACTCTGGCCAGCTTCAAGGGCGTGGCCAACTCGGCGCGCTGGTCGCCCGATGGCAGCTGGCTCGCGCTGCTGGCGACAGTCGGTGCGAAAAAATTGACGGGCGCCGTGGAAGCTGGTGCGCCCCTCGTGGGCGAGATCGGCGCGGACGAGGACGAACAGCGCATTGCCCTCCTGCCGGCCGCCGGTGGCGAGCTGCGGCTGGTGTCTCCGGCCGACACCTTCGTCTACGAATACGACTGGACGCCGGATGGCAAGGGCTTCGCCGTCACCAGCGCCAAGGGCAATGGCGACAATAACTGGTGGATCGCGACGCTGGGCCATGTGGATGCGGCCAGCGGCGCCTTGCGCATCATCGCTGCGCCGCCAATGCAGATGAACCGTCCACGCGTGTCGCCGGACGGGAAGAGCGTTGCCTTCATTGGCGGCTTGATGAGCGACTTTGGCTCCATCGGCGGCGACTTGTATGCGGTCGCGCTGGCCGGCGGCGCGCCCGTCAACGTGATTCCCGGTTTCGCCGGTTCCTTCAATGGCTTGAGCTGGAATGGCAAGACCTTGCTCGCTTCGGCCCTGGTGGGTAGCGAGAGCGCTGTGCTGGCGGTCGACATGTCAGCGCACACGACGCGCACGCTATGGGCGGCGCCAGTGACGGCGGCGGCCTCGCGGGAGGCGCGCTTCGCTTTCAATCGCGACGCCAGCTACGCGGCCTCGGTGCAGGAAGACTTCACGCACGCGCCGCACATCGTGGCGGGCAAGCTGCCGAACGTGGCGCCGCTCACGCATGACAACGACGGCTTTGCGCCCCAGGTGGCGGCGCGCAGCGTGTCCTGGACCAACGAAGGCTACAAGGTGCAAGGCTGGCTGGTGGCACCGCTGGCGCAGGAAGCGGGCAAGAAGTATCCGATGGTGGTGCTGGTGCACGGCGGCCCGGCGGCGGCGCACACGCCGCGTTTCATCTCCGAGGGTGAGCAGGGCAATGCGACGGTGCGCGAGCTGACCCAGCGCGGCTACTTTGTGTTCATGCCCAATCCGCGCGGCAGCTATGGCCAGGGCGAGAAGTTCGTCAGCGCCAACCGGCGCGATTTTGGCGGTGGCGACTGGCGCGACATCCTCGCCGGCGTGGACGCGGTGCTGCAAACGGCGCCCGTCGATGGTGCGCGCCTGGGCCTGATGGGGCACTCGTATGGCGGCTTCATGACGATGTGGGGCGTGACGCATAGCCAGCGCTTCAAGGCGGCGGTGGCCGGCGCGGGCATTGCCAACTGGATCAGCTACTACGGCCAGAACGGCATCGACGAGTGGATGATTCCGTACTTTGGCGCGTCGGCATACGACGACCCGGCCATTTACCGGGCCGCTTCGCCGATTGAATCGATCAAGGCGGCCAGGACGCCGACGCTGATGTATGTGGGCGAGCGCGACGTGGAATGTCCGGCGATGCAGTCGATGGAATTCTGGTACGGCTTGCGGGCCATGAAGACGCCGACCTCGCTGGTGATTTATGACGGTGAAGGCCATGCGATCCGCAAGCCCGAAAACCAGCGCGACATCCGCGCGCGCACCGTGGCCTGGTTTGACCGCTTCCTGAAATAGTTGCTGTCCAACCGGGGTCAGACCACGATTCCAAAGCAATTTTTGCCAGCAAAAA
>JAZJYP010000106.1:31295-36385 GCA_040390345.1 Pseudomonadota bacterium | reverse complement strand
ACCCCGGTTAAGAATCACTTTTCGGGGTAGAGCACGACCTGGATGTAGTTGTTGGTGTCGAAGTAGCGCTGGGCGGCGGCCTTGATCTGGGCTGGCGTGATCGAGGCGACGTTCGCTTCGTACGCGAGGATCGTGGCGGGGTCGGTCCCCTGCAGCAGCGACGTTTGCAGGCGCCCCAGCCAGTAACCGTTCTCGCGCATCGCTTTCTGGTGCCCTTGCATCCAGTTCTGGATCACTTTCTCGAGGTCCTCGACGTCGGGACCCTTCTGTTTGAGCTTTTCAATTTCGGCAAACGTGGCGGCAATGACCTTGTCGACGTTGTCCGGGCCGCAGGGCAGGGAGGTGCCGATCGCGTAGTTCGCATACGGGAACTTGTTGAAGCTGCCGTGCATGCCGCCGCTGTAAATCAGATTGAGCTTTTCACGCAGCACGTCGGTGATGCGCAAGTTCATCACTTCGATCATGGCGTAGAAGCGCAACTGCTCCATTTCGCTGAAGTTCGTGTTGCCCGTGAAGTTGAGCGAGACACTGCTCTTGGCCTCGGAGCCGCTGCGCACTTCCTTCTTCACCACGCCCGTCACGGGGCGGATGCCGACATCGCGGTAGGCCACGGGAATGTCGGGCGTCGGCAAGCTGGCCAGGTAGGTGGCGATCAGGGGTTTGACGGCCGCCACGTCGAAGCTGCCCACCAGGATGAAGGTCAGGTCCTTGGCGCTCGAGAAGCGCTCCTTGTAGATGCCGATGCCGCGCTCGAGGTTCACCTGGGCGAAGTCGTCCGGGCGCGCGGTGCGTGCCACGCGCGGGTGGTTGCCGTAAGTGGTGGCGAGAACGGTGTCGCGGAAGATCGCCTCGGGCTGGGACATGGCGTTGCGCGCCACGTCCTGCTGCTTGGCGATGAAGGCGCGGTACAGGTCTTCGTCGCGGCGCACGCCGGTGAACTGCAGGTAGACCAGTTGCAGCATGGTGTCGACGTCGTTGTTGCCGGCGCCCCCACTGATGCCCTCGGTGTAATTGCCCATGTTCGGGCGCGCCCACGCCGTTTTCCCGGCCAGGATGTTCTGCAGTTCGATCGGGGCGTAGCGGCTCACGCCCATCGTGCCGACGATGGCGTTGGCGTAGCGGGCGTTGAAGTTGTCCTTGTCGTCGAACAGCAGCTGGCCGCCAAAGCGCGAGGCGCTCATCACGACCTGGTCGTTCTTGAAGTCGGTCGGCTTGAGGATGACCTTGACGCCATTCGACAAGGTCAGGCGCGTCAGGCCCAGCGCCGCGTCGCTCGTTTCGGCGACGATGCTGCCGGCCTTGGGCGGCTTGTCCATCAGGCTGGCGGCGACCGCCTTTTCGGTGCGGGCGGCCACGCTGCGCTGTTCGGCCCTGGCCACGCCGGCCATCAGCTGCTCGCTCGTCGGCGTCAGGGCCGGTTCCTTGGTCGAGCCCATATAGGCGACCAGCTTGGCGGCCTTTTCGGGAATGACGCTGCGCGCGTAGGCGTTTACTTCCTCGAGGGTGATCGAGGGGATGAACTCTTTCGCGTAGCCGTATTCGGCCGCCATGCCGGGGATCGATTCCTGTTCGAGGAAATTGCGGATGTATTCTTCGGCGTAGTTGTTCGAGTCGGTCTTGTCGCGCTCGGCGTAGCCTTGTTCGAAATTGCGCGCTAGGTTCTTCTTCACGCGTTCCAGTTCCTGGGCGCTGAAGCCGTATTTGCGGGCACGTTCGTTTTCCTGCACCAGCGCGTCGATGGCGGGCGTGACGCCTTCGTGGCCCAGCACGGCAAACGATGAAAACGATTTATATCCAGCCACCAGCTTGTCGACATTGCTGCCGCCACCTAAAAAGGGCGGCGCGGCCTGCTGCGTCAGTTCCTGCATGCGCTGGCCGAGCATGGCGGCGAACAGCTGTTCGACCAGCTTGTGGCGGTAGCCGCGGAAAGTGGTGTCTTCCTTGACGTTTTGCAGCGGGTAGCGAATCAGCACGGCGTTGCCCGACGCTTCCTTGTCGGTGACGACGATCGCCTCGGTGGCGCTGCGCTGGCCGATGGCGGCGTAGCTGCGCACACGCTCGTGGTCGGGATTCTTCAGGCCGGAGAAGTGGGCCTTGATCTGCTTTTCCACTTCCTGCGGATCAATGTCGCCCACGGCGACCACGGCCATCAGGTCGGGGCGGTACCAGTCGCGGTAGAAGCGCTTGACGGCGTCGTGCGGGAAGCTCTTGAGGATGTCTTCCTTCCCGATCGGCAGGCGCTGGGCGTAGCGCGAACCGTTGAAGATCTTCGGCAGCAGCACCTTGTTCATGCGGTCCGACGCCCCTTTGCCCAGGCGCGCCTCTTCGAGCACGATGCCGCGCTCCATGTCGATGTCCTTGTCGTTGAAGGACAGGCCGTGGGCCCAGTCTTCCAGCACCGTGAAGCCGGTTTCGATATTGGCCGGGTTGTTGGTCGGGATCGGCAGGATGTAGACCGTCTCGTCAAAACTGGTGAAGGCGTTCAGGTCGGCACCGAACTTGACGCCGATCGACTGCAGGTAGGAGATCAGCTCGTGCTTCTTGAAGTGGGTCGAGCCGTTGAAGGCCATGTGCTCGGTAAAGTGGGCCAGGCCTTGCTGGTCCTCGTCTTCGAGCGTGGAGCCGGCTTTCACCACCAGGCGCAGTTCCAGTTTCTGGGCCGGCTTGCCGTTCTTGTGGATGTAGTAGGTCAGGCCATTGGGCAGCACGCCTTTCGTCACCTGCGGTCCCACGGGGACCTGGTCGGCCAGGTTGATGGCGGCGCTGGCTTGCAAACTGAGGGCGGCGAGGAGGGCGGCGATGCAGGTCGGGCGGATCAGGTGTCGGGTCATCGTATTCTAAAGTTGGTGCGGCGGGCCTTTGCCACCGCTGGCGACGATTCTACTCCCGCCGCGCCCCTCAGCGTGCTTATAAGATGTATCAAAAGGCAACTTTAAGGCTGAACTAAGGCCGGCCCCGGCGTAATGCCGGTCGGAAGCGTCCAAATCCTTTAAAATAGCGGTCTTACACGAATAATGTCCGAAGCAGAGGAAAATCCCCATGTCCATCTCCAGCACCCAGGAAATCGTCGACGAATTGCGCGCCGGGCGCATGGTCATCCTGGTCGATGAAGAAGATCGCGAAAACGAAGGCGACCTTGTCCTGGCCGCCGACTTCGTCACGCCCGAAGCCATCAACTTCATGGTGCGCTATGCGCGTGGCCTGGTGTGCCTGACGCTGACCGAAGAGCGCTGCAATCAGCTGGACCTGTCGATGATGACGGCCCGCAACGGCACCTCCTTCGGCACCAATTTCACTGTCTCGATCGAAGCGGCCGAAGGCGTCACGACCGGCATTTCCGCCGCCGACCGCGCCAAGACCATCGCCACGGCCGTGGCCAAGAATGCGCGCCCGATCGACATCGTCCAGCCGGGCCACATCTTCCCGCTCAAGGCCGTCAAGGGCGGCGTGCTCATGCGCGCGGGCCACACCGAAGCCGGCTGCGACCTCACCGCCATGGCCGGCTTGACGCCCGCCTCGGTGATCTGCGAAATCATGAAGGACGACGGCACCATGGCGCGCCTGCCGGACCTGCTTGAATTCGCCCGCGAACACAATCTGAAGATCGGCACCATCGCCGACCTGATCCACTACCGCAGCCAGAACGAAAGCCTGGTCGAACGCGTGGCCGAGCGTCCCATGAGCACGGCCAATGGCGAATTCAAGCTGATCGCCTACCGCGACAAGCCGAGCGGCTCGGCCCACCTGGCCATGATCCACGGCGATCTGTGCTCGACCAAGGAAACCCTGGTGCGCGTGCACGAGCCGGTCTCCATCCTCGACCTGCTGGAAAACCGTGCCACCACCCACTCGTGGACGGTGGCCTCGTCGATGGAAGCGATCAAGGCGGCCGAATGCGGCGTGATCGTGCTGCTCAATTGCGGCGAGACGGCCGAACAGCTGTTTGGCCAGTTCAATGCCCTCGACACGCCCGAATCGCGCCCGCAGGCGCGCGCGGCCAGCATGGCGCTGCGCAGCTACGGCATCGGCGCGCAGATCCTCAAGGACCTGGGCGTGCGCAAGATGAAACTCTTGGCCAGCCCGCGCAAGATGCCGTCGATGACCGGCTTCGATCTTGAAGTGTCCGGCTTTGTCGCCAAACCAACCACCAACTAACAGGGGCTACCATGACCGTAGGAACTTATGAAAGCAATATGATCGGCACGGGCCTGCGCATCGGGATTGTCCAGGCGCGTTTCAACGCCGACGTGGGCCATGGCCTGCTGTCGTCCTGCCTGGCCGAACTGAAACACCTGGGCGTGGCCGACGAAGACGTGCTGCACGTGACCGTGCCGGGTGCGCTGGAAGTGCCGCTGGCCCTGCAAAAGATGGCCGAGACCGAGCAATTCGACGCGCTCATCGCGCTCGGCGCCGTCATCCGCGGCGAGACCTACCATTTCGAGCTGGTCTCGAACGAGTCCGGCGCCGGCATCACGCGCGTGGGCCTCGACTATGGCATGCCGATCGCCAACGCCATCCTCACCACCGAGAACGACGAGCAAGCCGAAGTGCGCATGGCCGAGAAGGGCGCCGACGCGGCGCGCGTGGCCGTGGAAATGGCCAATCTGCTCATCGCGCTGGAAGAACTGCAAGCCGACGAAGAATAATCACAAAGGTAAGAACATGAATGACAAGACCACGCACGCCAACCCCAGCAAGAACCGCACACCGCGCCACCGCGCGCGCGAGTTCGCCTTGCAGGGCCTGTACCAATGGCTGCTCAATAATGAAGACGCGACCACGGTCGTGAACAATATCCGCGCCGCGCATGGTTTCGAGAAGGCCGATGGCGACCACTTTGCCCAGCTGCTGTACGGTGCGATCAAGGATTCGGTGATCCCGGGGCTCGATCTGACGATCGAGTTGTGGCGTTCGTGTTGGCCGGTCCCGAAGGCGCAGGGCCCGACGGCGCAGCTCGCGTCGCCGGAGGTCAACTCCCAGATCTCATAGCGGATGGCGCCGCCCGGCAGGGGGATGGGCTTGGCGAATACGGACTGCTGCTGTTCGAAGAAGATGGAAGTCTCCACGCCCAGATCCGAACCGGTGGGTTC
>JAZJYP010000106.1:12257-31285 GCA_040390345.1 Pseudomonadota bacterium | reverse complement strand
GCCCTGCGCGAGACGCTGGCGCCGCTGGTCGACCGCGGCATTGCCGAACTCTCGCCGATCGAGCACGCGGTGCTGCTGCTGGGCGCCTACGAGTTGAAGAACAACCTGGAGATCCCTTACCGCGTCGTGATCAACGAAGCGGTGGAGCTGACCAAGTCCTTCGGCGGTATCGATGGCCACAAGTATGTCAACGGCGTGCTCGACAAGCTGGCCCCCCAGCTGCGTGCCGGCGAAGTGGCGGCCGATACGCGCCGTTAATCGCCCTTGGTGGGTAACGCGCTGCGCGCTCACCCACCCTACGCCTCTTCATGCGGCGCCGACAGACGGTAGGGTGGGTGAGCGCGACGCGCGTTACCCACCAAACGCAAAAGCCACCGCGAAGGTGGCTTTTTCCGTTGGTGCGGCGGGTTTTACAGCCCGGCCAGGGTCTCGTTCTTGAGCGCCGGCTTGGCCGGCGCTTCCTTCTCGGCCACCTGGGTCGGCACGGGCGCCGGATTGGTCGTTGGCACTTTCTTGCCGACGGCGACCTGCTTGAGCATGTGGTACTCGGACAGGACCTTGGAGCCATAGCCCGAATCATTGTCCATCGCACCAGCGCCCACATAGGTCTTCAGGCCGGCTTCGACCGAACCGCCGCGCGTCACATAATCCTTGAGGATGAGCGAACCGACGCGGATATTGGCCACCGGGTTGAGCGCCGCCTGCACGCCGCCCATGTCCTGGAACTTTTCGTGGTGGACCTTGGACATCACCTGCATCAGGCCCTGCGCGCCCATCGGGCTTTCCGCGAAGGGATTGAGGCCCGATTCGATGGCCATCACGGCCAGGATCAGGAGCGGGTCGAGCTTGATCTCGCGCGCCGTCAGGTAAGCCGTCGAGACCAGCATATTGGCCGCGTCGCCAGCCACGCGATAGCGCTTGGACAGCCAGGAGGTGACGAATTGCTGCTGCTTCTTGCTGCCCATCAGGGCCTTTTCTTCAGCCGTCAGCGGCGCGGCGGGCGCGTCGGTGGCGGCGGGCGCATCCATCAGTTCCGACAGCGACGGCGCTGGCACGGTCGTTTCGGTAGCCGGTTCCTGCGACAGCAGGTGCGATACTTTATTGGCCAGGTCGGGGCGCACAAACAACAAGACCAGTACTGCGATGGCCGACAGGCCGAACACGGTTAAAGCGTGCTGGGCGGCCGTCATGACGCCGCGTGCCGTAATTGCCAAGGAGGCGGGCTGGCGGGCCATGGTTTGGGCCAGCTTGGCAGCGGCCCCGTTGAAACGATGAGTCATCGAATTCCCCTTTGTCGCGGCAAAAGCGTTCCCAGCGTCGCGCGTTGGCGCAACGGGCACTGGTGCCGTGCATCAGAAATATCGTCAATCGCCGCAAGGTGCGCTCGATCGACGTCGTCATTGCAAGCTATCAGCTGGCGGGTATCGGGCCAGTGGCTAAACAACTCTGTTCGGGGGATGTAGGCAGACGCCTAGCGAAAACACTCCTTAAAATGTCATGTGGGGCCCCGACCCCGTGAATGTATGAGACAGGCTAAAATCAAGTCCGTGGACCGCGCTGTTCATCAAGTAGGGCAAATTGTAGAAGCCCGTTTATACCAAGTCAATACTAACACAAGCGTTCTTTATTACTTTTGGATCTTACTTTTCATGCTGCTTTGCAGCAAAGCCCTGTGAAATCAACTACTTAAACTGGCTATTTCAACAATCCTGTCCGCACGAAAAAAACCATAAAAAACCGATGAAATATTCTGATTTGCGAGATTTTATTGCCCAATTGCAAGTAATGGGCGAATTGAAGCCTGTTTCGGTGCCGATTTCACCGTATTTGGAGATGACCGAGGTCTGCGACCGCACTTTGCGCGCGGGCGGGCCGGCTTTGCTGTTCCAGAATGTGCCCGGCCACACGATGCCGGTGCTGGGCAACCTGTTCGGCACGCCGCAGCGCGTGGCGCTGGGCATGGGCGCGGCCGACGTGTCCGAGCTGCGCAAGATCGGCCACGTGCTGGCGCGCCTGAAGGAGCCGGAGCCGCCGCGCGGCTTCAAGGACCTGATGGGCCTGGGCTCGCTGGTCAAGGCCGTGTGGGACATGGCACCGAAGGAGCTGCGCGGCGCGCCGTGCCAGGAGATCGTGTGGGAGGGCGCCGACGTTGACCTGGCGCGCTTGCCGATCCAGCATTGTTGGCCGGGCGATATCGCGCCCCTGATCACCTGGGGCCTGGTCATTACCAAGGGACCGAACAAGAAGCGCCAGAACCTGGGCATCTACCGCCAGCAGGTGCTGGGACCGAACAAGGTCATCATGCGCTGGCTGGCCCACCGCGGCGGCGCGCTCGACTTCCGCGAACACGGGATCGCCACGCGCGGCGCGCCCTATCCGGTGGCCGTGGCGCTGGGCGCGGACCCCGCCACTATATTAGGTGCGGTCACGCCGGTGCCCGATGCCCTGTCCGAATACCAGTTCGCCGGCCTCTTGCGCGGCAGCCGCACCGAGCTGGTCAAGGCCATCGGCAGCGAGCTGCGCGTGCCGGCCGGGGCCGAGATCGTGCTCGAGGGGCATATCTACCCGGACGCGCACCACCCGAGCGGCTACGAGCATGCGCTCGAGGGGCCGTATGGCGACCATACCGGCTACTATAATGAGCAGGACAGCTTCCCCGTCTTCACGATCGACCGCATCACGATGCGGCGCGACCCGATCTACCACTCTACCTATACGGGCAAGCCGCCGGACGAGCCGGCCGTGCTGGGCGTGGCGCTCAATGAAGTATTCATCCCCCTGCTGCAAAAGCAGTTCAGCGAGATCGTCGACTTTTATCTGCCGCCGGAAGGGTGCAGCTACCGCATGGCCGTGGTGCAGATCCGCAAGCAGTACGCCGGCCACGCCAAGCGCGTCATGTTTGGCGTGTGGAGTTTCCTGCGCCAGTTCATGTATACGAAGTTCATCGTGGTGGTCGACGAAGACGTCAACATCCGCGACTGGAAAGAGGTGATCTGGGCCATCACCACCCGGGTCGACCCGACCCGCGACACGACCTTGGTCGACAACACGCCGATCGACTACCTCGACTTCGCCTCGCCCGTCAGTGGCCTGGGCAGCAAGATGGGCATCGACGCGACCAACAAGTGGCCGGGCGAAACCAGCCGCGAATGGGGCACGACGATCGCCATGGCGCCCGAAGTGAAAGCGCGCGTCGACGCGATCTGGCAGCAATTGGGACTGTGATCGCCGTGGCGCGGCCCACAAAGTCTGGCGGTCGGTTATAATGGCGACCGGCGGGCCCCTGCGCATTGTGGCATGGCTAACCTGGTCAGGTCGGGAACGAAGCAGCCACGGCTATTAACCATAAGTGCCGCAGATCAGGCTCGCCTCCTTCTGCATCAATCGAGCGAGGCCACTGTCGGCCGCTCGGAGAGCACCATCAGCGGATTTTCCTGCATCAGTCCTTCTTCCGGTTTCAACACGATCTCGCCCTTGGCGTCGCTCGCCAGCTTCAGCACGCCCGCCTTGCCCTGGATCGTCAGCTGGGCCGGCTTGGCAAACTTGAGCGTCACCACCTTGATCTTGGGCGCGAACAGCGACAGGGCGCCGGCCGCCGTCTTGATCAGCTCGTTGGCCTGCTTGACGCTGCCCATCAGGGTGGCGTAATTCCACTGCGTGCCGTCGGGTAGGCGGGCGAGCATCTCCATGCCCATGCCCATCTTTTCGCCCTTGGGCTGGTTAATATAGATCATGGTACCGTCAGCCACCCATTGCGGGTTGAAGACGAAGTCCATCTGGCCGCTCTTGTTGACGGCCATGACTTGCTTGTCGACAGTGAAGACGACGTCGCTCTCCTTGATCGCCTTGTTGACCGGGTGGACCACCGGCACCACCAGCACCTTGTCGCGCGCAGCGGCCGGGGCGGCGTAGAACTTGTCGAGGTAGACGGTTTCCACCAGCTTCTTGTACGAAATCCATTCGCGGTTTTCGGCCGCAATTACTTGAGTACTCAACAATACCAGGGTCGACAGCAACAGTGTTTTCTTCATGGCCCATCCAGTGAAAAGGAAAAGCGCAGTGTAATGACGATCTTATAAAAATAACACCACTAAAAATGATTGTTACAATTGCCCCTTTGGCGGGGCCGGAGCCCGCCCACATACGGTAAAATCCCAGCATGTCCTATCAAGTTCTCGCCCGCAAATACCGTCCCAAGAACTTCGAAACGCTCGTCGGCCAGGAGCATGTGGTGCGCGCCCTCACGCACGCACTGCAAACCGGCCGCCTGCACCACGCCTACCTGTTCACGGGGACGCGCGGCGTGGGCAAGACGACGCTGTCGCGGATTCTGGCCAAATCGCTCAACTGCATCGGCCCGGACGGCAACGGCGGCATCACCGCCACGCCCTGCGGCAAGTGCGAAGCCTGCGTCGCCATCGATAGCGGGCGTTTCGTCGACTACATCGAGATGGATGCGGCCTCGAACCGCGGCGTCGACGAGATGGCGCAGTTGCTCGAGCAAGCGGTGTACGCGCCGTCGAATGCGCGCTTCAAGGTCTACATGATCGACGAGGTGCACATGCTCACCAACCACGCCTTCAATGCCATGCTGAAGACGCTGGAAGAGCCGCCCGAGCATGTGAAATTCATCCTGGCGACGACCGACCCGCAAAAAATTCCCGTCACCGTGCTCTCGCGCTGCCTGCAGTTCAACCTCAAGCAGATGCCGCCAGGGCATATCATCGGCCACCTGGAAAACATCCTCGGCCAGGAAGGCATCACCTTCGAGCAGCCCGGCCTGCGCCTCTTGGCCCAGGGTGCGCACGGCTCGATGCGCGACGCGCTCTCGCTGACCGACCAGGCCATCGCCTATGCGGCGGGGCAAGTCACGCTCGACGCGGTGCAGGGCATGCTCGGTGCGCTCGACCAATCCTACCTGGTGCGCCTGCTCGATGCGCTGGCCGCGCAAGACGGCGCCGACCTGATGGCGGTGGCCGACGAAATGGCCAGCCGCAGCCTGTCCTACAACGGCGCGCTGCAAGACCTGGGCACGCTGCTGCACCGGATCGCGCTGGCGCAAACGGTGCCCGGCGCGGTGCCGCAGGACTTGCCGGAGCTGGCCGACATCGTGCGCCTGGCCGGTATTTTTGATCAGCAGGAAGTGCAGCTGTACTACCAGATCGCTGTCCATGGCCGCAACGAGATCGGCCTGGCGCCGGACGAATACGCGGGTTTCACCATGACGCTGCTGCGCATGCTGGCCTTCCGCCCCGGCGTGGGCGGTGCCGACGTGGCGCCGTCCGGTCCCGCCGCAGCACGCCCGATGGCAGCGCCGGCACGTCCGGCTGCGCCGCCTGCGCGCGCGGCCAGTGCCGCAGTGGCCAGCCATGCCGCGGTTGCACCGGCGGCGCCGGCACCCGTGCCGCAAGCTGCTGCACCGGCACCGCTACAGCAAGCCGCGGCACCGGCTGCGCCTGCGGCGCCCATGAGCAGCGCACGCGCCGCCATCAATGCGGCGCTGGAAGCGGCCCGCGCGGCCAGCGGTGGCCGCAGCGGCGGATCGGCGCCCCGTGCGCAGCCGCCGGCGGTGGCGCCTGCGCCACCGGCCGCACCACCGGCCGCACCTTCAAGCCCGGTCGCCCAAGCTACGCCTGTGGCAGCGCTTGCGCCGAAAGCCCCGCCACCGTGGGAGACGGCGCCAGCCGCGCAGCAGCCACAGGGCGCCGCCGCCGTGATGGAAGAGGAATACCAGGACGTCCAGACCGAGGAAGAACCGCCATCGTGGGTCACCGAATTCTCGGACGACAGCGCCGTCGCGCAGGGCGAACCTGCCGTGGTGGCGCCGCCCGTGCGCGCGCCCGCCGTGCCGCGCGAACCGTATGTGGTCACACCCGTGCCGGGCCTGGACTGGGACGGCAACTGGCCGCGCCTGGCCGCTTCGCTGCCATTGCGCGGCGTGGCCCAGCAACTGGCGCTGCAGACCCAGCTCGTCTCGTGCACCTGCGACGAGGGCGCGGCCTACATTCGTTTGCGCGTGCTCATCGACACCTTGCGCGCCAGCGGCAATACTGAGAAACTCGCGGCCGCGCTGCAGGAGCGCTTCCCGGGCAAACGCATTAACCTTGAAATCGACCTGGGCCAGGTGTGGTACACCGCGATGGCCGAGGCGATCGCCTTCCGCGAAGAATGCATGCGCAAGGCGGAAGACACCGTGGCCGCCGACCCCTGGGTCAAGGACATGATGCGCGACCTGAATGCCTTCGTGGTGCCAGGTTCGATCGTGCCGCCAGCGGCGACCAGAGAATATTGATGACCTTACGGAGAACCCGATCATGATGAAGAACCAGCTCGCAGGCCTGATGAAACAGGCGCAAGCCATGCAAGACAATATGAAGAAGGCGCAGGACGCGCTGGCCCTGGTGGAAGTGGAAGGCCAGTCCGGCGCCGGCCTGGTGAAGGTCGTCATGACGTGCAAGAACGACGTCAAGCGCGTCTCGATCGACCCGTCCCTGCTGGCCGACGACAAGGACATGCTGGAAGACCTGGTCGCCGCCGCCTTCAACGACGCCGTGCGCAAGGCTGAAGCGACGTCGGCCGAAAAAATGAGCGGGCTGACGGCCGGCATGGCGCTGCCGCCCGGCTTCAAGATGCCGTTCTAAGTGTCCAAGTCGCTCGACTTCCTGACCGAGGCGCTGCGGCGCCTGCCGGGCGTGGGCCCGAAGTCGGCCCAGCGCATGGCTTTCCATTTGCTCCAGCATGACCGCGAAGGTGCGGCCATGCTCTCGCGCGCGCTCTACCAGGCAGTCGATACGGTGCACCACTGCGCCCTGTGCAATACCTTTTCCGATACCGAGGTATGCGACCTGTGCCTCGACGACGCGCGCGACACGTCAGTGCTGTGCGTCGTCGAGACGCCGGCCGACCAGCTGATGATCGAGCAGACCCTGACCTTCAAGGGCCTGTACTTCGTGCTGATGGGGCGCCTGTCGCCGCTGGACGGCATCGGCCCCAAGGACATCCACCTCGAAAAATTGATGGGACGGGCCGCCGACGGCGTCGTCGCCGAAGTCATCCTGGCCACCAACTTCACCAACGAAGGCGAGGCCACCGCGCACTACATCAGCGAGATGCTCAAGGCGCGCGGCCTGCGCGTGTCGCGCCTGGCGCGCGGCGTGCCGATGGGTGGCGAACTCGAATACGTTGACGCGGGCACCATCGCGCGCGCCATGCTGGACCGGCGCAACACATGATCGCCAAGGGCGCACTGGCCGGCATCAAGGTGCTGGAACTGGGCACGCTGATCGCGGGCCCGTTCTGCGCGCGCATGCTCGGCGAATTTGGTGCCGACGTGATCAAGGTCGAAGCACCCGATGGCGGCGACCCGATTCGCCAGTGGCGCGTGCTCAAGGATGGCACCTCGCTGTGGTGGTCGGTCCAGGCGCGCAACAAGAAGAGCATCACCCTGAACATGAAGGATGAACGCGGCCGCGCCATCGCCAGGCAGCTGGCGCTGGAAGCGGACATCATCATCGAGAACTACCGCCCCGGCGTGCTGGAAAAATGGGGCATCGGCTACGAAGACCTCAAGCGCGAGAACCCGCGGACCATCATGGTGCGCCTGTCCGGTTTTGGCCAGACCGGGCCGATGAAGGACCAGCCGGGCTTTGGCGCGATCGGCGAATCGATGGGCGGCTTGCGCTATGTGTCGGGCCACCCGGACCGCCCGCCCGTGCGCGTGGGCGTGTCGATTGGCGACTCGGTGGCGGCCCTGCATGGCGTGATCGGCGCGCTGGCAGCCCTGCGCCACCGCGATGTAAGCGGGGAAGGGCAGATGGTGGACGTGGCGCTGTACGAGGCCGTGTTCAACATGATGGAGTCGCTGGTGCCCGAGTACGACCACGCGGGCGTGGTGCGCGAGCGCACCGGCGGCGCCCTGCCGGGCATCGTGCCGTCGAATACCTACACCACGGGCGACGGGCAGAACATCGTCATCGCCGGCAATGGCGACGCGATCTTCAAGCGATTGATGCTGGCCATGGGCCGCATCGATATGGCGGGCGATGCGCAGCTGGCGCGCAATGACGGGCGCGTGGCGCGCACGCAGGAAATCGACGACGCCATTCAAGCCTGGTGCGCGACCCAGACCATCGATTCGGCGCTGGCGACCTTGCAGGCGGCCGATGTCCCGGTGGGAAAAATCTATTCGGTGCGCGACATGATGAGCGACCCGCAATTCCTCGCGCGCGGCATGTTCGAGCAGCATGCGTTTGCCGATGGGACGCCGGTCAAGCTGCCGGCCATCACGCCCAAATTGTCGGCCACGCCGGGCACGACCAGGTGGCTGGGACCGGCGCTGGGGCAGCATACCGACGAGGTGCTGCGGGGCCTTGGTTATTGCGACGATGACATCGCGCAATTGCGCGCCAGCGGCGCCGTCTGAGCTTGGTGGGTATCGGCTCCGCCTCGCCCACCCTACGCCTCTGCTGAGGTCCCGTGATAGTGGGTAGGGTGGGTGAGCGCAGCGTTACCCACCAAGCACCGCCACGGTGATACTATCTTCCCCGAATTCACTCCACGGGGATCGTTATGCAAAGATTGAAGACCTGGACCTTGCGCGTCGTTGCCGGCCTGCTCGGATTGATCGTGTTGCTGGCGCTAGCCCTGTGGCTGTTCTTGCGCGCCAGCCTGGCGCAGCTCGACGGCACCCACAGCGCCCCTGGCATGATCGGCACAGTGAAGGTTGAACGCGATGCGCGCGGCGTGCCTGCCATCAGCGGCGCCAACCGCCTCGACATCGCTTACGCCACCGGCTTCGTCCACGCCCAGGACCGCTTCTTCCAGATGGACCTGCTGCGCCGCGTGGCCGGCGGCGAACTGGCCGAGCTGTTTGGCGCCAAGGCGCTGCCCCTCGATAAGGGCCATCGCCTGCACCGCTTCCGCGCCCGCGCCGAACAGATGATTGCGGCCATGCCGCCGCAAGACCGCCAGTTCCTCGAGCGCTATGTCGCGGGCGTGAACGATGGCCTCGACAGCCTGAGCGCGCGTCCTTTCGAATATGCCCTGATCGGCGTCAAGCCGCGTGCCTGGATGCCGGCCGATTCGCTGCTGGTCGTGTGGGCCATGTACTTCGACCTGCAAGGCAGCCAGGAAGCGCGCGAACTGTCGCGCGGCTGGCTGCGCGATCACGCCAGCGCCGAGCAGCTGGCCTTCCTGCTGCCCGAGGCGACGCAGTGGGATGCGCCGCTCGACGCCCAGGACGTGGCCGCACCGGCCATGCCGATTCCGGCCGCACCACCGGCCTGGTGGGGCAAGCCGCGCGGCGCCGAGGTCAAGGTCGCGCAGCTCGATTTTGCCGCCGACATTGGCAGCAATAACTGGGCCGTCGCCGGCAGCCGCAGCAAGGACGGCGGCGCCATCGTCTCGGACGACATGCACCTGGGGATCCAGCTGCCCAATACCTGGTACCGCCTGGCGCTGCAGTTCCCGGACGAGAAGGGCGTGCAGCACCGTATCGTGGGCGTGACCTTGCCCGGCGCGCCGCCCGTGGTGGTCGTGGGCAGCAATGGCCACGTGGCCTGGGGCTTCACCAACAGCTATGGCGACTACATGGACCTGGTGGCGCTTGACGCCGACGCCGTCAAGGCGGCCGTCGAAAAACGCGAGACCATTCTCGTCAAGGACGCCAAAGCGGTGGACCTGGTGGTGCGCGAAACGCCGCTGGGCCCCTTGCGCGAGGTCGATGGCAAAACCTATGCGATCCACTGGACTGCCCACCAGCCCAATTCGCTGAACATGAACCCGCGAAAGCTTGAGCTCGCAAGTAGCTTGAACGAGGCGCTCGACATCGCCACGACGATGGGCATCCCATCGCAGAACTTCATGGCCGGCGACGACCAGGGCAATATCGGCTGGACCATCGCCGGCCTGCTGCCCAAGCGTGCCGCCTACGGTGCCCAGTCGACCTTCCCGATGCTGGCGAGCGAGCCGGCCGCCAACTGGCAGGGCAGCTTGGCCACGGCCGATTATCCGCGCGTGGTCAACCCGGCCAGCGGCCAGCTGGCCACGGCCAACAGCCGCCAACTGATGGGGGCGGGCGGCGCCATCATCGGCGACGGCGGCTTTGACCTTGGCGCGCGCGCCCACCAGGTGCGCGACGACCTGAGCGCGCTCGGTCCCAAGACCGATGTCAAGGGCGCCTATGGCGTGACGATGGACGACCGTGCCCTGTTCCTGGCGCCATGGCGCGAGCGCGCCCTCAAGGCCCTCGATGACGCCGCCGTGGACAAGCAGCCGCTGCGCGCCCAGTTCCGCGCGCTGCTCAAGGATAGCTGGTCCGGCCACGCCAGTGCCGACTCGGTGGGCTACCGCCTCACGCGCGCCTTCATGTGGCAGACCCAGGATCTGCTGTTCTCGGCCGCCAATGGCGAGATGGCGAAAATCGACGGCAAGGCCGGCATGGCCTCGGCTAGCGCGCGCTGGCCCGTCGTGCTGGCGCGCCTGATCGACGAGCAGCCGGCCGCCTGGCTGCCGCCCGACTACAAGAGCTGGCAGCAGGTGCAGCTGGTGGCGATCGACAAGGTGATCGCCGAACTGGTCAAGGACGGCAAGGCGCTGTCCAACGCGACCTGGGGCGCGCGCAATGCCGCCTCGATCAGCCACCCGATCGGCAATGCCGTGCCCTTCCTGCATACCTGGCTGGCCGCCCCGGCCGACCAGCTGCCCGGCGACAGCCACATGCCGCGCGTGGCCGGCCAGACCTTCGGCCAGTCCGAACGCCTGACCGTCACGCCTGGCAAGGAAGAGCAGGGCATCTTCAATATGCCGGGCGGGCAGAGTGGCCATCCGCTGTCGCCCTTCTTCCTGGCCGGCCATGCCGAATGGGTTTCCGGTACGCCAGCACCTTTGCTGCCGGGAACTCCTGTGCATACGTTGACGTTTGTTAGGTAATTTTTACGCGATGTATGCATATAAAAGGCCGCTTTTGCGGCATTTTGTCTTTTTGTCGCAACGCTTCGCTTGATGCGGCGCAATTTTCAAATCAATCACATTGACCTTTTTTATACACCAGTGGTTACATGGCTTGCCCGGCGAATTATCCATTCATCCGGGCTTTCGCTACTGATAAAAAAGGACTTGCTCATGATCAAAGAAACTGTCTTGTCGCGTTCGATGCGGCTGGTGTTTGCCACCCTGGCCCTGCCGGCATTCGCCCAGACCGCGCCGGACGTCCAGCCGATCCAGCGCGTTGAAATTACCGGCTCGAGCATCCGCCGCGTGGCCGCCGAAACCGCCTTGCCGGTGACCGTGATGCGCCATGAAGACATCGAGCGCACCGGTGCCACCACCGCGCAGGATCTGGTGAACCTGATTCCGTCGAACTTCGGCGGCACCGTGCTGGCCAATAACGTCGGCCAGACCGGCGCGCCATCGACCGCCAACCTGCGCGGCCTGGGCCCGAACTACACGCTGGTGCTGCTCAATGGCCGCCGCGTCTCCAACTACGCCCTCGGCAACAACCCGGTCGACCTGAACTCGATCCCGCTGTCGGCCATCGAACGCGTCGAAGTGCTGCGCGACGGCGCCTCGGCCGTGTACGGCGCCGACGCCATCGCCGGCGTGATCAACTTCATCCTCAAGTCCGATTACCAGGGCATGGAAGTGTCGGGCTACTACGGTCGTCCGAGCGACCCGGGCGGCAAGTCGAAGTCGGCCAACATCCTGGGCGGCTTCGGCTCGCTGGACAAGGAAGGCTTCAACGTCATGTTGAGCTACAACCGTGAAAACGACGACGTGCTCAAGGCCACCGACCGCAGCTTCGCCAAGACCGGCATCCGTCCTGACCTGGGCATCGCCCACACCTCGCCACGCGGCGGCATCCCGAACTTCAACTTCGCCGACTCGAAGGGCAACAACTACGGCGACGCGATCAACGCTGCCAATCCTGTGATCGGCCCGTCGATCAACCCGACCCGCGCGAACAATTGCGCTGCGCCTGGCTTCGCGATGGCCAACGACAGCGCCTCGACCTGCCAGACCGACTATGTGCAGTTCATCGACCTGATTCCGAAGGCGACCCACGACAACCTGATCGCGCGCGGCGTGGTCAAGCTCGACGCGGACAACCAGCTCTACGCAGAGGCGTCCTACACCAAGGATCACGTGACGGCCAGCTACTCGCCGGCGCCGTACACCAATGCCTTCAGCTATCCGGTCGGTGGCAAGTTCTATCCGAGCTCGATCACGATCCCGAAAGGCACGACCCTGCCAGCGGGCTACATCATGCCGAACGGCTCGGTGCTCGCTGCCGACACCGTGCTCGGCGCCGACATGGCCGTCACCCCCGTCAGCGCCTTGAGTGGCCGCTGGCGTACCGTGTCCGGCGGTGGCCGCCAGGACATCACCGACGTCAAAAACACCCGCTTCCTGATCGGCGCCAAGGGTACGATCGCCGGCTGGGACTATGACACTGCCTTGACCTCGTCCAAGAACGAAGGCGTGATCAGCTTCGGCAATGGCCAATTCAGCTACGCCAAGCTCGGTCCCGTACTTGCTTCGGGCGCGCTGAACGTGTTTGGCCCGCTCGATGATGCAGGCAAGGCGCTGCTGGCCGGCACCCAGTTGTCCGGCCTGGAAAACAGCGGTACGGCCAAGGCGACCCAGGGCGACTTCCGTATTTCGCGCGAAGTCGGTTCCACCGGCTACGGTGCCATCGGCCTGGCCGTTGGCGCGTCGGCGCGCAAGGAAACGCTGGACCAGGTGTCGTCCCCAACGCTGGCCAGTGGCGACGTGGTCGGCGGTAATGGCCCGGTACCTGGCGTGTCGAGCGGGCGCAAGGTCTATGGCGCGTTCACCGAAGTGACGATCCCGCTGTACAAGGACCTGGAACTCGATGGCGCCCTGCGCTACGACAAATACAAAAACGATTTCGGCTCGGGCTTCTCGAAAGTGAGCCCGAAGGTGTCCTTGCGCTGGCAGCTGGAAAAGACCCTGGTGCTGCGTGGTTCCTATGGCACCGGTTTCCGTGCGCCGACGCTGTATGACAACCTGTTCCCGTTCACCGCTGGCGGCGCCACGGTCAACAACTGGAGCGACCCGATCCGCTGCCCGGGCGGCGTGCCTGTCACCGGCGTGAAGAACGTCGTTGGCGCGGCTGTCGATGAGTGCAATGTGCAGCTGACGATTGCCCAGGTGGGTAACCGCGACCTGCGTCCGGAGAAATCCAAGCAGTTCTCGCTGGGGATGGCCTTCCAGCCGATGGCTTCGTTCAGCGGCTCGCTCGACTACTGGAACGTGCGCATCAACGACGCGATTCAGTATCCGGCCGAATCGCAGATCTTCAACCAGCCGGTTGCCTTCGCCCCGCTATACTACCGCTTCGACCCGGCCACCGATCCGAACCAGCTCAAGCCATTCGTCAGCAGCGACAAGAACTACCCGCTGTCGTATGTGCTCGAAACGCGCTCGAACTTCGCACGCAACTTCGCCGCCGGCGTGGACGTGAACCTGAACTTCAAGCAGAAGGTCGACGACCTGGGCCGCTTCGGCCTGAACCTGGACGGCACCGTCGTCACCAAGCACGGTTACCAGTATCCGACCGGTGCGGAAGTGAGCGACCTGGGCAAGTTCCAGGACTTCGGCGTGACCCCGCGCTGGCGCCATGTCCTCACCGGCACCTGGAGCCGTGGTGCGTGGAATGCGTCGCTGACCCACAATTACACGGCCGGCTACGAGGACTACACCGATCCGGCATCGGTGGGTGGCGCGAACTATCCGGCCATCCGTGATGTGTCGTCGAACTCGATCTGGGACGCGACCGTCGGCTTCACCGGCGTCAAGGGCCTGGAGCTGACCCTGGGCGTGAAGAATATGTTCAACAAAGAACCGCCATCGTCGCGCGCGTCGACCGGTTCGGGCTTCCAGGTCGGTTACGACTCGGTGCTGGGCAATCCGCTTGGCCGTGTGGTCTACCTGCACGCCAAGTACAAGGTCCTGTAAGCAGACGCGTGGGCGCTCGCGCCCACCCTACGGATGTCGTGTAGGGTGGGCGCAGGCGCCCACGCGGTCACGGAGCGCTGGTGGCGTATTGGGCCTGCAGCATCTGGGTGATCGCCTCGGCCGGGGAAGGATGGCCGAGGTAGTAGCCCTGGGCCATGTCGCAGCCGAATTCCTCGAGCAGCACCAGCTGTTCGTCGGTCTCGACACCTTCGGCCACCACCACCATCTTCAAGCCATGGGCCATCGCAATGATGGCGCGCGTGATGGCGGCATTTTCCGAATCCTGCGGCAGTCCACAAATGAAGCTCTTGTCGATCTTGAGCGCGCGCACGTCGAAGCGCTTGAGGTAGTTCATCGACGAATAGCCGGTGCCGAAATCGTCGATCGACAGGTAGACGCCGATGCCGCGCAGCTGTTCCAGCGTGGCCATGGTGGCGCGCGCGTCGTCCATGAGGGTGCCTTCGGTCAGTTCCAGCTCCAGCAGGCGCGGCTCGAGCCCGGTGTCGTGCAGGGCCGAGACGACGATCTGGGTCAGGTTCTCGTCCTTGAACTGCTTGGCCGATAAATTGACCGCCATGCGCACGCTGCGCTGGGTAAGCTTCTGCCAGGCCTTGGCCTGGTTGCAGGCCGTGCGCAGCACCCATTCGCCGATCGGCACGATCAGGCCGGTCTCTTCGGCCAGCGGAATGAATTCGGTGGGCGAGACGATGCCGCGCTCGGGATGGCGCCAGCGCACCAGCGCTTCGACGCCGACGATGTCGGCCGTGCGCACGTCCATCTGCGGCTGGTAGAGCAAATACAGTTCGTCGTTCTGCAGCGCGCGGCGCAGGCCCACTTCGAGCTTCACGTGGCTCATGATCTGCATCGTCAGCGATGAGCTATAGAGCTTGGCGTTGTTCTTGCCGCAGTTCTTGGCGTGGTACATGGCCGTGTCGGCGAACTTGAGCAGGGAATTGCAGTCGTCGCCGTCTTCCGGGAACAGCGAGATGCCGATGCTGGCCGTGACAAAGATCTCGTGCCCTTCGATGAGGAAGGGGCGGTGCATCGCTTCCTTGACGCGGTGCGCGACGTTGAGGGCATTCTCGACCCGTTCGAGGTCAGGAATGAGGATGGTGAATTCGTCGCCGCCCAGGCGCGCCAGGTTGCTGCCTTGTTCGCCGCGCGAGACCAGGTCGCTGGGGCGGATGGTTTCGCGCAGGCGGTCCGAGACGATCTTGAGCAAATGGTCGCCGACGTTGTGGCCAAGCGTATCGTTGATGCGCTTGAAGGCGTCCAGGTCGAGGAAGAGCACGGCGAACTTCTTGTTGCCGGCCTTGGAGCGGTGCAGTTCGCGCTCGAGCGTTTCGAGGAAAGCCTGGCGGTTGGGAATGCCGGTGAGGCTGTCGCAGTAGGCCAGGCGGCGGATCTGTTCTTCCGTGCGTTTGCGTTCGCTGATGTCGCGCACCAGGCCCAGCACGGTAGTGCCGGTGGTGACGAGGCGCGCTTCGAAATGCTGGACCACGCCGAAGCGCTGCAGCTCGTAGTCGACCGAGCGGATATGGCCCGTCTCCATCACATTGTGCATCTGCTCGATCAGGCGGGCTGCGATCTCGGGCGGCAGCACTTCGGAAATGTGCTTTCCCACGCAATCGTCGCGCGGGAAGGCGGCACCGGCGTCGTGGCCCTGTTCGTAGTCGAGGTAGTAGCCATCTTTGTTGAGGCGGAAGAAGGTATCGGGGATGGCGGCCAGCACGGCGCGGTTTTGGGCGTCGGCAATGCGCAGGCGGACGATGGCGTCGGACGCGCGCAGCACGTAGAGCACGCGGTGGCCGAGGATGGGCCAGTTGATCGGCTTGGAGACGAAATCGGTGGCGCCCACTTCGTAGGCATGGGTGACGGCTTCGATGTCGTCGCCGCCGGTGACCATGATGATGGGGACGGCGGCGCTGGACTCGAGGCGGCGGATTTCGCGGCAGGCGGCAAAGCCGTCCATATTGGGCATGTCCACGTCCATCAGGATCAGGTCCGGATGCATGCCCTGGAAATGGGCCACGGCCTTGACGCCGTCTTCGGCTTCGATGGCGTCGAGGCCGACCTGGCCGAGCATTTCGAGCATCAACAGGCGCATCACCGGATCGTCGTCGGCGACCAGGACCACGGCGCGTTTGTTTGTCTGGGGGGCTGGCATATCATGTTTCCTTTTCTAGGATGGCACTGAGCGACTGCCGAACTGCCAGGAATTCCTGTTCCATCTCGGTGAGGATGCCGGAGGCGCCTTCGGTGGTCTGCGTGCGTCCCAGCGTTTCCATCTCCTTGCACATCTGTGCCAGCGTCTCGGCGCCGACATTGGCGCTGCTGGACTTGAGGCTGTGTGCGGCCCGCCTGAGGTTGTTCGGGTCCAGGCCGGCGATGGCCTGGCGCAGGGTCTGCAGATGCTGGGGCGTGTCGTCGAAATAGGCCATGATGACTTTCTGGACGAGGGCGTCGCCGCGCTCGTGCGAGAGGGCGCGGATGTGGGCCAGCGCGCCGATGTTGACGACGTCGTGCGCGGCCGGCGCGGGCGGCAGGCGGTCCGCGTGGTGGGCCGTGGCGGCGACCGGCAGGGCGATCCAGCGGCCCAGCACGGCGTTCAATTCCTGGCGCGTGAAGGGCTTGGAGAGGTAGTCGTCCATGCCGGCGGCGAGACAGGCTTCGCGGTCGCCCGCCAGGGCGTTGGCAGTGATGGCGATGATGGGCAGCTTGCGCGCCTGGCCGGCCGCGCGCAGGTGGCGGCGGATTTCACCGGTGGCCGCAAAGCCGTCCATGACGGGCATCTGGCAATCCATCAGGATGGCGTCGTAGCGGGTGCGCCGGGCCGCTTCGAGGGCCTCGGCGCCGTTGCGGGCGCAGTCGACGTCGAGCTCCAGGCTGGCCAGCATCACCGTGGCCACTTCGACGTTGACGGGATTGTCTTCGGCCAGCAGCACCTTGCGGCGCAGGCCGGCGCCAAGCGCAGGCAGGGCGGCCGGCGCCGGCGACTGCGGGGCCGGCGGCTGGACGCGGCTGCGCAGCACCAGGCATTCGGCCAGGTCGCCGCCGCGCGCCGGTTTGATCAGCTGGTAGGCGATGCCGGCCTCGCGCCGCTGCACCGGGTCGGCGGCGGTGCGTTCGCTGGCGAGCACGATCAGGCGCGTGGGGGCGATGGCGGGGTCGGCCTTGATGCTGGCGGCCAGGGCCAGGCCGCTGGTGCGCGCCAGGTCCATGTCGATGATGGCCACATCGTAGGGCGTGCCGGTGCCGGCGGCGGCGCGCAGGCGCTCGTAGCCGTCGATGGCGCTGGCGGCGACATCGGCGGCGATGCGCCAGTTGGCCAGCTCGCCGCGCAGCGCATCGCCGCTGGTGCTGTGTTCGTCGACTATCAAGGTACGCAAGCCTTCACAATGGGGCAGCGCCTCGCCCGGCTCGACACGGCGCTTGTCGAAACTTACCGTGAACCAGAAGACCGATCCTTGCGTTAAAGCATTGTCGACGCCGATCGTCCCGCCCATCAGCTCGACCAGCTGCTTGGAGATCGCCAGGCCCAGGCCGGTGCCGCCGTATTTGCGCGTGGTGGAGCTGTCGGCCTGCGAAAACGCCTCGAAGATGCGGGCACGCGCCTCGCGCGAGACGCCGATGCCGGTGTCGTGCACTTCGAAGCGCAACGTCACCGCTTGCGGGTTTTCGGCCACCACGCGCAGCTTGAGCAGGATGCGTCCGCGTTCGGTGAACTTGATCGCATTGCCAAGCAGGTTGGCCATGACCTGGCGCAGGCGATTGGGGTCGCCCACGATGGCCACCGGGATGTCGTTGGCGATGTCGCAGTCGAGCGCGAGCTGCCTGGCCTGGGCCTGGGGCGCGTAAACCTTGTCGATGTCGTCGAGCAGGTCCCACAGGTTGAAGTGGATGTATTCGACGGTGAGCTTGCCCGCTTCGATCTTTGAAAAATCGAGGATATCGTTGATGATGACAAGCAGGTGCTCGCCCGAACGGCGCACCATGCTGGTGTAGTTGCGCTGGGTTTCGCTGAGGGCGGTCCCGAGCAGCATCTCGGTCATGCCCAGCACACCGTTCATTGGCGTGCGGATTTCGTGGCTCATGGTGGCGAGGAAGGCGCTCTTTGCGCGGCTGGCGCTTTCGGCTGCGTCCTTGGCTTTTTCCAGCTGCGCCGTGCGCACGCCGACCTGGCGTTCGAGTTCGTCGCGGTGGTGGGCCAGGGCCGAGCCGCGTCCTTCGATCTGGGCCAGCATGGCGTTGAAGCTGTCGACCAGCTGGCCCAATTCGTCGCTGCTGGCGTAGGCGATGCGCAGCGAATAATCCTGGCTGCGCGAGACTTCGCGCGCGGTGGCGATGAGGTCGTTGAGCGGCTCGGCGATGCTGCGCTTGACGCGGCTGCCCAGCAAGGTGGCCACGGCCAGCGAGGCGGCCATGGCGGCGGCGATGGCGCCCAGGCCGTGTGCGATGTCGAGCCACATATTGCCCAGGTCCGCCTCGAGCATCAGGATGCCGACCCGGTAGCCGTTGGCCATGATGGGGTGGTACAGGCGCAGGGTGCGCGCCCAGTACTGGCGGCCTTCGGCATTGGCCGCGTCGAGGTCGGCGGGGGCGTCGCCGCCGGGCGCGCTATAGCGGGCGAAGACGTCGTTGTTGCGGTCGAACAGGGTAGCCGACGAGATATCGACCTTGGCCTTGAGGGCGGCGAGGGTGTTTTCGGCCTGTTTCTTGTCCTTGAAGAGGAGGGCGTCGATGCTGTTGGCGCCGATCACGCCGGCGAAGGACGACAGTTGCATGGCTTCGTCGTTGCGGTGCTTGAAGACCGAGGTGGCGGCAAAGGCGATGAAGACGATGAACAAGGCCGTGCCGGTCGAGAGCAGCGAAATGAGCGTCAGTTTCTGGTTCAGGCTCGAGCGCTCGAAAGTCGGCATGGCGGTCTTTCCCCGGATGATTCCGATTGGAAAAATATACGGGAAAGTTTCCCGCCAGCTTTGATACGCATCAAAACTTCGGGGTCACATCTGACATTCGGACACGGGCGTAATCGGGGGACAGACCCCGAT
>JAZJYP010000106.1:0-12247 GCA_040390345.1 Pseudomonadota bacterium | reverse complement strand
TGTCCGAATGTCAGATGTGACCCCGAAGTTTCAGCAGCAGCCGCCGCGCTTGCCGGCGCCGCCGTAGCGCGCTTCCTGGCGCTCGCGGAAGAATTCTTCGTAGCTCATCATCGGCTCGCCCGGGTGCGTCGTTTCCCGGTGCGAGACATAGGTGTCGTATTCCGGCAGGCCGACCATCAGGCGCATGCTCTGCCCGAGGTAGCGGCCGGCCTGGGCCAGTCCGGCCAGCATCACGACCCCTGTGGCAAGGGCGCCGGCGCGAACGGGCTTTCCTTCGCGCTTGGCGCACGGTTGGCGCGTGCCGCCAATGCGGTGCGGATGCCAAAACCGAGCACCGCCAGCACGACGAATATGAAGAAGCCAGCCAGCGACGCGTCCAGATAATCGTTGAACACCACTTGCTGCATCTGCGCCAGCGACTTGGCCGGCGCCAGCACCGTGCCGGCATCGATCGCGGCCTGGAATTTCTGCGCATGGGCGACAAAACCGACGCGCGGATTGGCATCAAAGATTTTCTGGTAGCCGGCCGTCAGCGTGCACGCCAGCAGCCAGGCCGTGGGCACCATCGTCACCCAGGCAAAGCGCGAACGCTTCATCTTGAACAGCACGCAGGTGGCGAGGATCAGCGCGATCGCGGCCAGCATCTGGTTGGCGATGCCGAACAGCGGCCACAGGGTGTTGATGCCGCCCAGCGGATCGACCACGCCCTGGTACAGGAAGTAGCCCCAGGCGGCCACGCACAGCGACGTGGCCAGCAGGTTGGCAAACACGGAGTCGGTGCGCTTGAGCGACGGCGCGAAGGCGCCCAGCAAATCCTGCAGCATGAAGCGCCCGGCGCGCGTGCCGGCATCGACGGCGGTGAGGATGAACAGCGCTTCGAACAGGATGGCGAAGTGGTACCAGAAGGCCATCATCAGTTTGCCGCCGATGACGTTCGAGAGAATATTGGCCATCCCGACGGCCAGCGTCGGCGCGCCGCCGGCGCGCGAGATGATGGTGTGCTCGCCCACGTCCTTGGCCGTTTGCGTGAGCATCTCCGGCGTGACGACGAAGCCCCACGACGAAATCGCGCGCGCCGCCGATTCGGCCGTCGTGCCCAGCACGGCGGCCGGGCTGTTCATGGCGAAGTAGACGCCCGGTTCGATCGTGGACGCGGCCACCAGCGCCATCATGGCGACGAAGGACTCCATCAGCATGGCGCCGTAGCCGATGAAGCGGGCGTGCTGTTCATTCTCGATCATCTTCGGCGTGGTGCCGGAGGAGATCAGCGCATGGAAGCCCGACACGGCGCCGCAGGCGATGGTGATGAACAGGAAGGGGAACATGCTGCCGCTCCAGACCGGGCCCGAACCGTCAATGAACTTGGTCAGCGCCGGCATCTTCATGTAAGGTGCGACGAGCACAATGCCGATCGCCAGGCCGACGATGGTGCCGATCTTGAGGAAGGTGGACAGGTAGTCGCGCGGCGCCAGCAGCAGCCACACGGGAATGACGGAAGCGATGAAGCCATAGCCGATCAGCATCCACGTCAGTTCGGTGCCGGTGAAGGTGAACAGCGGCGCCAGCGCGGTCGATTCCTGCACATACTGGCCGCCGACGATGGCCAGCATCAGCAGCACGAAGCCGATCAGCGAGATTTCGCCAATGCGGCCCACGCGCCAGTAGCGCGAGTACACGCCCATGAACAGGGCAATGGGAATGGTCGCCATGACGGTGAAGCTGCCCCAGGGCGAATTGGTCAGGGCCTTCACGACGATCAGCGCCAGCACGGCCAAGATGATCACCATGATCATGAAGGTGCCCAGCAAGGCGATGACGCCGGGGATTTCCCCCAGCTCGGATTTGATCAAGTCGCCCAGCGAGCGTGCGTCGCGGCGCATGGAAATGAAGAGGACGATGAAGTCCTGCACCGCGCCGGCGAAGACCACGCCGCCCAGGATCCACAGCATGCCGGGCAGGTAGCCCATTTGCGCGGCCAGCACGGGGCCGACCAGCGGGCCGGCGCCGGCGATGGCGGCGAAGTGGTGGCCGAACAGGACAAATTTATTGGTCGGGACATGGTCCAGGCCATCGTTGAATTTATAGGCCGGCGTCTGGCGCTGCGCGTCCAGGCCCAGCACACGGTGGGCGATGAAGTGGCTGTAAAAGCGGTAGGCGATCAGGTAGACGCACACGGCGGCGGCCACCACCCAGATCGCGTTGATCGATTCTCCGCGCTTCAGGGCGACGACGGCGAGCGAGCTTGCGCCCAGTACCGACAAGGCCGCCCAGCCCAGCTGGCTAGTCAAACGTTTCATGTTTCCTCCAATTTTTCAGGGACCGGTCGCCGCCGGTTTTGTATGTCTGCCAGTATCCGCAGGCCGCCTGGCGCCAACAAGCGCACCACTACGCACGCGCGCTGAGTAGTACTACATAGGTGCGATGCAGGGAAGGGCAGTAGAATCTGGTAGGGATTGGTGGGTATCGGGCTAGGCGCCCCCCAGCTCGCCCACCCTGCATGTCATTCACGGGCCCCCGATAGTGGCGTAGGGTGGATGAACTGAGGGGCGCCCAGCCCGATACCGACCATCGAAGTGCAAAGAATGAAGCTAAGACAGAAAGTGATCTTCCTGGCGATCGCGCCGCTGATACTGGCCCTGTGCGGCATCGCGCTGTTCGTGCGCCACCAGGCAGTCACGCTCGCGCAGCAGCAGCGCGAGACGATCCAGCAGGCCTACCTGGCCAGCAAGGAGGCTGAACTGAGTCACTACGTGGCCCTGGCCGAACACGCCATCGCCCACCTCGCCAAGCGGACCGACCCTGCCGCGCAGGACGAGGCCAAGCGCATCCTCTCGACATTGAGCTACGGCGACGACGGCTACTTCTTCGTCTACGATATGCAGGGCAATAACCTGATGCACCCGCGCCAGCCCGAACTGGTGGGGCGCAACCTGTGGGAACTGCGCGACGCCAACGGCGTGCCGACCATCCAGCGCCTGGTCGCGCGCGCCCGCGCCGGCGGTGGCCTGGAACGCTACAACTGGGTCAAGCCCTCGTCGAACCGGCAAGCGCCCAAACTGGGCTACGTGGTGCCGCTGCCAAACTGGGGCTGGATGATGGGCACCGGGATCTACCTCGACGACGTCGACGCAGCGCTGGCCAAAATCGACGCGCAGCAGTCGCACAATATCGAGAGCACGATGCTGTGGATCGCCGTGATCGCGATCCTGTCGGCGCTGGTGGTGGCCATGTCCGGCGTGGCCCTCAATATCAGCGAACTGCGCGTGGCCGACGCCAAGCTGCGCGTGCTGGCCCAGCGCGTGGTGGAGTCGCAGGAAGAGGAGAGGGCGCGCCTGTCGCGCGACCTGCACGACGGGATCAGCCAGTGGCTCGTCTCGATCAAGCTGCAGATTGAAGCGGGCATCATCCGCCTGTCCGGCAACGTGGCGCAGCAGCAGGCCGCGCGCGCCAGTTTCGAACACACCGCCACCCAGCTCACCGACGTGCTGGCCGAAGTGCGCCGCATCTCGCACGACCTGCGCCCGGCCATCCTGGACGACCTGGGCCTGGCCGCAGCGCTCGACCACCTCGCGGCCGAATTTTCCGACAACTGCGCCACGCCAGTGTCCTTCGAGGCCACGCCCGGCGTCGACGCCTTGCCCGACATGGCCAACACGGTGCTGTTTCGTATCGCCCAGGAAGCGCTGACCAATATCGAGCGCCACGCCGGCGCACAGCATATTACGATGCGCCTCGAGCGCGAAGGCAAGCACGTCCACCTGACCATCGCCGACGACGGCCACGGCTTCGACCCGGTAGGCGTGGCCATCCATCCCAAGCGCGGCATCGGCTTGCGCAATATGATGGAACGGATGGAAGCGATTGGCGGACAACTAAGTATCACCTCGTCCGAAACGGGGACGACGGTGCGCGCGACGATAGGAAGTGCATGAATATTATTAAGATCTTGCTGGTCGATGACCACCCACTGGTGCGCGACGGCTTGCGCGCCCGCCTCGAAGCGGTGCCCCACCTGCGCGTGGTGGGCGAGGCCGACGGCGCCGACGAAGCCCTGGCGGTGGCCGGGTCCTGCCAGCCCGACCTGGTGCTGATGGATATTAATATGCGCGGCACCAACGGCATTGACGCAACGGCCCAATTCAAGGCGCGCCACCCTGGCATGGCGGTGCTGATCCTGTCCATGCACGACAAGCTCGAATACGTCAGCCAGGCCATGCAGGCCGGGGCGCGCGGCTATGTGCTCAAGGATGCGCCGGGCAAGGACATCGTGCTGGCCATCGACACCGTCATGTCGGGCGGGATCTATTACAGTGCCGCGCTGGCGCGCCAGCTCGCGCGCCCCCTGGTGGCCGACAAGCAGCTCACCTCGCGCGAATTTGAAGTGCTGCGCCACCTGGCGGCGGGCGAATCGAACAAGCAGATCTCCCGCGCGCTGGACCTGTCGGTGCGCACGGTTGAAACGCACCGCCTGAATATCAAGCGCAAACTGGGGATCGAAGGCCAGGCCGAATTGATCAAATACGCGGTCCAGCATGCCGGCTTTGACGGCGCCGGGCCAGGATGATTTTTCGTCATCCTTAGAAGGAACTAACTATTGAAAAAGTAGCCACATGGAAACAAAATGGTTGCGATATGCCAATATGTCGTCTAGTATTGCGCGCACTGCCTGTCCTGAGAAATTGATGCCCGAGCTCGATCGTTCCCTGTTCCCCTTGGTAGAAATGCAAGCGCAAGCGAGCACTCACAATGAATGGGTGTCATTACGTCTGCATGTCACGCCTGCCGGTGGCGACCTCGCCGCCGCGCTCGAGGCCGTGTTCAGCTTCCCGGACGTGTTTGCCGCGCTGGCGCCGCTCGACTGCGTCCTGCGCCTGCGCGCGCCCGAGGCGCTCACGCCGGCCCTGCTCGAACTGCTGCCAAGCGCCCGCGTGGTGTTCGCCCTGCCTCCCGGCCACGATGGCGCCGCCCTGCGTGCCCTGGGCTACCGCACCGAAGACGACGACGGCAGCGACTGGTTTGCCCCCGTGGCCGCGGCGACGAGCGACGACGCGCCCGCCAACGACGGCACTTCGCGCAAGCGCCTGCTCGAACTGCTGGGGCTCCTGGCGCGCGACGCCGAATCGCGCGAACTGGAAACCCTGCTCAAGCAAGACCCGGCCCTGTCTTTCCATTTGCTCAAACTGGTCAATTCGGCAGCGTTTGCCGTGGCCACGCCCATCACCAGCTTCGGCCAGGCCATCAACCTGCTGGGCCGGCGCCAACTGCAGCGCTGGCTTCAGCTGCTGCTGTATGCGCGCCAGCAGGACGACGGCCTGCCCAACCTGCTGCTGCCCCAGGCGGCGCTGCGCGCGGCCCAGATGGAGTCGCTCGTCAAGCACCTGGGCGGCGACCGCGAACAGCAAGACCTGGCCTTCATGACTGGCGTGTTTTCCCTGCTCGAGGCCTTGTTTGCCATGCCGATGGAAGAGATCGTGGGCGCGCTGCAGCTGGCACCCGCGGTGGCCCATGCCCTGCTCGAGCGCAAGGGCGTGCTGGGCCAGCTGCTGCAGCTGGTCGAGACGCCCGCAGTCGACCCCCTCAAATTGCGGCGTGCCGAAATCAGCGGCCAAGCCTGGTGGACCAGCCTGTTATACGGCTACCACTGGGCGATCCAGGTCAGCAGGAACTTGTAGCATGCTCGGCTACCCAGTGTCGGACTTCATGAGCAGCAGTGCCGCCGTATGCGAAGCGGTGCTGCGCCTGCGCGGCCCGGTACTGGCCGCCGAACTGGGACGCATTGCCCGCACGCTCACGGGCAGCGCCCACGGCCTCTATATTCCCGCCGACGCGCCGCCACCCGAGCCGCCCGCCAGCGGCGAACTGTTCCCCGACAGCCTCGAACGCCTGGGCCAGGACATCGTCTGCGATGGCCAGTCCTTTGGCCGCTACGAAGTGTCCGGCCGCATCGGTTACGGCGACACCGAACGCCAAACGCTCGCCGCCCTGGCCAGCCTCACGGGCAGCCTGCTGCAAGTGCACTCGCTGGCCCAGCGCTCCACCCACGCCTATGTGCAGGTTGAAGCGCAGCTGGCGCAGCAGTCGCAGATCCTCGACCAGATCCACGAGTCCGTGCTCACACTCGACCTGACCGGCTACATCACCAGCTGGAACAAGGGCGCCGAGCAGCTGTTTGGCTACACCTCGCTCGAAGCGGTGGGACGCAACATCCTGTTCCTGTACGAAGACGAAGAAAGCGGCTTCCACGACGCCTTCGCCGAGCAGGGCGGACGCATGATGGAAGTGCGGCGCCGTAAGAAGTCCGGCGAAGTATTCTGGGCCAGCCTGTCGCTCTCGCCCCTGCACGATATGGAAGAACGCCCGGTCGGCCTGATCGCCTACCTCACCGACATCACCGAGCGCAAGCTGGCCGAAGAGCGCCTGCACCACCTGGCCTACTACGACGCGCTGACCGGCCTGCCCAACCGCACCCTGCTCACCAAGCTGGTGGACCAGGCCCTGACGGTGGCCCAGCGCAACCAGGCCACCGGCTGCGTGCTGTTCATCGACCTGAACCGCTTCAAGCTGATCAACGACACCCTGGGCCGGCGCATCGGCGATGTCCTGCTCAAGCAAGTGTCCGAACGCTTCCGCGCCGCGCTGCGCGAGCAGGACCTGGTGGCGCGCCTGTCCGGCGACGAATTTGCCGTCGGCCTGTTCGACATCCACCAGCACTTTGAAGCCTCGACCGTCGCCCAGAAACTGCAAACGTCGCTCAACCAGCCCTTCCTGATCGAAGGCCACGACCTGCGCGTGGGCGCTTCGATCGGCATCTCGGTCTATCCGCAGGACGGCGACGACGCCGAATCCCTGCTGCGCCTGGCCGACATCGCCATGGCCCGCGCCAAGCAGGGCGAAGACGACAGCATCGCCTTCTACAGCAACGACATGAACCAGGGCATGCAGGAACGCATGCGTATCGAGTCCGGCCTGCGCGCCGCGCTCGCCAATGGCGAGCTGCTGCTGCATTACCAGCCCAAGTTCGACATCGGCAGTGGCCGCATCATCGGCGCCGAAGCGCTGGTGCGCTGGCAGCATCCCGAGCGCGGCCTGGTGCCGCCGGCCGACTTCATCCCGCTGGCCGAAGCGACCGGCCTGGTGGTGCAGGTGGGCGAATGGGTGCTCGAGACAGCCTGCGCCCAGGCCGCCGCCTGGCAGCGCGCCGGTCTGCCGCCGCTGCGCCTGGCCGTGAACGTGTCGGCGCGCGAATTCACCTCCGCCTTGCCCGCGCGCGTGACGCAGACACTGAAGCACTACCAACTCGATTCCGCCTGGCTGGAGCTGGAAATCACCGAGAGCACGCTGATGAATAATATCGAGCGCGTGATCGGCATCATGGACCGCATCACCGCGCTGGGCGTGGCGCTGTCGCTCGACGATTTTGGCACCGGCTATTCGAGCCTGTCCTACCTCAAGCGCTTCCCGATCGACACGCTCAAGATCGACCGCTCCTTCACCATGGGCCTGCCCGACGACAGCAACGACTGCGCCATTGCCAGCACCATCATCAGCATCGGCCAACAACTCAGGCACAAGGTCATTGCCGAAGGGGTCGAAACGGCCGAACAACTGGCCTTCCTGCGCGAATCGGGCTGCGACGAAGTGCAGGGCTACCTGTTCTCGGCGCCGCTGACGGCCGAAGCCTTCGAAGCGGCCCTGCGCGAGAACTGGGCCAACGCCGCCTAGGCACGGCGTCTATTGGCCTGAACTCGATTCGAGTAATCCGTGTGATGTTGCCCATTCGAGCAAAACGTCATTCATCCGCGATTGCCAACCCTGTCCGGTTGACTTGAATGCCTGGATGACTTGGGGGTCGAGCCGAATACTCGTTGCGATTTTTTTTGATTCCAGAACGGGGCGGCCGCGCGGCCGCATGGGGCGGAACTGGGCCAGCTCTTGGTCTGACAGGGGCAGTGCGTCTGGATCGGCCAGTGCAGCTGCGGTGATCGCTGCGTCTTCCTCCGCCGTGGGAAGGATGATTTTAATTTTCGTCGTCATATCGTCTTGCCTCCCTTAGGTTAGCTTTGCGCAGACAGATCAGGCGACGCTCGTCGTCTCTGTCGACGAAGGCTGCGAAATAGACACGGGCACCAATGAGACCAAGCGCGCATTGGCGAGGTTCGCCATAGTCGTTGCGCAGATCGAGCCAAGTCAGTGCACCATTCCAATCGAAGACTTTCGCCGCGGCAAGGGAAACGCCATGTTTCGCTCGATTGGCTTTGTCTTTATTCAGATCGAAAACGATTTTCATATTAATCGTATATACGAAAATTAATGATGTCAAGGCGCCACTCGGAATGGATGCCTTAGACAGAGGGTGTGATTGCATTTATGCTAATATTTCGAACTTTATCAAGCTGAGGAAGCTCCATGAACCCACTTTGCCGCGTGCTGGCGCTGGTCAGCCTGATTTCCATCAACCTGCCCGCGCCAGCGGCAACGCCGGCGATTCCGGACGGCGCCCAGTGGTTCAAGCTGCCGACCGAGCCCTACAAAGGCAAACAGGACGACATCTACTTCGTCGATGCGAAGCTGGGTTTTTACGTCAATGGCCAAGGCAAGATCTACCGCAGCAGCGACGGTGGCGCGCACTGGCAGCTGGTGCTCAACCAGCCCGGCACCTATTTCCGCGCCATTGGCATGGTCGACGCCCAGCACGGTTATGCCGGCAATATCGGCACTGACTACTTCCCCGGCGTGACCGATAGCAATCCCCTGTACGAAACCAATGACGGCGGCGCCAGCTGGCAGGTAGTGAAGAACCTGCCCGGCGCGCCCGTGAAGGGCATTTGCGCGATCGACATCCTGGCCTCGCGCTTCATCAATGCCGGCGTGCTCGACGAACGCACGATCATCCACGCCGGCGGACGCGTGGGCAGCCCGGCGCGTTTGCTGCGCTCGCTCGATGGCGGGCGCAGTTGGGCCAATATTGATATGGGCCCTTGGGTGGCGATGATCGTCGACGTCAAGTTCTTCGACGCCATGAACGGCATCGTCTTTGCCGGCAGCGACGCCAATATCGAGACCTCGCACGCACTGATCGTCGCGACCCATGACGGCGGCAAGACCTGGAGCAAGGTCTACGTATCGGCGCGCCCGCAGGAGCTGACCTGGAAGGGCAGCTTCCCCACGCGCGACATTGGCTATGCGACGGTACAGAACTACAACCCCGACAAGGCCGAAAGCCTGCGCCGGGTGCTCAAGACGACAGACGGCGGCGCCAACTGGCAGGAGCTGCCCCTGGTGAACGACGCCGGCGTGCGCGAGTTTGGCATCGGCTTCGCCACGGCCGAGCTGGGCTGGGTGGGCACCACCAAGGGCGGCTTCGAAACGCGCGACGGCGGCGCCAGCTGGCACCCGGTGGCGTTGGGCCGCAACGTCAACAAGATCCGCGTGCTGTCCGCAGGAGGGCAGTTGCGCGCCTATGCCGTTGGCGCCGACGTGTTTGAATTCGATGTTCCACCTGGCGCGCCGGTCGCCGCCGACAGCACGCCCCTTGTCGTGGACAAACCCTGATTTGCCGCTGGGTGTATTGACCGTTTGACAGGGGAAGCACCTGCGGTGATACTCGCCTGTGATCTTTCCCCGGAGAAGTAAATGTCTGGTCCGTCCCCCGCCAACCCGCTGCCCCTGTCTGCCCTGGGCGGCGCCATGGGCGCGCGCGCGCATGTCGCCGCGCCGACCTTCGACGGGCCCGATTTCGACGACTGGGTTGTGCAAAAGACCTTGCGCGTGCTGTTGCCGGTGGCGCGCGTGGGCGTGTGGGTGGTGCTGGCAGCAATGGCGGCGGGCGACGTCCAGATGATTGCCGGGGGCTTGTGGAGCCAGGACTTGCAATGGCGCCTGCTGGTGGCCTGGCACGGCGCCGTGCTGGTCTACTTCCTCAGCCTGATCGCCTCCGTGCGCTTCGGCGTTGCCGCCAAGGCGCCGAGCGCCACGCTCGCTGCGGCCATCGTGGTTGGCCAGGCCCTGTTTACCTGGTTTGGCTATATTTCCTGGGCCCTCTCGGGCGACTTGTCGATCTACGCCATGATTTCGATGGTGGTGGCCTGCGTCTTCATCTTCCCCGGCCCGCTGCGCATGGTGCTCTATCCCATCAGCGCCGCCGGCCTGGCCGTGGCCATGTTCCTCGGTGGGCGCCATCCCGACTACTTCACCAATGGCGACGTGATCAATATGCTGGTGGTGGTGGTCGTCACGAGCATGATCGACCGCTTCATGATGACGCAAAACCAGGACCTGTACCGGCGCCAGCGGATGGAAGAGATCGAGCGCACGCGCGCCGACGACATCTTGTATAACGCCTTGCCGGCTTCGATCGCCGACGAGCTCAAGAAGAACAATATCGTCAAGGCCGAGAAATACGACCGCATGCCGGTGCTGTTTGCCGACATCGTCGGCTTCACCAGTTTTTCCAGCAAGATGCCGCCGGACGCCCTCGTGTATGTGCTGAACCAGATATTTTCCGAGTTCGACACCCTGGTCGACAGCTACGACGCGGAAAAGATCAAGACCATTGGCGACGCCTATATGGTCGTCGGCAAGGGCAACAGCCACGCCATTGCCGAGCTGGCGCTGGAATTCATGCGCGCCATCGACGGCTACAACAAGCGCAACGGCGTCGATTTCGCCTTGCGCATCGGCATCCACATCGGCCCCACGGTGGCCGGGGTGATCGGCCTCAAGCGTTTCCTTTACGACGTATGGGGCGACGCCGTCAACACGGCCAGCCGCATGGAGTCACTGGGCATCCCAAGCAAGATCCATGTCAGCCAGACTTTCCAGGCCGAGGTGGCCGATCAATACAGTTTCGAAACGCGCGCGCCGATCGAAGTCAAGGGCAAGGGTGTGATGCAGACTTACTTCCTGCTGGGGCATGCCGCCCAAGGGCGCGCGTCTTCTGTATAATGCACGCCTGCAGGAAGCGTGGCCGAGCGGTTGAAGGCACCAGTCTTGAAAACTGGCGAGGGTTTGCGCCCTTCGTGAGTTCGAATCTCACCGCTTCCGCCAAGAAAGTGTTTCAAAGCGTTTCATGAACATCCAATAGCCCGCGTTCGTCATAGAGACAGCGCGGGTTTTTTGTTTCAATGTGTTTTGTTTCGTTTCGTGACAACACAGTTTTTAGGGGGCAGTTTTAGGGGCAGTGTTACCATACCCAAAATACTTATGCCCCCAAAATGCCAAAACTAATTACCCCTCTGACAGATATTCAAGTGCGTACCGCAAAGCCGAAGGCCAAGGCCTACAAGCTCTTCGACGGCGGTGGACTCTACATTGAAGTGACACCGACAGGCGCAAAGCTGTGGCGCATGAAAGTGCGACAGGCAAATGGCAAAGAGACCCGATTGTCGTTCGGCTCGTATCCAACTGTGTCCCTGGTTGATGCGCGCGCCGAGCGGACAAATGCCCAAAAACAGCGGGCGGCAGGTATTGATCCTGCTCAGAGTAAACGCATCGAAAAGCGCACGCAGAGGGAGTCGGCCACGAACACGTTCGAACTGGTTGCCCGCGAGTGGCATGCGAACAAATCCGAAGTTTGGAAGGAGAATACGGCAAAGGAGGCCATTAATCGGCTTCAAAACGATATTTTCCCACAGATTGGTCGCCGTCCTATTGCTGAGGTTGATGCGCCGCTTTTGCTTGACGTGCTGCGGCAAGTGGAGAGGCGTGGTGCCGTTGACATGGCGGCCCGCCTCGGCCAGTTGTGTAGCCAGATTTTCCGCTACGGGATTGCGAAGGGACTCGTCAAATACAATCCAGTCCCAGATCTGCGCGGTGCGCTCAAACCGCGGGCACGAGGACACCACGCTGCTATCGGTACAGACGAATTACCGGCATTCCTCTTGGCATTGCAAAAAAATCAGGCCGAGATGTATTTTCCTACTCGCGTGCTAATGCGCCTGATGATGTTGGTATTCGTCCGCACGAGCGAGCTAGTAGAGACGCCTTGGTCAGAAATTGATCTTGAAAACGAAGTCTGGGTCATTCCTTGGCACCGCATGAAAATGGGGAAAAAGAGGATCAATCCACGTAAACTTGACCATCAAGTGAATCTTCCACGGCAAGGCTGGGTCCTTCTGCGCGATTTGCACGAGGTGACCGGCGGCGGCAAATACCTCTTCCCCAATCGGAACGATCATGAGCGACCGGCCTCTAACGCACCTCGTTATACACAAGTCGGCAGCCAGCGCCTGACGGCCTGAAAAACTCG
>JAZJYP010000105.1:0-9055 GCA_040390345.1 Pseudomonadota bacterium | reverse complement strand
TCCACACCGGCATTGGCGACCATACGGTGTCGATCAAGATCAACAACGAGCCGGCAGCGTTGCGCACGGAGCTGCGCAACGGCGACATCGTCGAGATCACCACCGATCCCACATCGCGCCCCAGCCCGACCTGGCTGGCCTTTGTCCGCACCGGCAAGGCCCGTTCGGCGATCCGCCACCACCTGCGCACGATCAACCTGTCCGAATCGGTGGAACTGGGCCAGGAACTGCTGGCGCAGGCACTGGTGAGCCTGAACATCAATCCGGAACTGCCGCCGCCGACGGTGGAAAAACTGCTCAATGAATCGTCGGCCAAGTCGATGGACGAGCTGTATGCCGACATCGGCATCGGCAAGCGCATGGCGGCCCTGGTGGCGCGCCACATCTTCGGCCTGATCGACGACGACCTGGCTAGCCTGCCCTCGCACGAAGCGGGCGCGAACGAGCTCGATCCCGTCACCATCTACGGCAGCGAAGGCGTATCGGTGCAGCTGGCGCCGTGCTGCCAGCCGATCCCCGGCGACCATGTCATCGGCCAGTTGCGGCGCGACCAGGGCCTCATCGTCCACACCAGCGACTGCATGCCGGCCAAGCGCCTGCGCGCCAAGGAGCCGGACCGCTGGATCCCGGTCCAGTGGGGCACGGAACTGAACCGTCGCTTCGACACGCGCATCCGCCTGTTGATCAACAACGAAAAAGGTATCCTCGCGCGCGTGGCAGCCGAAATCGGCGAGTCCGACGCCAACATCTCCTACGTGGGCATGGACGAAGATGAAGAACACGTGATGACGCAGCTGCGCTTCACGATCCAGATCAAGGACCGCGTGCACCTGGCCCATTTGATCCGCAACCTGCGTAGCGTGGCAGGGGTGACCCGGGTCGAACGCGAACGCTCGTAAGCGACCGCGTGGGCACCTGTGCCCACCCTACCGTAGGGTGGGCCCGTGGGCCCACGCGTTTATCCCAATTGCCGTGCCACCCAGGCCTTGATGCGCGCTTCGAGCACGTCGAGCGGCAGCGCGCCCGCGCCCAGCACCTGGTCGTGGAAGGCGCGGATGTCGAACTTCGCGCCCAGCTGCTCTTTCGCATACGCGCGCAGTTCGAGGATCTTCAGCTGGCCGATCTTGTAGCCCAGCGCCTGGCCCGGCCAGACGATGTAGCGGTCGGTCTCGCTTTGCACTTCCACTTCCTCGAAGGCCGAATGGGCGTGGAAGAAGTCCACCACCTGCTGGCGGCTCCAGCGCTTGTAGTGCAGGCCGGTGTCGACGACAAGGCGGATTGCGCGCAGCATTTCATCCTGCAGGTGGCCGTAGTTGCTGTATGGGTCGCTGTAGAAGCCCAGCTCTTCACCCAGGCGTTCGGCATACAGTGCCCAGCCTTCGCCATAGGCCGTGAAGTGCATATTGTTGCGGAACGGCGGCAGGTTGGGCAGCTCCATCGCGACCGCGTTTTGCATGTGGTGGCCAGGCACCCCTTCGTGCAGGGCCGTCGTTTCAACCGACAAGGTCAGGCGCGACTCGAAGCTGCCCGTGTTGACGACCACGCGGCCCGGACGGCTGCCGTCGCGCGTGCCGCGCATGTATTGCGCACCCGGACCGCCCACTTCGCGGAACGCTTCCATCGATTCGATAATCAGTTTGGACTTGGGCAGCGTGCCAAACAGGGCCGGCAGCTTGGCGTTCATCTGCTGCGTGTATTTGTCGTACAGGTCGATGATCTGCTGGCGCGAAGTCACGTGCAGGGCCGGGTTGCCGGCCAGGCTGGCGTTGAAGGCGGCGCGGTCCTTGAAGCCGAGCTGGCGCGCGATCTCGTCCATCTTCGTTTCGATGCGCGCCACTTCCGACAGGCCAATCTGGTGGATCTGCTCCGGCGTCAGCGTCGTGGTGGTGGAGCGGCGCGCGTTGAAGGCGTAGTTTGCTTCGCCGTCCGGCAGCGACCACATGCCCACTTCCTTGCGCCCGTGCGGCACGTAGCGCTTCTCGACATAGGTGGCCAGCTTGGCGTAGGCTGGCGCAACATCGTGGCGGACGGCATCGAGCAGGGACTTGCGCAGGCGCGCCTTGTCGGCGTCGGAGAATGTCGCGGGCAGCTTCTCGAGCGGCTGCGCGAACGGCGACTTGGCCGTGTCCGTGCGCGCGATGTCGCGACACTGGCCAACGATGGCCTTGAGCAGGAATTGCGGCGGCAGGCGCTTGTCGCGAATGCCGGCATCCATGCGCTGCATCATCGCGTTGAACAGGCGCGGCACCTGGTGCAGGCGCGCGATGTAGTCTTCATAGTCCTTCACCGTGGCGAAGGGCGCGAAGGAGACCAGTTGCGGCAGGTCCAGGTGCGGGCCGGAATTTTGCAGCACCGGCATTTCCCAATCCTTGAAACGGGTTTCCTCGACGGCCAGGCGCAGCTTGCGCACCATCAGGTCCAGGCTCAGTTTTTCCTGCTCCTCGAAACCGCTGCCGTCGATCGCTTCGAAGCGGCGCAGGAAATCGCGGTCCGCCTTTTCGTCGGCGGCGACGGCGGCCAGCGAATAGTCGGAGAGGCGGTCGTTATAGCGCTTGTCGCCGACATAGGTCGCGTATTCGGGCTGCGAGCGCAGCGTGTATTCCCACTGCTCCTTGACCAGCTGGTCGAACTCCTGGCGGCGCTGTGCCAGGTCCGCGGCGTGCACCAGGCCCGCGACAAAGACGCATTGCAGCGCCACGACGATCTTTTTCCACCCCATCGCACTCTCCTTGTTTGGGCGCTGCCACGCAGCGCGCAAAAAAGTATAGCGTTTCTAGCGTGGCAAAGGGGCGTGGATATCGGCCTGGCGCAAAATCATGCGGCTGTGGGTGTCCTGCACGCCGGCGCGCGAGCGCAGCGCCTCGATCACCTGGACCAGGCCAGCCTGGTCGCGGCAAGCTACGCGCAACAGGTAGTCGTAGCTGCCGGTAAGGAGGAACGATTCGACCACGCCGGGAATGGTGGCCAGGACCGCTTCGAAATGGCTGGCCGCCGTGCCGGGCAAGAGCTTCACATCGATCATCGCCTGCACTTGCAGGTTGACCGCCGCCAGGTTCACGCGCGCGCCGAAGCCTTCGAGCACGCCGTCGCCCACCAGCTTGCGCACGCGCTCGGCGACCGTATTGGCCGACAGGCAAACGGCCTCGCCCAGCTCGCGGTAGCTGAGGCGGCCATCAGGGCGCAACAGGTCGATGATATCGCGGTCAATCTTGTCCATGGCAGCGTTTTACTCGGTGATTAAGGGTAAATAATACGCACAAACGCTGAAAACTTCCAGTTGGCCGAGCTATACTTTTCCTATCCGAGAGCCCCACCCCAACCACTGCGCCCGTCGCCGCCTCCCCCGCGGCGACGGTGCCGTTTTCAGCACGCCACGCCCTGAATCCGCACTGCCGTAGGGTGGGCACAATGTGCCCACGCGCGCACGAATGTTGTAGTTACGCGTGGGCACGCGTGCCCGGCTTGTTCCGTTCAATCGGCAGGTGCCGGATAATCGACGCCGAGGATTTCCAATTCTTCCATGCCGAGCGGCGTGGCCAGGGTGATCAAATCGCCTTCGCGCGCCTTGGTCAGCGCGCGCGCCACCGGCGAGACCCAGCTGATCTTGCCCTTGAGGGGATCGAGTTCATCGATGCCGACGATCGTCACCGTGTGTTCCACGCCGGCCTTGTTCTGGTAGGTGACGGTTGCGCCGAAATAGACCTGGTCGTTGCCGTGGTGGACGCTCGGGTCGACCACGGCCGCCGAATCCATGCGCTTGGTGAGAAAGCGGATGCGCCGGTCGATCTCGCGCAAGCGCTTCTTGCCGTAGATGTAGTCGCCGTTTTCCGAACGGTCGCCATTCGAGGCAGCCCAGTGCACGATGCGCACCACTTCCGGCCGGTCCACGTCGATCAGCTGGAGCAGCTCGTCCTTGATGCGCTGGTAGCCGGCCGGCGTGATGTAATTCTTCGAGCCGGCCGGAATGGCTTGCGCCAGCGCGAGCGCCTCGGCATCATCGTCGTCGTCCGTCTCTTTGACAAAAGCTTTATTCATGCGCACCATTGTAACGGCATATGATCAGCGCGAACCCTTGCGCGCAGCCGCCCAATATCCGAACTCTTCCTCATACACTTCCACGTCCAGCTCAGCGACGCGCTGCTGAAGGCTGGCCTGCGCATCGACGACCGCCTTGTTGTAGATGACCGGCCCGATTTCCTTCAAGAAGAACGACAGCAAGGAACCGGCTTCCAGGCTACCGATTGCTTCGTCCATGTTTTCCGAAAAATAGCGCTGGATGGAGGCGATCGCGAGCTTTGTCGCGTCGGAAGAAATCTCGATTGCCATTGGCGTGGCCTGCCTTTTCAAGTCAAAATGAAGTTTGCCCGAAGTATATCGCGGCCATCGCAACAACGAAGAAAGCGCACGATGCCAAATGAATTGATGAACGTCACTGCGGTTGCACTTCCCTCCCGTTCCGGCATTTCCCGCCTGCATCCGACCCTGAACCTCGCCGACGCTTTCGCGATCGGGCTGCCGTCTGGCGCCTCGAGGGATCCCGAAACGCTGGCGCGCTTCATCTTTGCGCACCAGCCGGCGTGGATCGGGCTGCTCACCAGCGTGCGCGATGCAATCGTGGCGCGCTTTGGCCTGAAGACCGCCAAACACCTGGCGACGCTGGCCGGTGACGCCAACGCCAGGCGCGTGGGCATCTTCAAGGTCTACAGCGTCGGCGCGGACGAGGTCGTCGTGGGGGAAGACGACAAGCACCTCGACTTCCGCGTCTCGGTGCTGTGCTCGGCCACAGCCGATGGACGGCAGCTGACCGTCTCGACCGTCGTCCACTGCCACAACCTGCTCGGGCGTGCATATCTCCTCGTCATCGCGCCCATCCACCGCCTCGTCGTCCAGGCCAGCCTGCGCCGCGCGGCGCAGATCGGCTGGCCGTGATGTCAATATCGGCGGCCGCCACGCTTGTGTTTTCACGTATCATCCTGCACATGGGGCGCACGACGCCTGGAGATGGAGACGCATGAAAGCCAAGCATAAATGGCGCAGCCACCTGTTCGCACCGCTGGTCTATGCGGCCGCCCTGATCCTGCTGCTGGAAGACTGGTTCTGGGACATCGGCGCGCGCCTGATCGGCTATATCACCAGCTGGCCGCCGATCCGCAATCTTGAAACCCATATCAAGGCGCTGCCGCCCTGGGGCGCGATGCTGCTGTTCATGCTGCCGGCCGTGCTGCTGTTCCCCGTCAAGATCCTCGCGCTGATGGCCATCGCCCACGGCCACGCCTTCGCCGGCGTGCTCGTCATCCTGGCCGCCAAGGTCGGCGGCGCGGCGGCCGTGGCGCGCCTGTATGCGCTGACCAAGCCCAAGCTGATGGAGCTGGCCTGGTTCGCGCGCTGGCACGACAAATTCATGGACGTCAAGGACCGCTGGATCGCGCGCCTGCGCGCCACCCGCGCGATGCGCTCGATCAAGGCGCTGCGCCTGCGCATTCGCGGCGCCGTGCGTGCCGGCGTCGATGGCCTGCGCACCTTGCTGCGCCCGCGCGGCCCCGAGCGCAAACGCCACCGCACCCTGCGCATCCTGCGCCGCCTGTTCGTGATGATGCGCCGCAGCCGCCGCTGAACCGATGAGCACGCCCCCGACCCATACTCCCGGCCTGGTCTACCAGTTCACGCTGATGGCCGACGGCAGCGTCGACTTCCCCTACCTGTCCGACGGCTGCCGCGCCCTGCTCGGCATCGACGCCGACGCCCTGCAAAACGAGCCGCAGCTGTTCCTGCGCCTGATCCTCGAAGAAGACCAGCCCTCCTACCTGGCCGCGCTGCAAGCGTCGGCGGCCAACCTGTCGGCCTGGAACTGGGAAGGCCGCATCTGGATCGACGCCTGGAAGGACGTCAAGTGGATCAACCTGCGCTCCTCGCCCCAGCCGGTCAAAGGCGGCGTGCTGTGGGACGGCATCATGACCAATATCACCACCAGCCGCACCGAGCGCCTGGAAGTGAAGCAGTCGCGTGCCCGCCTGGCCGAGCTGACCGCCCACATCGAGCAGGTCAAGGAAGAAGAGCGCGCCCGCATCGCGCGCGAAATCCACGACGACCTGGGCGGCAACCTGACGGCCATCAAGATGGCCCTGGCCATGCTGGTCAAGCGCCTGCCCGATGACCCGCAACTGCTCGACAAGGCCGCCTATGTCGATGCCCTGGTCGACCGCACCATCGACTCGGTGCACCGCATCTCGCTCGACCTGCGCCCGTCGATGCTCGACTTCGGCCTGGTCGCCGCGCTCGACTGGCAAGCCAAGGAATTCGAGCAGCAAGTGGGCATCACCTGCCGCTTCAGCGCCAATATCGACGAGGTGGACCTGGCGCCCGACCACGCCACGGCCCTGTTTCGCATCTTCCAGGAAGCACTGACCAATATCGCCAAGCACGCGCGCGCCAGCCGCGTCGACGTCACGCTCGAACGCGCCGCCGGCACGGTGCGCCTGGACATCGCCGACAACGGCGTGGGCATGGCGCCGGGCGACCGCAAGAAGCCCCAGTCCTTCGGCCTGCGCGGCATGCAGGAGCGTGTGCAGGCCCTGGGCGGCACCCTGGCCGTCGGTCCGGCGCGCGGCGGCGGCACCTTGCTGTCCATTAAGATTTCGCATTAGCGCGCCAATCAGCAGATAATAGGGGCTGGGCCGTACCGCAACCGATACCAGACGCAATGACAGAAAAAGCAACTATCCGGGTCTTTATCGCCGATGACCATGCCATCGTGCGCGAAGGCCTCAAGCAGATCCTGGCCGATTCGCGCGACATCATCGTCGCCGGCGAGGCCGAAAACGGCGTCGATGCCATCAAGCTGTTCCGCAAGGCCAAATGCCATGTGATGCTGCTCGATATTTCGCTGCCCGACCGCAGCGGCATTGAAGTGCTCAAGCTGGTCAAGAAGGAAAACCCCGACCTGGCCGTGCTGATGCTGTCCATGCACCGCGAAGACCAGTACGCGATCCGCTCGCTCAAGGCCGGCGCGGCCGGCTACCTGACCAAGCAGAGCGCCCCGCGCGAACTGGTGGTGGCGATCCGCCAGGTGGCGGCCGGCCAGAAATACGTGTCGGCGGCGCTGGCCCAGGAACTGGCCAACCAGGTCGGCGACGACCACGAGCAGGCGCCCCACGAGACCCTGTCCGACCGCGAATACCAGACCCTGACGATGATCGCTTCGGGCAAGACGGTGGGCACGATCGCCAGGGAACTGTCGCTGTCGGTCAAGACGATCAGTGAATACCGTTCGCGCCTGCTGGTCAAAATGAAGTTGAAAAATAGCGCAGAACTGACACACTATGCTATCAAGAACCAGTTGATCGACTAGGCACGTTGTCAAGAAGAACGCCTTATTGGCTTCTATTCAAGGATTTGGCGGGCGCGGCACTGGCCTATCATGGAGACACTACCAGTACAGCATCTATGTAAAGGCTTACGCTCCACCATGTCCAGTACACCTGCCAGTCCGTCCGAACAAAATCCCGCCGATATCGCGCGCGAAGCCTTCCGCCGCCTCGCCACGCGCCGCATCGCGCCGACCCCGGAAGCGTACCGGATCATCTACAACGAAATCGCCGGCATCGCCGAGGCACCACCCCAGATTCCCGAAGCGGCCGCCGCCGACCACGGCGCCGAGGACGTGCTCGCCAGCCTGGCCAGCAAGCTCACCGAGACGGCCGGCGACATGGCCGATTTCGGGCGCCGCTTCAACCGCGCGGTGAAGAACCGCGACTGGGATGGCTACGCGAAAAACCTGAGCCAGCTGGTCGAAAAGCACTTGCGCAAGACCGGCAAGAGCATCGAACTGGCGCCCACGCCGGAGACGACGGAAGCCAAACAGCTGCGCGAACTGCTCTCGCGCACCCTCGCCTTTGCCCTGGCCTCCCTGCTGGCCGGCGCGCCGACCCTGGTGACGGAAGCCGAATCGCTGGGCGCCGCCGTCAAGGCCGCGCACACCGAAGAAGCGCTCAATGAAATCGCCGGCCGCCTCAAGCAGCTGTGCTACCAGATCGAGATCAAGACCGGCGACGTGGCCGAACAGCAGGAATTGCTGTTGCGCCTGTTCAAGCTGCTGCTCGAAAACGTCAGCGAACTGCTCGACGACGACAGCTGGCTGCGCGGACAGATCGAATCGGTGCAGTCCCTCATCAGCGGGCCGATCGACCAGCGCGCCCTGGAAGACGCCACGCGCAGCCTGAAGGAAGTCATCTACAAGCAGAGCCAGTTGAAACACAGCCTGTCCGACGTCAAGAGCACGGTCAAGAACATGATGATGACCTTCATCGACCGCCTCGGCCAGGTGGCCACGTCGACGGGCGACTTCCACGAAAAGATCGGCACGTTTTCGGAAAAGATCAGCCGTGCCGACAATATTACCGAACTGAACCACATCCTCGACGACGTGCTGCGCGAGACGCGCATCGTCCAGACCGAGGCCCTGAAGTCGCGCGACCGCATGGTGGCGGCGCGCCAGGAAGTGCAGGAAGCCGAGCAGCGCATCCACGCGCTCGAAGCGAAGCTCCAGCATATGAGCGAGCTGGTGCGCGAAGACCAGCTGACGGGCAGCCTGAACCGGCGCGGCCTCGACGATGTGTTCGAACGCGAGACTTCGCGCTCGGACCGGCGCGGCACGCCCCTGTGCATCGCCATGCTCGACCTGGACGACTTCAAGCGCCTCAATGACAACTACGGCCACCTGGCCGGCGACGCGGCGCTCAAGCACCTGGTCAAGATTGTCAAGGGGACGCTGCGTTCGATCGACGTGATTGCCCGTTTCGGCGGCGAGGAATTCCTGATCCTGCTGCCGGAGACGACGGTGGAGGCGGCCTCGGCCACGATGACGCGCCTGCAGCGCGAATTGACCAAGCACTTCTTCATGCACGACAACGAAAAGGTCTTGATCACCTTCTCGGCCGGAGTGGCGCTGCGCGTGCCCAATGAAGACCAGGCCAGCCTGGTCCAGCGCGCCGACAAGGCCATGTACCAGGCCAAGCAGACCGGCAAGAACCGCGTCGTCGTCGCCGACTGAACGTCG
>JAZJYP010000104.1:0-25053 GCA_040390345.1 Pseudomonadota bacterium | reverse complement strand
CCGTGCGGGTGGCCGTGATGCTGCTGCCTACAATGACCACGTCCTTGACGCGTTTGGCCTTGACTTCGTCGAGCAGGTCGGAATAAGCGATGGTTTTGCTGCCACCGGAAACACTGCTGTGGTCGAACTGCTTGAACAACATGAACAGAAGCAGGGCTACCACCACCCAGATGGCAGATTTGGAAAACATGTTATTCACGAAAACTCCTTCGACGCCAGCGCGTCTTTTACCGATTTTAGAACGCCGATTTTACTCGCAAATGCCTGTCTGTACCACGCGGTACAGGCGTGCATATCGAAAAAATGGGCCAAAAACGCGGTCATAGTATCAAGTTTGGAATGCTTTTGGCGGCACTTCCCAGTCCGGATGTGCGGCCTTGCCCCAAAATATCAAGGGGCAGCTTCTTCCTCGAACACGCGCTCGCCCTGCGCCGGGTTCTTCAGCCCGCGCCCGAGCAGGAAGATTTCGGACGATTTGTCGCGGCTGGCCTTGGGCTTTTTCTGCTGGACGACCTTGAATTCGTCGCGGAATTTCTCGACGATCTGGCTGAAACCCATGTCTTTAAAGCATTTGACCAGCAAGGCGCCGCCCGGTTTCATGTGATATTGCGAGAACTCGATTGCCAAATCGATAAGATGCTCCATCCGTGCGGCGTCCGCCGTCGGAATGCCCGACAGGTTCGGCGCCATGTCCGACAGCACCAGGTCGCACTTGCGCCCTTCCAGGATCTTGTCGAGGGCGCGCAGGGCACGCGCTTCGCGGAAGTCGCCCTGGATGAAGTGCATGTCGGCGATCGGTTCCATCGGCAGCATGTCGAGGCCGATCAGGGTGCCGTTGATGCCGCCGCCATCCTTGCCGGCGAGCTTGCGGCGCACGTACTGGCCCCAGCTGCCCGGCGTGCAGCCGAGGTCGACAATGACCTGGCCTTGCTTGATCAGTTTGGCGTCCTCGTCGATTTCCTTGAGCTTGTAGGCGGCGCGCGCACGGTAACCCTCTTTCTGCGCCAACTTGACGTAGGGGTCGTTAATGTGGTCGTGTAACCAGTTTTTATTGAGTTTGTTCTTAGCCATTCGCGTAGAATACTGCCTTTAAAGGACTTCAAAAAAGAAAATTATGATCAAACTGACCCCCGCCGAACGCAGCGCCCTGCGCGCTGAAGCCCACGCGCTCAAGCCTGTCGTCATCATTGGCGAAGCGGGCCTGACCCCTTCCGTGTCGAAGGAAATCTCGGCCAGTCTCGACTCGCACGGCCTGATCAAGGTGCGCGTGTTTGGCGACGACCGCGAAATGCGCAACGAGATTTACGAAGCGATCTGCCTGGAACTGGACGCCGCGCCCGTGCAACATATCGGCAAGCTGCTGGTGATCTACCGTCCGAAGAAGGAAGTGGTCAAGGAAAAGACCGGCACGCGCGGCAAGGGCATGCGAGAAGTGACCATCGTCAAGGCCAGTGCCAGCGGCACCAAGCGCCCGTCCGTCACCAAGGTCATGATCAAGGGGAATGAACGCGTTACCGCGGGCGGCGCCATCAAGCGCGCCAAGCCACGCCAGACCAGCAGCAAGAAGAGCGCGCTCGGTAGCAAATAAGCCGTTGGCGGAGCATGGTGGGTAACGGGCGCCGCCCTCACCCACCCTACGCCTCTGCCTAAGTCCCGTGAAGTGGCGCAGGGTGGGTAAGCGCAGCGTCACCCACCATTAACAGCACACCCGCCAGCAGGCTCTCAACCAGGTAAATCACACTCGAGATCCCATGCAGCATGCCGAAACGCGGCGTGCCATGGGCTTCGGCCATCAGCGGCTGGATGCCAAAATGCGAGGCCAGCGTACAGGCCAGCATCGCCAGCACCACCAGCACCATCGTGCGGCGCCGCTCCAGCAGCAGCATCGCGGCCGCGCAGCCAATCGACAGCCACGCTTCCACCCCGAACATGCTGCCGGCCACCTGCCCGGCCAGCGTGCGCTCCAGGGTGGCAAACAGCGTCGGCGCCACCAGGTAACCCACCGTCCACATGCTGCCCGCCCACACCGCGGCGACCAGCAGGCGCAGGCGCGCTTTGAGCATCAAACGTAGCGCACTTCGAGGATTTCGTATTCGCGCGGGCCGGACGGGGCCTGCACTTCGACGATGTCGCCGGCATACTTGCCAATCAGCGCGCGCGCGATCGGCGAGGTCACCGACACCTTGTTCATCTTCAGGTCGGCTTCGTCGAGGCCGACGATCTGGTACGTCACCTTCTGGCCATTGTCCAGGTCTTCCAGGTGCACGGTCGAGGCAAAGACCACCCGGCCTTCGGCGTCCAGCGTGGCCGGGTCGATAATTTGAGCAGCACCGAGCTTGCCTTCCAGTTCGGCGATACGGCCTTCCACGAACGCCTGGCGCTCCTTGGCCGCGTCGTATTCCGCGTTCTCCGACAGGTCGCCGTGCGAGCGCGCTTCGGCGATCGCATCGATGACGATGCGGCGTTCCTTCGTTTTGAGCTGGTGCAGTTCTTCCTTCAGGAGCTCGGCGCCGAATTTGGTGAGTGGAACAGTAGTGTTCATGTTGATAATCTGTTTTCTACAAAAAGTGAAAACCACAGAGGCCGCGCGCAACAGCCGCGCGAGCTCTGTGGTTAAAGGTACTGCCAGCCGCTTAGTTTAATGACTTATGCAGGCCTTGTAAATCGTACACACGCAGCTCGTCGAGGTGACGCATCCCCTCCACGGCCGCTTCGGCACCCGCAATTGTAGTATAAGTCGTCACCCGCGAGGCCAAAGCCGAAATACGGATCTGGCGCGAGTCCACGATGGCGCTGCGCTTTTCTTCGACCGTGTTCACCACCAGGGCGATCTCGTGGTTCTTGATCATGTCGACCACGTGCGGACGCCCCTCGATCACCTTGTTCACGGGCGTCACAGGAATGCCGGCGGCGGCGATGACGGCGGCCGTACCCTTGGTGGCGACGAGCTGGAAGCCCAGTTCCACCAGGTCGCGCGCGACCTGCACGGTGCGCGGCTTGTCCGACGCCTTCACCGACAGGAACACCTTGCCCGAGGTCGGCAGCTTGATGCCGGCGCCGAGCTGCGACTTCACGAAGGCTTCGCCGAAGGTCATGCCCACGCCCATCACTTCACCCGTCGATTTCATTTCAGGGCCCAGGATGGTGTCGACGCCCGGGAATTTCACGAACGGGAACACGGCTTCCTTGACGCTGAAGAACGGCGGGATCACTTCTTTGGTGATGCCTTGCGAGGCCAGGGTCTGGCCCACCATGCAGCGTGCGGCGATCTTCGCCAGCTGCAGGCCGGTGGCCTTGGACACGAACGGCACCGTGCGCGAGGCGCGCGGATTGACTTCGAGCACGAACACCACGTCTTGCCTGACGCCGTCGATCTCTTGCTGCTGGATCGCGAACTGCACGTTCATCAGGCCCACCACGTTCAGGCCCTTGGCCATGAGCGAGGTCTGGCGCTTGAGTTCGTCGATGGTCTCTTGCTTGAGCGAGTAAGGCGGCAGCGAGCAGGCCGAGTCGCCCGAGTGCACGCCGGCTTGCTCGATGTGCTCCATCACGCCGCCGATGAAGGTGGTCTCGCCGTCGGAGATGCAGTCGACGTCGCACTCGATGGCGTCGTTGAGGAAGCGGTCCAGCAGCACCGGCGAGTCGTTCGACACCTTGACCGCTTCGCGCATGTAGCGCTCGAGGTCACGCTGCTCGTGGACGATTTCCATCGCGCGGCCGCCCAGCACGTAGGAAGGGCGCACCACCAGCGGATAGCCGATTTCCTGCGCCAGGCGCAGCGCCTCTTCTTCGGTGCGCGCGGTGCGGTTCGGCGGCTGGCGCAGGCCCAGTTCGTGCAGCAGCTTCTGGAAGCGCTCGCGGTCTTCGGCCGCGTCGATCATGTCGGGCGAGGTGCCGACGATGGGCACGCCGTTCGCTTCGAGGTCAAGCGCGAGCTTCAATGGCGTCTGGCCGCCGTACTGGACGATCACGCCCACCGGTTTTTCCAGTTCCACGATTTCGAGCACGTCTTCGAGCGTCAGCGATTCAAAATACAGGCGGTCGGACGTGTCGTAGTCGGTCGAGACGGTCTCCGGATTGCAGTTGACCATGATGGTCTCGTAGCCGTCTTCGCGCATCGCGAGGGCCGCGTGCACGCAGCAGTAGTCGAACTCGATCCCCTGGCCGATGCGGTTCGGGCCACCGCCCAGCACCATGATCTTCTTGCGGTCGGTCGGCTTGGACTCGCACTCTTCGTCATACGTCGAGTACATATAGGCCGTGTTGGTGGCGAATTCGGCCGCGCAGGTGTCCACCCGCTTGTACACGGGACGGATGTTCATTGCATGGCGCGCGGCGCGGATTTCGGCCGGCGTCTGGTGCAGCAGGAAAGCCAGGCGGCGGTCCGAGAAGCCTTTTTGCTTGAGCTTGTAGAAGGTCGCGCGGTCCAGGTTTTCCAGCTTCTGGGTGTCGAGCCACAGTTCGATGTCGACGATTTCCTTGATCTGGATCAGGAACCACGGATCGATGCGGGTCAGGTTGTGCACCTCTTCCATCGTGAAGCCCTGGGCAAAGGCGTCGCCCACGTACCAGATGCGGTCCGGACCTGGCTCGCCCAGCTCTTCTTCGAGCTTTTCGCGGTCCTTGGTTTTTTCGTTCAAGCCGTCCACGCCCACTTCCAGGCCGCGCAGCGCTTTCTGGAACGATTCCTGGAAGGTGCGGCCAATGGCCATCACTTCGCCGACGGATTTCATCTGCGTCGTCAGGTGATGGTCCGCTGCCGGGAATTTCTCGAACGTGAAGCGCGGGATCTTCGTGACCACATAGTCGATCGACGGTTCGAACGAGGCCGGGGTCGCACCGCCCGTGATCTCGTTGCGCAGTTCGTCGAGCGTGAAGCCCACGGCCAGCTTGGCCGCGATCTTGGCGATCGGGAAGCCGGTCGCTTTCGACGCCAGCGCCGACGAACGCGACACGCGCGGGTTCATCTCGATGACGATCATGCGGCCGTCGGCCGGGTTGATCGAGAACTGCACGTTCGAGCCGCCCGTGTCCACGCCGATTTCGCGTAGCACCGCCAGGGAGGCGTTGCGCATGATCTGGTATTCCTTGTCCGTCAGCGTCTGCGCCGGGGCCACGGTGATCGAGTCGCCCGTGTGCACGCCCATCGGGTCGAGGTTTTCGATCGAGCAGATGATGATGCAGTTGTCCGCCTTGTCGCGCACCACTTCCATCTCGTACTCTTTCCAGCCGATCAGCGATTCTTCGATCAGCAGTTCGGAGGTCGGCGAAGCTTCCAGGCCGCGCTTGCAGATGGTCTCGAATTCTTCTTCGTTGTAGGCGATGCCGCCGCCACTACCGCCCATGGTGAACGATGGACGGATGATGGTCGGGAAGCCTACCGTCTTTTGCACGGCCCACGATTCTTCCATCGAATGGGCCACGCCGGAGCGCGCCGAACCGAGGCCGATCTTGGTCATCGCGTCCTTGAACTTGGAACGGTCCTCGGCCTTGTCGATCGCTTCGGGCGTCGCGCCGATCAGTTCAACCTTGTACTTTTCCAGCACGCCGTTGTTGTGCAGGTCCAGCGCGCAGTTCAGCGCCGTCTGGCCGCCCATGGTCGGCAGGATCGCGTCGGGACGCTCCTTGGCGATGATGCGCTCGACCACCTTCCAGGTAATCGGCTCGATATAGGTCACGTCCGCCATTTCCGGGTCGGTCATGATGGTGGCCGGATTGCTGTTGACGAGGATGACTTTGTAGCCCTCCTCGCGCAGCGCCTTGCACGCCTGTGCACCGGAATAATCGAATTCACAGGCCTGGCCGATGATGATCGGGCCGGCGCCAATGATCAGGATGCTTTTGATATCACTACGTTTTGGCATATTATTTTTTCTCCGTGGCTTGCATCAGGGAGATGAAGCGGTCAAACAGGTAGGCAACGTCGAGCGGACCGGGCGAGGCTTCCGGGTGGCCCTGGAAGCAGAACGCCGGCTTGTCGGTGCGGGCAAAGCCCTGCAGCGAACCGTCGAACAGGGAAACATGGGTCACGCGGCAATTCGCTGGCAGCGTGGCGGCATCGACGGCGAAACCGTGGTTCTGGGACGTGATCATCACGTGCTTCGAATCGAGGTCCTGCACCGGATGGTTGGCGCCGTGGTGGCCAAACTTCATCTTCAGCGTCTTCGCGCCAGAGGCCAATGCCATGATCTGGTGGCCCAGGCAGATGCCGAAGGTCGGGATGCCCTTCTCGATCAGTTCGCGGGTGGCGGCGATCGCATAGTCGCATGGCTCCGGGTCGCCGGGGCCGTTGGACAGGAAGATGCCGTCCGGGTTCAGCGCCAGCGCGTCGGCGGCCGTCGCTTGCGCCGGCAGCACCGTCACGCGGCAGCCGCGCTCGGTCAGCATGCGCAGGATATTGCGCTTGACGCCGTAGTCGAAGGCGACGACGTGGAATTTCGGGTCGGTCAGCTTGCCGTAGCCGCTGCCCAGCTGCCATTCCGTTTCCGTGTATTCGTAGGCTTCCTTGGTCGAGACCACCTTGGCCAGGTCCATGCCGGCCAGGCCCGGGAAGGAGCGCGCCAGTTCCAGCGCCTGTGCTTCGAGCGGCTCCTTGCCCAGTTGGCCCACCAGGATGGCGCCGCCCTGCGCGCCCTTTTCGCGCAAGATGCGCGTGAGCTTGCGGGTGTCGATGCCGGCGATGGCGACGATGCCTTCCGCCTTCAGGTAGTCCGACAGGGTCTGGGTGGAGCGGAAGTTCGATGCCAGCAGCGGCAAGTCGCGGATGATCAGGCCGGCGGCGTGCACCTTGCTCGACTCGACGTCTTCCGCGTTGATGCCGGTGTTGCCAATGTGGGGATAGGTCAGCGTGACCATTTGACGCGAGTAGCTCGGGTCGGTGAGGATTTCCTGGTAGCCCGTCATGGCGGTGTTGAACACCACCTCGCCGGTCGTGTGCCCGGCGGCACCGATGGAAATACCTTTAAAGATCGTTCCGTCTGCAAGCGCGAGGATGGCTGGAACGGCAGGGCCAGAAAAAAATGGCGGCAAGGGTAACTCCTGTAAAGTTACCGTAGCTACGCCACGTCAGACTGGCGGCCGGGTGTCCGTGCGCGTTGTGGCACTGGAGTCGGACGTCAAGATGAATGATGGGATTGAGTGGTAGGCGCTACGGTAGATGTAAGAATGGCTAAACCTGCAAATTATAGCGCAAAGCGGCCCTGCCGTCTATCTCCCCCAGAGCGAAAACCGCTCGGCGCATCGATGGCGACAGCACGGGTCACACTTGAAGTGATGCGATTTTCGATACATACTTGAATCAAAATTGATTCAAAGGACCCGTCATGAGAACCACCGTAACAATTGATGATGAGCTATACAACAGTGCCATTGAGCTCGCCGATCCGAGCATGGACAAAGCCGACCTTTTTCGTGAGGCCATCAAGACTTTTGTGCGCGTTCAAGCGGCAAAACGCTTGATAGCCCTGGGCGGAACGGCTCCCGACATGCCTGACGTGCCACGCCGCCGGTTTGAGCCCGCCTGATGAACGGTGTGCTCGTCGATACCGTACTATGGATTGATCACTTTCGCAGCCGTAATGAGATGCTTGCGAACTTGCTCAAGCAGGATTTGGCGTTGACACATCCCATGATCATCGGAGAACTTGCATGCGGCACGCCTCCGGCACCCAGATCCAAAACCTTGGGCGACCTTGGACGCCTGAGGATGGTCCAACACTGTAGTGTGCGCGAAACCATGGCGTTTATTGAACGCCACTCCTTGTTTGGTGCTGGCTGCGGCCTCATTGATCTCATCTTGCTCGCATCAGTCCTGATTACGCCCAACACGACGCTATGGACCCGGGACAAGCATCTTGACAAATTGGCCACGCGATTCGGCGTGGCGCAAAAGGCGGCTTGAGCGCTCAACCGGCAAGAATACTGACTGAATATCGGTTTCTCTTTACTTGTTGCTTGTCTTTATTTACATTATTTCCCATAGCAATAATGGAAAGGCAAGCACACAATGCAGACTTTTGGACGCGACACCCCGATGGAGCGCCCCAACCCGGGCGGACGGGCAGCCGTTTTCGTGCCGCACGCCGATGCGGAAGAAGCGGTAATGGAAGTATTGAAGAACGGCTCAGGGATGGTCGGCTTCGGCAACCCCGACGGCACCGTGACGGTCTATTTCGAGAACAACAAGTTCAACGATTCGGCGCTGCACCGCTGGCAGGACAAGGTCTTCAAGGCCTACGACCGCATGGTCAAGCGCTCGCCCACGGTCAACAAGCTCAGTTGCGACCCGGGCAATATGGTGCAGGTGGGCTTCATCGAGGGGCCCGAGATCCTGGTGCGCGACATGCCGGTGCTGCACCACTGGCTGCAGCGCTGCAATGCCATGGACACGGCCCCCGAAGGGCCGAATATCTACGCCAACTGATCAGAGGCCAAGGGCGGCGATGCCGGCCTTGGCGATCTGCGCATCTTCGGCCGACTTCACGCCCGACACGCCCACGGCGCCGACCGTATGGCCGTCCACAATGATGGGCACACCGCCTTCCAGCATGCCGTCGAGCGCAGGCGCGCGCAGGAAGGACGTGCGGCCGTTATTGATCATGTCTTCATAAATCTTCGACTCGCGGCGGCCCAGCGCGGCTGTTGTCGCTTTGGCCGGTGCAATATGGGCCGAGATCGGCGCGGCGCCGTCGAGGCGCTGCAGCCACAGCAGGTGGCCGCCGTCGTCGACGATGGAAATGACCACGCCCCAGCCGTTCGCGAGCGCTTCCGCTTCGGCGCCGGCGGCAATCTTTTTCACGTCTTCCAGGGTCAGTACAGGTTTGGTCTTCATGGTGGTATTCCTTATGGTTGCTGTTTGGCCTTGAGCTTGGCCTTGATCTGGGGCATGACGGCAAACGCCGCCTGCTCGCCGGCGAGGATCGCATTGTTGCGTCCGTTGAAGTCATTGCCGGCCATCTTGCCCAGCGCAGGCTGGATCACGATGTCGGCGTCCTTCAGTTCAAAGAAGTTCAGGCGCTGGCCCATGATGCTGAAGGTCTGCATCAGCACTTCGAGCGAGCTGGCCGCCGCCTGGGCTTCGGTCTGGGTCGAAATGTTTACCGCGATGATGAAGTCGGCTCCCATTTCGCGCACGAAGCGCACCGGCACCGGCGCCACCAGGCCGCCATCGACATAGGAATGGCTGCCGATCGTCACCGGCTGGAACACGCTCGGCACCGAGGACGAGGCGCGCACTGCCTGGCCGGTATTGCCACGTCGGAACAGGATCGGCTGGCCGCTGTTCAGGTCGGTCGCGACGGCGCCGAAGGGAATCTTCAGCTTTTCCATCGGCGCATTGTGGACGGCCTTGTTGACGTAGTTTTGCAGGCCCTCGCCCTTCAGCACGCCGGACGATTTGTTAAACAGGGGCAGTGCCCAGTCCGAGATCGTGCCCTCGTCCATGTCCATGGCGATCTTCTGCAGTTCGAAGCCGGTATTGCCGGCCGCGTACAGCGCGCCGACCACACTGCCGGCGCTGGTGCCGACGATGTAGTCGGGGAAGATGCCCTGCGACTCGAGTGCCTTGATCACGCCGATATGGGCGAAACCGCGCGCGGCGCCGCCACCGAGGGCCAGGCCGATCTTTACTTTCTTGGGTATGGGTGCCGGCGCGGCGGCGACCGGAGCGACGACGGGTGGCGGCGCTGGCGGCGCACTGGCACAGCCTGCGAGGAAGGCCACCATGGCCAACAGGGTAAGGCGCTTATGCATATCAGGACATTCAATGAGGGACAGCGATTGTAACTTAAGTGGCGCCAGCGATTGGCACAGACGCCGCCACAGCTACTTGCCCCGGCGCGTCAGCGGATATGGTTTGCCACCCATCAGGCCCTTCCATAGCACCTTGTTATAGGCGACCGCATCGACCTTGTCCTCCTCGGTAAAGTCGAACATGCGGGTCGCCGCCGCCCAATAATGGACATCATGGGTTGGCTTGGCTGGCGCGGCAAACACCGTGTCGGCCGGCAGCGGCAGCTTGGTGCCTTTCAGCAGGCTCGACGCCGTGGCCTGGTAGCTCCATTGCGCATTGCCCGGCGATACGTCAAACACGTCCGTCATCGGCCCCTGGGTCGCGTCGTTGACGCCAAGATGATCGAGTCCGAGCACGTCCGTGATGGTGCGGATCATGTTTACAGTGGTGTAGCGCTTGCCCACCAGGGCCGCCTTTTTGACATACGGTCCGATCACGAATGCCGGTCCACGGTGCGCGTCCACGTGGTCCGGTCCGTCCTGGGAATCGTCTTCGACCACAAAGATCAAGGTGCTGTCGGCGAACGGGCTCTCCGCCACCGCCTGCACCAGGCGCCCCAGCGCATAATCGTTGTCCGCCAACTGGATCTCGGGCGTGTTGACGCCATCGAGCGCCTCCGCAAAGTCGCCCGTATGGTCCATCATCATCCGCACCAGCATCAGGTTGGGCAACTGCCCGCTGGCCACATAGGCCTTGAATTCGCGTTCCCATTCCAGGAAGCGATAAAACTCGGGCAAGCGGTCGTCATAGCCAAAATAATAGGGATCGGTCACCTTGACCAGGTCCGGGTGGGTGGCAAACGCCACTTGCACCTGGCTGGCAAACGGATAGCGCTCGGGCGCGATGCCGGCCATGGCCCGTGCGGCCCCGCTCATGAAATAACGGGTGGTGTCGACATAGCAGCCGTAGTTGCGCACGCTGAGTCCGGCACGCAGGGCCGCATTCCACAAATAGCCCTGCTGCTTCTGCCCGTCCGGCCCGTCGGGCGCGCCGACGTTGTTCGCCGCCGGCAAAGTATCGGCGTCGAGCGTGGCCGCCAGCGGATTGGCCGTCACGCGTTCTTCGCCGGCGAGTGCCACATTGACCTTGCGGTTCAAACCGAACCAGTCGCCTGAACCGCCGTTGCCGGCGTAGTTCGACGGCACCATCTTGGCCCCGGCATCGGACTCGCGCGCGGCGGTGCTCCACGGCCAGCCATTGCCGCTGACGTCGCCTGAATTGAAGAAGTTATCGAGCGTGACGAAATTGCGCGCCAGCGCGTGGTGGTTCGGCGTCGTCTTCAGCGGGAACTCGGTCAGCGAAGGATCGCCATTGCCCCGTCCAAGGTCACCGAGGACCTGGTCGTAGGTGCGGTTTTCCTTGATCACGTAGATGACATGCTTGATCTTCGCCCGCAGCGCCGCGATGGTGCGTGCCTCTTTCGCGCTGGGCACTGCCGAAAAATAATTATTCGATGCGACCTGGCGGGTCAAGGTACGCAGCGCCGCCCGGTTCGGCACCGGCAGGCTCAGGACAGCCGACCCGATCAGGTTGAGGATATACTCGTTGGCGCCGTATTTGGCCGGCGAGGTGGGCAGGCTGCAGTTGCCATACATCCCATTGAGGCAGTTGCCGCGGCTCGGTCCCGCCATGGTCTTCGCATTGCTCACATACAGCATGCGGCCGTCGCGCGATACCTGGACATCGGATGGCGCCCACGCCGTTGGGATCAACCCCGTCACGACCGGCAGCGGCCCTGCCAGCGAAATGACGGCCAGCGAATTGCTGCCGCGATTGGTCACATAGAGCGTGCGTTCATCGGGCGAGAGCGCCAGCGCGTCCGGCGACGCCCCCTTGTAACGCAGTGAACGCAGCCCCGTGGGCGCCAGCGTTGGCACGGTAGCACGCACGGTGTGGCTGGCGACATCGATCAGGGACACCAGGTCGGCATTGTCGGAAGCGACGAACAAGGTGCGCTGGGCCTTGTCGAGCACCATCTTGTTCGGGTTGCCCTGCACGGGAATGCGCGCCTTGACGGACGGCGCGACCAGGTCGACGACGACGATTTCCCGATCAAGTTCGCTGCTGACGTAAGCGGTGTGATTGCCAACGATCGCCACCGAATTCGGATATTGCCCGCCTGGCGTCCCGCTGGTGCCGCCGCTCTTGCCCGGGCGCAGGTCCTGTTCTGCCAGCACCTTCCGTTCGGCCAGGTCGACGATGGTGACGGAATCGTTATAGCGGTTGGCGACGACAGCGCGGCTGCCGTCCGCCGTGATGGCAATGCCCGTCGCAAATGCCTTCTGCCCGATGCCGTTGCCTCGCTCGTGCCCCAAGGCGATCGGTTTGCCGTCCTCGGCCCAGCCAGTCGCAGCGAGCGCGAACACGTGCACATTGTCGTCCACGGCACCGGGCACGTAGAAGCGCTTGCCATCGGGCGCGAACGCCAGTCCGATATACGCATTGGGAACCTGCAAGACCTGGCGCTGGACGGGGTGGCCGCCGCTGACATCGAACACAAAGATGAACTGGCTTGAATCGCTGTCGATCTTCTTTCCGGCCGCGTCGCGGATCATATTGAAGCCAGCGGTAATGACAAGCAAGGTCTTGCCGTCCGGGCTCAGCGTCTCGGTCTGGGCAAAGCCTGCCAGGACGTGGGTCGTCAGTTCAACGCTGAGCGCAAGGTAGCGCGAGCCGGGCGCCGCCGTGGGTGACATCAGCTGCCCCGTCGGCAAGGCAACTGTTTCAGCACCGCGCCCCGAGGGGGCGGCCACGAGCAGGGCCAGGGCCCACATCAGGGAATGCCTTTTCATGATGACCTTTACGATGAAGACCAACACTACTGCATGGGAACGCTCGCCGAAACCGCTCCGATTGTAACCCAGTTCACGTTTGCAGAAACGATGGCGCCCGGGGCGATTTTGGTGCAGTATTGCATTATTCGCACGCCCAGAAAGCGATGAGAACATGGAGACAGAAGCAATCAGCCTGGCCGTGGTCATGCAGCGCCTGCCCCTGGCAAGCCGCTGGCAGGCCTACCAATGGCGCGCCGCCGAAGTGACTGCGGCGCCCTTGCCGACGGGCGCCCCGCGCTGCCTGCACGACGACGAACAAGACCTGCGCTGGCTATTCACCGGCTTCGCGGTCAGCCTCTACAGCGACGAGGCGGAAGGCTATTTCCTCAACCTCGGTTCGGCCCAGCCCTGCTGGTTCGTCATGTCGCGCATGGAAACGATCGACGGCCTCGAAGTGGCCGTGCCGCGCCACCTGACCCTGTCCTACAATGAAGCGGCGCGCTTGATGGATGCGGGCGAACAGGTCGACACCGTCGCCGCCGAAGGCCCCTTCATCGAACGCATGGCCGTCTTCGTCAACGCGCATTACCGGCCCGAGGTCAAGCACAAGCGCCGCAAGCCCTCCTTCGAAGGCGGGGCCGCCGTGGCCAGGATGGCCAAGGAAGAAGGCCGTGGACGCTGAGCATTTTTTCAGCCGCTGGTCGGCGCGCAAGGCCGAAGCGCGCACCAGCGAGACCCTGCCCGCGCCGGCACCGCCGGCCAGCTTGCCAACCCTGGACGATGTCGCCACCCTGACGGCGGAATCGGACTTCGCGCCCTTCCTGGCGCGCGGTGTGGACCGGCAGGTGCAACACGGCGCCCTGAAAAAACTGTTTGCCGATCCGCGCTTCAACGTCATGGACGGCCTCGATACCTATGTCGAGGACTTCAATACTTTCGACCCGATTCCGCCGGCCATGCTGGCCTTGCTGAATCACGGCCGCCAACTGCTCGAATCGCTGCCCGACGACGAGCAGCTCGCCGGAGCCCCGCCGCCCGATGACGCCACAATATAAAGTCTGTAACTGCAACCGCACGATGTCCATCGACGGTGAAGCCTTGGGCAGCGCGCTGGGGCAAACACCGCTTCCCATTGCCACCCAGCTGTGCCGGCGCGAAGCCGGCAACTACCTCGCCGCCCTGGACGGCGCCGCCCCGCTGGTGGTCGGCTGCACGCAGGAGCAGCCGCTGTTCGAACAACTGGCGCAGCAACAGCAGCGCAGCGCGCCGCTGCGCTTCGTGAACCTGCGCGAGAGCGGCGGCTGGAGCGCCCAGGCCGCGCACGCCTTGCCCAAGATGGCCGCCCTGCTGGCGGCGGCCGCCCTGCCCGACCCGGAACCGGTGGCCGAAGTGGCCTACCAGTCCGCCGGCCGCCTGCTGGTGATCGGAGCGCAAACGCTGGCCACGGACTGGGCCGGCCGGCTGGCCGCGCAGCTGGACGTGAGCGTGCTGTGCACCGCCACCGACGGCGCGCCGCTGATGGAGCGCCGCTTCCCCACCTGGTCAGGCGGCGCCGTCAAGGTCGATGGCTGGCTGGGCGCCTTCACCGTGCACTGGGAGCAGGCCAATCCCATCGACCTGGACCTGTGCACGCGCTGCATGGGCTGCGTGGCCGCCTGTCCGGAAGGCGCCATCGGCCTGGACCTGCAAGTGGACCTGCTGGCCTGCCGCAGCCACCGCGACTGCGTGGCCATCTGCGGCGCCGTTGGCGCCATCGATTTTGCCCGCAGCGCCAGCGCGCGCAGCGCCGAATTCGACCTCGTACTGGACTTGTCAGGCACACCCCTGCTGCGCCGCCACGCCCTGCCGCAAGGCTACTTCGCGCCCGGCCCCTCTGCCCAGCGCCAAGCCGAAGCGGCACTGGCCATCACGGCCCTGGTCGGTGAATTCAGCAAACCGCAATTCTTCCACTACAAGGAACAATTGTGTGCCCACAGCCGCAATCGTTCCATTGGTTGCAATGCCTGCATCGACACCTGTTCCGCCGAAGCCATCGCCGGCGATGGCGACCATATCAAGGTGGAGCCGCACTTGTGCGTCGGTTGCGGCGCCTGCACCACGGTGTGCCCGTCGGGCGCCCTCACCTATGCCTACCCGCGCGCGCCCGACCTTGGCCAGCGCCTGCAAACCCTGTTGGGCACCTATGCCCGTTCCAGCGGCCGCCAGGGCGCGCTGCTGCTGCACAATGAGGGCGGCGGCCAGCGCCTGCTGCTCGAACTGGGCCGCCTGGCCGCCACCGGCGCGCTGGCCGGCATGCCCGCGCGCCTGATCCCGGTGGCGCTGGAACATGTGGCTTCGGCCGGCATCGATGTCTGGCTCAGCGCCGTCACTTACGGCGCCACCCATCTCGCCATCCTGTGCACCGGGGAGGAAGCGCCGCAATACCTTGACGCACTGGCCCAGCAAGCCGCCATTGCCCAGGCCATCCTGAACGGCCTTGGCTACGCCGGCACCCACGTCACGCTGCTGCGCGCCGGCGACGCGGCCGACCTGGACCGCCAGTTGCAGGCGCTGCCCCTGGGGCAGGTACCGGCCCAGGCGGCGGCCTTCCACCTGGCCGCCGCCAAGCGCAACACACTCGACATGGTGCTGGCCCACCTGCTCAAATACGCACCCGCGCCCAGTGACGAGATCGCGCTGCCGCCTGGCGCGCCGTATGGCCAGGTCAAGGTCGATACCCAGGCCTGCACCTTGTGCATGTCCTGCGTGGGCGCCTGCCCCGCCTCGGCGTTGACCGACAATCCCAGCCTGCCGCAGCTGCGCTTCACCGAACGCAATTGCGTGCAGTGCGGCCTGTGCGCGACGACCTGCCCCGAAAAAGCCATCACCCTCGCGCCGCGCCTGCTGCTCACACCTGCCGCGAAGCAGGCGCAAGTCGTCAACGAAGCCGAACCCTATCACTGCATCCGCTGCCACACGCCGTTTGGCACGCTCAAGATGATCGAGAACATGCTCGGCAAGCTGTCGGCCCACGGCGCCTTTGCCGATAACCTGGACCGCTTGCGCATGTGTCCCGACTGCCGCGTCGTCGACATGCTCGAACGCGAAGGGGAAACACGCATCACGGACCTGAAGCGATGAACGACGACGAAGAAGCGGCGCGCGCCGCCCTATATGGCCTGCTGGGCGACCTGTTCTACGGCGCGCCCGGCCAGGCCCTGCTTGACGCCATCGTCGAAGCGCCGGCCGGCGGCGACGGCGTGCTGCGCGATGCCTGGCAGGTGCTGGCGCGCGCCTGCCGCACCGTGCCGGCAAACGCCATCGCCGAGGAATACGAAACCCTGTTCATCGGCACCGGGCGCCCCGAGCTGATGCTGTATGGCTCCTTTTACCTGTCCGGCTTCATGATGGAAAAGCCGCTGGCCAGGCTGCGCAGCGACCTGGCCGCGCTGGGCCTGGAGCGCGCGCCGGCCGTGCCCGAGAGCGAAGACCATATCGCCGCCCTGTGCCACACGCTGCGCCACCTGGCGGCCTACGCCAGCCTGGAAGTACAAAAGGACTTCTTCCAGCGCCACCTGGCGCCTTGGGCCGGCACCATGTGCGAGGCCATCAGCGCCCATCCGCGCGCGGCCTTCTACCCGGCGGTGGCCCAGTTTGCCCAATTATTCTTCGAGGTCGAGGCGCAAGCGTTCGAGATGGTTTGAATTGTGAGCCGAACAGGTGTATGTTGATGTAATATTTATATCGTTTTGATGCTTTGCAGGGGGAGAACGACCATGTCTCAGCCTTCCAGCAAGACCCGCAGGAACCTGTTCGCAGGCCTCGGTGTCGTTGCGGCCGCCACGGTCGCCGCCAAGCTCGCCCCCGGCACCCACGCCCCACCGGCGGCCGCGCCGCCCGATCCCGCCGACGGCTACCGCCTGAGCGAACACATCAAGAAATACTACCGCACCACCACCGTCTGACCTGTCACGGGGGACACCATGCAGCTCACGCGCAAAGGCCCAAGCGGCCATGCTTCGTCGTCTTCACTCACGTCCAGCCTGGGCGCCAGCCTCGGGCGCGCGCTGCCGACCATGGACCGGCGCGCCTTCCTGCGCCGCTCCGGCCTGGGTGTGGGACTGGGGCTCGCCGCCTCCAGTGTCGAACTGGTGCGCGCGGCCGATGAAGGCAAGCCCGCCGGCCCCAAACTGGAAGTCAAACGCACCGTCTGCACGCACTGCTCGGTAGGCTGCGCGGTCGACGCGGTGGTTGAAAACGGCATCTGGATCCGCCAGGAGCCGGTGTTCGATTCGCCCATCAACCTGGGCGCCCACTGCGCCAAGGGCGCGGCCCTGCGCGAGCACGGGCATGGCGAATACCGCCTCAAGTACCCGATGAAACTGGTCAACGGCAAATACCAGCGCATCAGCTGGGACGTGGCCCTGAATGAAATCTCGGCCAAACTGCTCGAGATCCGCAAGGCCAGCGGGCCGGACGCCGTGTTCTTCGTCGGCTCGTCCAAGCACAATAACGAGCAGGCCGCGCTGCTGCGCAAATTCGTCTCCTTCTTCGGCACCAACAACTGCGACCACCAGGCGCGCATCTGCCACTCCACCACGGTGGCTGGCGTGGCCAACACCTGGGGCTACGGCGCCATGACCAACAGCTACAACGATATGCAGAACGCCAAGGCGGCCATGTATATCGGCTCCAACGCGGCCGAGGCGCACCCGGTGTCGATGCTGCACATGCTGCACGCGAAGGAAACCGGCACCAAGATGATCGTCGTCGATCCGCGCTACACGCGCACGGCAGCCAAGGCCGACCAGTATGTGCGCATCCGTTCCGGCTCCGACATCCCTTACCTGTATGGCATGCTGTACCACATCTTCAAGAACGGCTGGGAGGACAAGCAGTACATCAACGACCGCGTCTACGGCATGGAGAAGGTCAAGGAAGAAGTGATGAAGTGGACGCCGGACAAGGTCGAGGAAGCTTGCGGCGTGCCCGAAGCGGAAGTGTTCAAGGCTGCACAAACGATGGCCATGAACCGCCCATCCACCGTGGTGTGGTGCATGGGCCAGACCCAGCACACGATCGGCAACGCCATCGTGCGCGCCTCCTGCATCCTGCAACTGGCGCTGGGCAATGTGGGCAAGTCGGGCGGGGGCACCAATATCTTCCGTGGCCACGACAATGTGCAGGGCGCCACCGACGTCGGCCCCAATCCCGATTCCCTGCCCGGCTACTACGGCCTGGCCACCGGCGCCTGGAAGCACTGGTGCACGGTCTGGGGTGTCGATTACGAATGGGTCAAGAAGCAGTTCGCCTCGCAGGCGATGATGGAAAAATCCGGCACCACGGTGTCGCGCTGGGTCGATGCGGTGCTGGAAAAAAACGAACTGATCGACCAGGACAGCAACGTCAAGGCCATGGTGTTCTGGGGCCATGCGCCGAACTCCCAGACGCGCGGCCTGGAAATGAAAACCGCCTTCGACAAGCTCGACCTGCTGGTGGTGGTCGACCCCTACCCCTCGGCCACGGCGGCGATGGCCAATATGCAGGTCGACAAGCAGCAGCTCAACGCCAACCGCGCCGTCTACCTGCTGCCGGCCGCCACCCAGTTCGAGACTTCGGGTTCGGTGACGGCATCGAACCGCTCGCTGCAATGGCGCGAGAAAGTCATCGAGCCGCTGTTCGAGTCGCGCACCGACCACATGATCATGTACCAGCTGGCCGAAAAACTCGGCTTCGGCAAGCAGCTGGTGGCGAAACTGAAGCTGGTACCGGGCAAGGGCGGCATGCTCGAACCCGAACCGGAATCGATGCTGCGCGAGATTAACCGCGGCTGCTGGACCATCGGCTACACCGGCCAGTCGCCCGAGCGCCTCAAGGCCCATATGCGCAATATGCACCTGTTCGATGTGAAGACCCTGCGCTGCAAGGCCGGCAAGGACGCCCTGACCGGCTACGACCTGGCGGGCGACTATTTCGGCCTGCCCTGGCCCTGCTACGGCACGCCGGAACTGAAGCACCCCGGCTCGGCCAACCTGTACGACAACACGCGCCATGTGATGGATGGCGGCGGCAATTTCCGCGCCAATTTCGGCGTCGAAAAGGACGGCGTCGACCTGCTGGCGGCGGACGGCTCGCATTCGCTGGGCGCCGACATCACCACCGGCTATCCGGAATTCGACCACCTGCTGCTGAAAAAACTCGGCTGGTGGGACGACCTGACCGACGACGAGAAGAAAGCCGCCGAAGGCAAGAACTGGAAGACCGACCTGTCCGGCGGCATCCAGCGCGTGTGCCTGAAGGTGCATGGCGTGCACCCCTTCGGCAACGCCAAGGCGCGCGCCGTCGTGTGGAATTTCCCCGACCCGGTGCCGCTGCACCGCGAACCGCTGTTCGGCACGCGCCCGGACCTGGTGGCCAAGTACCCGACCCACGACGACAAGAAAGGCTTCTGGCGCCTGCCCACGCTGTATAAATCGGTGCAGCAAAAGAACGTGGAGAACAAGCTCTACGAGAAGTTCCCCATCATCCTCACCTCCGGGCGCCTGGTCGAATACGAAGGCGGCGGCGAGGAAACGCGTTCCAATCCCTGGCTGGCCGAACTGCAGCAGGAGAACTTCGTCGAGATCAATCCGGCGGCAGCGTCCGCGCGCGGCATCCGCAACAACGACTTCGTCATCGTCTCCACGCCGACCGGCGCGCGCCTGAAAGTGCGCGCCATGGTCACGCCGCGCGTGGGGCCGGACACGGCCTTCATCCCCTTCCACTTTTCCGGCTGGTGGCAGGGCAAGGACATGATCGATGCCTACCCGGAAGGGGCGGCGCCGATCGTGCGCGGCGAGGCGGTCAACACCGGCACCACCTACGGCTACGACTCGGTCACCATGATGCAGGAGACCAAGACGACGATCTGCAATATTGAACGCTTCACCGCCTGAGGGAGGCCAGCATGGCACGGATGAAATTCCTTTGCGATACCGAGCGCTGTATCGAGTGCAATGGCTGCACCACGGCCTGCAAGAACGAGAACGAAGTGCCGTGGGGCGTGAACCGGCGCCGCGTCGTCACCATCAACGACGGCGTCGTCGGCGCCGAGAAGTCGGTGTCGGTGGCCTGCATGCACTGCTCGGACGCGCCCTGCATGGCGGTGTGCCCGGTCGACTGCTTCTACCGCACCGACGAGGGCGTGGTGCTGCACAACAAGGACACCTGCATCGGCTGCGGTTACTGTTCCTACGCCTGCCCCTTCGGCGCGCCGCAATTCCCGTCCAACGGCACCTTTGGCCTGCGCGGCAAGATGGACAAGTGCACCTTTTGCGCCGGCGGGCCGGAAGAAAACGGTTCCCAGGCCGAGTTCGAAAAATACGGACGCAATCGCCTCTCCGAAGGCAAGCTGCCGGCCTGCGCCGAGATGTGCTCGACCAAGGCCCTGCTGGCCGGCGATGGCGACGTCGTGGCCGAGATCTTCCGCACCCGTGTCGTCACGCGCGGCAAAGGCAGCGAAGTGTGGGGCTGGGGCACGGCCTACGGCAAGGCGCCCCATCCTGAAGCGAAGGCGCCGGAAGGGAAAGCGCCATGAAAACGCTGCTGTTCGTCATGCTGCTGTTGGCCGCCTGTGGCGAAATCGACCAATCCAAGAGCGCCGCCACCACCAGCCGCGGCGACCAGCCGGCCTTCAAGGGCGGCGTCGCTGCCTACCAGGCCAAGGGCTGGACGCCGGGCGACAAGGTCTCGTGGGACAACCAGGTGCGCGCGCGCGGCCAGAACCAGAACGAGTATCCGAAGACCAGCCAATGAGGCCGATGCGATGAAAACCACCATTGCCAGCGCCCTGCTCAGCATCGCCCTGCTTGGCCTGCCCGTCGCCGCGCAGGCGCCCCAGGTCGAGCCGGCCGACATCCTCAAGCAGAGCCAGGCCGAGCGCACGCGCGACCAGCCCGGCAACAACGCGCCCACCTGGCGCCAGGTCAAGGCGGGGGAAGAGAACTATTCCAGCCTGCCCTACCCCGAGTCGGGCGTGCTGATCCAGCCGAAAGCCCAGTTCCCCGGCCAGGCCCAGCCCACCACGGCGGGCGAAGCCTGGCGGCGCTTTCGCAACGGGCCGCTGACCCACGGCGGCGGCTGGCTGCTGCTGGCCGCGGCCGCGCTGCTGGGCGCCTTCTATTTTTTCAAGGGCCCGATCCGCCCGCGCACGCCGCCCACGGGCCGGCGCATCGAGCGCTTCACGCCATTCGAACGCACGGTGCACTGGACGGTGGCGATCAGCTTCGTGCTGCTGGCCGTGTCCGGCCTGACCATGCTGTTCGGGAAGTACGTGCTGATGCCCGTGTTTGGGCACACCCTGTTCGGCTGGCTGACCTACCTGCTCAAGACCGTCCACAACTTCGCCGGGCCCGTGTTCAGCGTTGGCATCGTCGCGCTGTTCCTCACCTTCGTCAAGGACAACCTGCCGCGCGCGGCCGACCTGGGCTGGCTGCTTAGCGGCGGCGGCATGTTCGGCAAAGGCCACCCGCACGCCTGGCGCTTCAATGCCGGCGAAAAGCTGTGGTTCTGGGGCGGCGCTGTGGTGCTGGGCTTGACGGTGAGTGCGTCCGGCTTCGTGCTCGACAAGCTGGTGCCGGACCTGGCCTACACGCGCGCGCTGATGCAGGTAGCCAATGTGATCCACCTGGTCGCCGCGGTGCTGCTGGCGGCCATCGCGATGGGCCACATCTACCTGGGAACGGTGGGCACCACCGGCACCTATGAAGGCATGCGCCACGGAACCGTCGACGATGCCTGGGCCATGGAACACCACGACCTGTGGTACGCCCAGGTCGAGGCCGGCGAGATTCCGCGCCTGCGTTCGGACGAGGGCGCCGTTCCGGCCAGCGCCGCGCCAAAACCGACATGAGGAGAGCCCGATGAACAAGCTGCCCCTGCTGGCGCTATGCCTGCTCGCCGCGAGCGCCCAGGCCAAATTCCCGCCGCCGAGCGAGGAAGCCAAGGCCGCAGCCGCCGCGGCGAAGGACAAGACCGCCTGGAGCGACAAGGTGGCCGCCTACAAGTTGTGCCTGGCGCAGGACCGGGTGGCGGCGGGCTACCTGAAGGCCAAGGGCTTGAAGAAACCAGCTATCGAGGTGCCGGCCTGTGCCGACCCGGGGCCGTATGTCGCCACCGTGGCCGCTGCAAGCAAGGTGGGGGTGGCCGACGCCAAACCCGTGCCGGCCGCAGGCAAGCAGCCGACGCCGACGAAACATTGATGGCGTTTGACCGCGTGGGCAGGTGTGCCCACGCGGCATTTACGCGGCGCGCGACCCTGCCGGCAACGATACGATGAAATTGCTGCCCTTGCCCGGCTCCGAGGTGATGTTCAAGGTGCCGGCATGGCGCAGCAGCACGTGCTTGACAATGGCCAGGCCCAGGCCCGTGCCCTGGGTCTCGCGCGAACGGCTCTTGTCGACCCGGTAGAAGCGCTCCGTCAGGCGCGCGATATGCTTGGGATCGATGCCGATGCCCGTATCGCTGGCCACAAACTGCGGCCCTTCCGGCCCGTTCTGCCAGGCCAGGTGCACGGCGCCGCCGGCGGGCGTGTAGCGCACCGCATTCGAGGCCAGGTTGCCAAAGGCGCTGCGCAATTCGTCGGCGCTACCCATCACGTCCGGGCCTTCCACGCTGGCCGTGACGCTGTGCTTGCCGCCCGAGAGCGCGCGCGCCTCCTGCAGGATTTCTTCCATCAGCTGCTGGACGTTGACGCGTTCCGAGCGCAACGGGTAGTCGACCGATTCCAGGCGCGACAGGGTCAGCATGTCTTCGATCAGGTGCTGCATGCGGTGGCCCTGCTCCGTCATCAGCTTCAGGTGGGCCTGGCGCGTCTCGAACGGCAAGTCCATTTCGGCCAGCGCGATTTCAAGGAAGCCGACGATGACGGTGAGCGGCGTGCGCAGCTCATGCGAGGCGTTGGCGATGAAGTCGCGCCGCATTTCTTCGATGCGCTCGGTTTCGGTGGCGTCGTGGGTGACGAGGATCTGGCGCCGGTTCTCGAACGGGATGATCTGCACGATCAGCTTGCGCTCGCGGAAGGACAGCGTCAGCGGCTGCTCGTAGCGGCCCAGGATGATGTAGTCGATGAAGTCGGGATGGCGCACCAGGTTGGTCACGCGCATGCCCTTGTCGCGTTCGAGCGTCAGGCCCAGGTGCTGTTCGGCGGCCGGGTTGCACCATTCGAGGAACAGCACATCGTCCATGATGGCCACGCCGTCGGGCAGCAGGTGCATGGCCTGGCGAAAGCGCGCCAGCCATTCGGTCAGCTCGGCCTTGTTGCGCTCGTCGTCGCGGTGCAGGCGGTACAGGCGGGCGAAGATATTGGTCCAGGAGCCCCAGCCGTCGGGCAGGCGTGCGCTGGCCGGGTCGTCCAGCCATTCGCCGAGCTGTTTCAGGTAGTGCAGCTGGACGAAGGCGAAGAACGAGACGGTGAGGAAGGCGACAATCAGGCCGGGCACCGGACCGAATAGCCACCAGACCAGGCCGGCACCGGCCAGCGTGAAGACAAAGCGCAGCAGCGCCGGGATCCAGAACAGCAGTGTGGGATTCATGTATTCGCGGGGTTATTTTTCCGACAGCATATACCCGACGCTGCGCACGGTGCGGATCAAATGCTCTGCTTCCTTCAAGGCTTTGCGCAGGCGCAGCACGTGCACGTCGACGGTACGCTCTTCGATGACGGCATGGTCGCCCCACACTTTGTCGAGCAGCTGGCTGCGCGAGAACACCCGCTCCGGATGGGCCAGGAAGAACTTGAGCAGCTTGAATTCGGCATGGCCGATATCGATCTTCTGGGCGTTGATGGCCACCGAGCAGCTGACCGGGTCGAGCGTGACGGGACCGGCGCTCATGGGCGCGAGCGCATGTTCCGGGCTCTTGCGGCGCATCAGGGCCTTGGCGCGCGCCAGCAGTTCGCGCGGCGAGAACGGCTTCGTCACATAGTCGTCGGCGCCGTTGTTCAGGCCCGCGATCTTGTCCTCTTCCATGCTCTTGGCCGTCAACATGATGACGGGGATGCCCTGGAACTGGCGGTCGGCGCGGATGCGCGAGAGCAGGCGCAGGCCGGTCTGGTCGGGCAGCATCCAGTCGAGCAGGATCAGGTGCGGATTGCGGTGGGTGATGAAATCCCAGGCGTCGGCGCAGTTCTGTACGGCGTGGATGTTCCAGCCGGCCTCGCGCAGCGAAAACGTCACCAGTTCGACAATCGCCGGTTCATCTTCAACAATCAGTACGGTCGTTTTGTCTGCAGCCATCGTTATTTGTCAGCCGGTTGTTCAGGCGCGGGGGCGCTCTTGGTGTGGCGGATGTCCTTGCCTTCGACCACATAGATCACGTATTCGGCGATATTCTTGGCATGGTCGCCGATGCGCTCGATCGCCTTGGCCACCCACAAGGTGTCCAGGGCCGAGGAAATCGTGCGCGGGTCTTCCATCATGAAGGTGATCAGGTTGCGCATGATGGAGCGGAATTCGTGGTCGATCACGGCATCCTGGGCGATCAGTTCGAGCGCCTGCTTGCCATCGAGGCGGGCGAAGGCGTCGAGCGAATCGTGCAGCATGTCGGAGGTGGCGGCGGCGATCGTGCGCACCATTTCATAGTGGTTCACGCCGATGGCGCCGCGGGCGTGCAGGCTCTTGGCCGTGCGCGCGATCTTGGTCGATTCGTCGCCGATGCGCTCGAGGTCCGTGATGACCTTGATCGTGGCCATGACGGTGCGCAAATCGTTGGCGGTGGGCTGGCGGCGCACGATCAGGTGGCTGCAGGCGTCGTCCAGCGACACTTCGAGCTGGTTGACTTCGTCGTCGGCCGCAATCACGCGGTCGGCACGTTCAGGGTTGCCGATGCGGAAGCACGTCATCGCATCCATGAACTGGGTTTCCACGATGCCGCCCATCAGCAAGACCTTGGAGCGGATGGTTTCGAGTTCGTGGTCGTATTGTTTGGAAGAGTGTTCGCCGATCATTTTCTTGTCCTTGTTCTCAGCCGAAACGGCCGGTAATGTAGTCCTGCGTCTCCTTGCGGGCCGGGTTCATGAAGATCTGGTCGGTTTCGCCAAATTCCACCAGCTCGCCCAGGTACATATAGGCGGTATAGTCCGAGCAGCGCGCCGCCTGCTGCATATTGTGGGTCACGATGGTGATCGTGTATTCCTGCTTCAGTTCGCTGATCAGTTCCTCGACCTTGGCCGTCGAAATCGGATCGAGCGCCGAGGTCGGTTCGTCGAGCAGCAGCACGTCCGGTTTCACCGCCACGCCGCGCGCGATGCACAGGCGCTGCTGCTGGCCGCCCGACAGCGACAGGCCGCTCTTGCCCAGCTTGTCCTTGACCTCGCCCCACAGCGCGGCCTTCTTCAGGGCCCATTCGACGCGCTCGTCCATCGCGCCCTTGGACAGGTCTTCGTACAGGCGCACCCCGAAGGCGATGTTGTCATAGACCGACATCGGGAACGGGGTCGGCTTCTGGAACACCATGCCGACCTTGGCGCGCAGC
>JAZJYP010000103.1:0-25198 GCA_040390345.1 Pseudomonadota bacterium | reverse complement strand
GAGCGCAACCTTGCCAAGGTTGAGGTCGAGAGTTCGAGACTCTTCTCCCGCTCCATCTTGCAAATGACGTAGCGTCGTAAAGCTCCAATGCGGGAGTAGCTCAGTTGGTAGAGCGCAACCTTGCCAAGGTTGAGGTCGAGAGTTCGAGACTCTTCTCCCGCTCCATATTCCAAAAGGGAAGCCCAGCTTCCCTTTTTTGTCGGTCCTCTGGCGAGGTAGCAAAGAGGTTATGCAGCGGCCTGCAAAGCCGTCTAGGTCGGTTCGATTCCGATCCTCGCCTCCAGATTTCTCGGTTGAATCAAAGACTTACCCGCTGCGGCGGGTTTTTCTTTTGTTGCCTGATTTATCTAAAAGCGTCTCAAAGCGCCTGTCTGCTACACCCCACTCACACAGAAAATCTAACAGGCTACGTCCAATGCCGCCGCTTAATCGTTGTCATTCAACTTTGCCTGTTCATACGAGCAACGGTAACATGCTGCGCACATCGCCGTGCAAGGAAGTAAGTATTTCCTCCAGTGGATATTGGGGCATCTCTGTCCGGATTAGCGCGGCGACCGCCTTCGCCTGGGCCAGATCGCGCTGCTTCTTGACTGGCTCGCGCGTCGTCAACGTTGAGAGCCAGGCCTTATGCAAGGCAAAAGCGCGGGGGTCCGGGGTCTTGATCGGAACGGGCCAACCGTCTTCATCGACCGCCACGGCATCGAGCTTGGGGGCATTGAGCAGCCATTGCAAGCCCGGTACTTCGGCCGCGATGAGATCGTCTGATCCGAAAGTGACCGGATCGGCGACATGCAAGGCGCGTGGGGCGATGACCAGATCGACCATGAACTGGCCGGCATTTGCCGCCCGATAGCCATTCTGACGGACGCATTCAAACGACTTATCGGCTTTCTTGAGCAGGCCAAGCAAGCCTTCGCCATCCAGCTTTTCTGAAACAAGCGTGAGGCGGTGCCGCGTATCGTAGAGTAAATCGACATCGCCCGAGGCCAGCAGTTCGAGCAGGAAATGCGCCGCGCCTGCTGATTCGAAGGCATACATGGCTTGGGTGCCGATGATGGTGAAATCGCCGTGCAGGCCGGCCTCGTCGAGTTCGCGCAGCACGCGCGCGACGATGCGTGGTACTCGGCCGAGGCGTAAAGCCTTGTTCAGGCGCGCCTGTTCGTCCAGTTGCGTGCGTAGCCTGAGCAACCGTTCCTGTGCGGTGGCGCGCCCTTGCATAAAGGCGTCGAGTATATGCTCCGTTTCTGGCGAACGGCGGCCGAGAGACTTGCCATTGCCGTGCCTGTCTCTGTCGCGAAAGAGATATTCTGTCTGCCGAACAGTCTTCCAGCGCATCCCATAGGTGTAAGGCCGGGCCTGGCGAAGAGCGACGCGGTAGCTTTCGAATAGTTGTTCCGTGTTGACCAGATGAAGGCGTTGTTGGTTGGATAACAATTTCATGGATGTTTCCGGCAAAAATATAACATTTACTATTTTGCCGGAAACGGCATGTCCGAACAATGGAAATCGGGGCTCGTTTCCGGTAACTTTACAATTTCCTCAAATTGCCGGAAACGCCAATGTCTGCAGGAGGTCTTTTGAGAGGTGTTCTTGTAAGTCATTGATTATATTGGCTACAAGCGGCCTGCAAAGCCGTCTAGGTCGGTTCGATTCCGATCCTCGCCTCCAGATTTTCCTTCGTATATTCAAACACTTAACCCGCTACGGCGGGTTTTTTGTTGTCCCTTGATTTCCTTCAAACTCCCGCAAACGCCTGTCTGCCAACGAGGGCTCGCCATGCAAGCGCTGTTCGCATGCGTGGCCGGCCTTGTACTCGGCCAGTGCGGTCGCATAGTCGTTCAGGGCTGCCGCATAGTCCGCAGCGGCATAGTGCTGTTGTATGAGCATGTCGGAAAAACCGTCAGCCATGGCAATGGCCTGCGCTTCCTTGACCGCCAGCAACGCCGCGCCGGCATCGCCGTTGCGCGCCAAAACCTGGGCCCGGACGGCATACACGTGTGCCTCGCACCAGCGGAAGTTGACTTGGCGGGCGGCCGCAAACGCCGCGTCCAGGTAGGCCGTGGCGCGCTCGAGCGCGCCGTCGGCCAGGGCAATCTTGGCGAGATAGAGGTTCGATTCGGCCAGGTAGTCGAACAGTTGGTGTTCAGTGCAGCTTTTGAACGTTTCAAGCAAAATTGCTGAGGCCTCGGCCATGCGCCCCAGTTCGATCAGGCACACCGCCAGGTTGATTCTCACCTTCGCGTCCAGGTGCGGGTCGTCGATATTCGCCGTGCGCGCCTGCGCTTCATTGAGCATGGCCAGAGCGGTCGCATGGTCGCCGGCGCCCTTGCACACTTGCGCCAGTCCGACCTTGGCCAGCACCCACGTCTCGGCATCGCCGCCGGTCTGGTTGATGACGGCAATGCAGCTGTCCCAATATTGATTGGCGCGGCGGTAATCGCCATCGGTGTAGTAGCCGCGGGCCAGGCGCTCGAGGATCTTCGCTTCATAGATCGGCAAGCAAGAACCTTGCGCCGCCTGCTGGGCGGCAAGCAGGGAAAAGCGCGCCTCCGAGGAGCGCCCCAGGTGATCCATGATCTTGCCGTAACGTTCAGCCGCGCGCACGTAGATGGGGGGATCCCACAGGTAAGACTCAATAAATACTTGTTTGCAAAGTTTTAACGCCTCTTCAGGGTCGACATGCAAAATTGCATCGATTTGATCAAACACCGTTTGCCATTGCAAGGCAGGATCCCTACGGTAATTCATGGGGCACTTTCGCTGGAAGATTGACGTGTCATAGCGAAACATAGCATAGCTTATCAAGGGGAACAAATGCCCATGCCGATGCGCGCGTTTGGCATATCGTGCGATGAGTTTTCACCATGTGGATCAGGTGTGCCGTTCTGCGATATCATAGCGGTTCGGAGCGGTCGTCAGACCGGTACAAGAGAAGTCGACCTGACCGTAAAGCGGGCAGGCGAATAGTTTCCCACCATCGCGAATTACCGTTCGCCAGAATCGAGCACAAGTCCATGAGCAGTGATCAAACCATTATCTACACGCTGACCGACGAAGCACCGCTGTTGGCCACCTACGCCTTCCTGCCAGTCGTTACGGCCTTCGCCAAGCCGGCCGGCATCGACATCGCCGCGAGCGACATTTCGGTCGGCGCGCGTGTGCTGGCCGCCTTCCCGGAATACCTGACCCCGGAACAGCGCGTGACCGACTCGATGATCGAACTGGGCAAGCTGACCCTGCGCCCCGAGGCCAACATCATCAAGCTGCCCAACATCAGCGCCTCGGTGTCGCAGCTGCGCGCGGCCATCAAGGAATTGCAGGACAAGGGCTACGCGCTGCCCGACTACCCGGAAGACGCGCAAACGGACGAGGAAAAAGCCATCAAGCAGCGCTATGGCAGCTGCATCGGCTCGAGCGTCAATCCGGTTCTGCGTGAAGGCAACTCCGACCGCCGCGCGCCGCGCGCCGTGAAAGAGGCAGCCCGCAAGAGCCCCCATTCGATGGGCGAATGGTCGCAGGCCTCGCGCACGCACGTGTCGCACATGACCAGCGGTGACTTCTACCATGGCGAAAAGTCGCTCACCATCCAAGGTGCGCGCGACGTCAAGATGGAGCTGATCACCAACAGCGGCAAGACCATCGTGCTCAAGCCGAAGGTGTCGCTGCTCGACGGCGAAATCATCGATTCGATGTTCATGAGCCGCAAGGCACTGCTCGCGTTCTACGAAGCGCAGATCGACGACGCCCACAAGACCGGCGTGCTGTTCTCGCTGCACGTCAAGGCCACCATGATGAAGGTGTCGCACCCGATCGTCTTCGGCCACTGCGTGCGCATGTTCTACAAGGAAGCGTTCGAGAAACACCAGGCCCTGTTCGACAGCCTGGACGTGAACGTCAACAACGGCATGGCCGACCTGTACAGCAAGATTGCCAACCTGCCGACCTCGCAGCGCGAAGAAGTCATCCGCGACCTGCACGCCTGCCAGGAAAACCGCCCGGCGCTGGCCATGGTCGATTCGGCCAAGGGCATCACCAACTTCCATTCGCCCAACGACGTCATCGTCGACGCCTCGATGCCCGCCATGATCCGCGCCGGCGGCAAGATGTACGGCGCCGATGGCCGCCTCAAGGAAGTCAAGGCCGTCATCCCGGAGAGTACCTTCGCCCGCATTTACCAGGAAATCATCAACTTCTGCAAATGGCATGGCGCCTTCGACCCGCGCACCATGGGCACGGTGCCCAACGTGGGCCTGATGGCCCAGAAGGCCGAAGAATACGGCTCGCACGACAAGACCTTCGAAATCTCGGAAGGCGGTATTGCGAACATCACCGACCTGGCCACCGGCGAAGTGCTGCTGACCCAGACAGTGGAGCAGGGCGATATCTGGCGCATGTGCCAGGTCAAGGACGCGCCAATCCGCGACTGGGTCAAGCTGGCCGTCACGCGCGCGCGCAACTCGGGCATGCCTGCCGTGTTCTGGCTCGATCCCTACCGTCCGCACGAGAACGAGCTGATCAAGAAGGTCGAGGTCTACCTGAAGGACCATGACACGAGCGGCCTGGAAATTCGCATCATGTCGCAGGTGCGCGCGATGCGCTACACGCTCGAGCGCGTCAGCCGCGGCCTGGACACCATCTCGGTGACTGGCAACATCCTGCGCGACTACCTGACCGACCTGTTCCCGATCCTGGAGCTGGGCACCAGCGCCAAGATGCTGTCGATCGTTCCCCTGATGGCTGGCGGCGGCATGTACGAGACGGGCGCCGGCGGCTCGGCCCCCAAGCACGTGCAGCAGCTGGTCGAAGAAAACCACCTGCGCTGGGACTCGCTGGGCGAATTCCTGGCGCTGGCGGTGAGCTTCGAGGACATGGGCCTCAAGACCGGCAACAAGAAAGCCACGATCCTGGCCACGACGCTCGACGCCGCTACCGGCAAGCTGTTGGAAAACCGCAAGTCGCCATCGCCAAAAACCGGTGAGCTCGACAACCGCGGCAGCCAGTTCTACCTGTCGCTGTTCTGGGCCCAGGAACTGGCCGCGCAAAAGGACGATGCCGAACTGGCCGCGCACTTCGCGCCGCTGGCCAAGTCGCTGGCCGACAACGAGCAGAAGATCGTTGCCGAACTGCTCGACGTGCAAGGCAAGCCTGCCGACATCGGCGGCTACTACAAGCTCGACGAAGCCAAGGTGTCGGCCGTCATGCGTCCGAGCGCGACCTTCAATGCAGCCCTAAAGGCCCTGGCCGCCTGAGGTAGGGTGGGCGCACGCGCCCACGCGGACTAGTCGAGCATCCCGATCAAGGTGCGCGCGTCGAAAGGCGCGCGCACCTTGATGTCATTGTCAAAATAGCAGAACACATCGCGGCTGGCCCGCCTGGGTGGCGCCTTGCCTGACACGAGGCGCGCGTCATCCGGTTGCGCGCCATCGCGCCAGGCGCGGATGCGCTTGGCCCAGCGCTGCAACGCCGGTTCCGTATAGCCACTGGCGTATAGCTGCTTGTCGCCATGCAGGCGCAGGTACATGAAGTCGGCCGTCACATCTTCGATGCAGGGCCATTTGCCGGCCGTATCGGCCACCACGACGGCAGCCTTGTACTTGCGCAGCAGCGCGATAAAACTCTCGTCCATGAAACTGTCATGCCGCACCTCCAGCGCGTGGCGCAGTTTTCGCTTCTTGCCCACCTCCAGCGCGACCTTGCCTTCCATGCGTGGCTCGAAGTGCCTGGCCAGTTCCAGTGCTGTATCGGTGTCGTGCGGCAGCAGGGACAGAAAATGTTCCATGCGCTCCGGGTCGTATTGGAAGTTGGGCGGGAACTGCCACAGGAAGGGGCCGAGCTTCTCGCGCAGATTGAATACCCCGGAAGCGAACACATTGGCCAAGGGGCCGTCGATATCGCGCAGACGCAGGATATGGGTGAGGTAGCGGTTGCCCTTGACGCTGAACATGAAGCCGGGCGGTGTGGCGTCGTACCACGCGGCATAGCTGGCGGGCCGTTGCAGTGAATAGAACGATCCGTTCAGTTCAATTGACGGCAGCTGGCGCGAGGCAAATTCCAGCTCGCGGTCCTGGGTCAGGTCTTCGGGATAGAAAACCCCGCGCCACGGTGCGTAGCGCCAGCCGGAAATGCCAATGAAGACTTTGCCCATCGGCCGAGTATAGGGCGGTCGGGCAAAGCGACGCGCACTTCACGTTCAGTTTACTAATCGCACTAAACTTCATGCAAATTTTGAAATGTTGTTGAGGCGCCGTGTTTTCGTTTGTATAAATACACCTAGGCGCAATGCGATGTCCACCGATGTGATCAGCAGCTAGAACGTTTAGTAAATCGCCAGGATACGCACCCCGCTTCACGACTATTACAAAGCCCCTCATCGGGGTACATCGAGGAGACTTACATGACGTTCAGCATTCAACACGCTTCACGAAAGTGCCATTGCCGCATGACGCCCATCGCCGTGGCGGTGGGCGCCGCCTTGCTGACCCTGGCTAACGCGCAAGCCCAAACCACGCCGGCCGACGCCAAGCAGCCCGCCACCGTGGTGGTCACCGGCTACCGCTACGCGATCGAGCAGAGCCTCGACCAGAAGCGCAATGCCAATGCCATCGTCGATATCGTGACGGCCGAAGATATCGGCAAATTCCCGGACAAGAACGTGGCCGACGCGCTGCAGCGCGTGCCCGGCGTGATCATCGACCGCAGCGGCGGCGAGGGCAAGAACGTGAGCGTGCGCGGCCTGTCGTCGGAACTGACCCTGACCGAATTGAACGGCAACTACATTGCCACCGCCGAGTCCAACGGCGACCCGACCCGTTCCTTCAACTACATGCTGATGCCGGCCAATATGCTCTCGAGCGCCGAGCTGTTCAAGACACCGGAAGCGCGCATCGACGAAGGCGGCATCGGCGGCACCGTGATCCTGCACACGCGCCGGCCGCTGGACGTGAAGTCCGGCACCGGCTTCGTCTCGGCCGAAGGCACCTGGGCCGACACGACCAAGAAGACCGACGGCCAGTTTTCGGGCCAGTACGCCTGGCACGACGAGGACAAGCGCCTGGGGGTGCTGGTCGGCTACACCCAGCAGAAGCGCACCACGCGCACCATGGGCACCAGCACCGAAAACTGGCAGTGGTATGGCGACGACTATGACGGCCATCCGGCCACCGATGTCAACGGCAAGCCGTCCAAGATGGACAGCTACTGGTGGGGCCAGTCCGGCTTCTACAACCAGGCCGGCAAGTACTACAGCAACTTCATGATGCCAACCTCGGTCAACTTCGATGTCAAGACCGAGGAGCGCGAGCGCAAGGGCGGGCAGGTGACCGTGCAGTTCAAGCCGGTGCGCAACCTGACCCTGACGGGCAATTACTTCCGCTTCGACCTGTCGCAGAATTCGCAGACCAATACGCTCAAGATCCCGGAGTGGAACCTGGCCCGTTACGATGGCGACGGCAACTGGCGCGGCGGGCGCATGCTCGACGGCCTGACCTTCGACCCCAGCGGCACCATCGTCACCGGCGCCCAATACAGCGCCCACGCCGGCAAGACCTATTATTGCAGCGGCGACCAGGCCAAGGCGGGCGGCTTGAGCAATACCGGCGGCTTTGGCCCGGACGACTGCACGATTCCAACGCCGCAGATCACCGGCAGCTACAACCGTGAGCACGCGTTGTCGCAGACCGCGGACATCGAAGCCGATTGGCGCGGCCAGTCGCTCGACGCGACCTTCAAGGGCGGCCGCACTTGGGCGGCGGGCGGTCCGCAGCTGCAATTTACGATGCCGATCAAGCCGCGCGTGCAAAACGCGAACGGCAGCTGGACCCTGGGTAACTACGCCAGCGCCTGGAGCACGGTCGGCACGCCATCGATGGTGTTCTCGCCTGAATTGATGGCGAACCTGCAAAAGGGCATTGGCGAAATCGACCTTGGCTCGACCTCGTCCTCGTGGACGCGCAACAGCACCGAGCAAAAATATGCCCAGGCCGACTTCACCTGGCGCAGCGACAGTTCCTGGCTCGACTCGCTGCAGTTCGGCGCCAAATACCGCGACGGCGGCACCCACCGCAGCACGGGCAACAACTACTGGACCTGCAAGGGCGCCGCGCCGGGCGATTACGACAAGCGCTACCAGGCAGGCTGCGATTCGGCCGCCAACAAGTTCCAGCCGCAGTTCCTGTACGGGCAATCGCTGGGCAACCTCACCGGCGGCATCAATGCCAGCGCCTTCCCGGCGATCAATTTCCCGGCCTATATCTCGTACCTGAACCAGACTTACGGCCAAATGCAGACCCGTAACGAAGACAACTTCGTCTTCAATGTCGATGAAAAGATCACGGCCGGCTACCTGCAGGCCAATATCAAGACCGAGCGCCTGCGCGGCAATGTTGGCCTGCGCCTGGTGCGCACGCGCCAGCATGCCGATTCGACGGACCGTGTCGACAATTACAACGACTACTTCTTCAACGGTTCGAACGGCAGCCCGGCACCTTGCCAGCCGGGCGGCGCACCGGCCATCGGCGCGCCCGCCGGCTCGGGCTGCATCAGCGGCTTCACCACGCTGCCGGACAGCACCGCGCATACGCAGTCCTTCGTGGTCAGTTCGCTCGACCGCAGCTACACCGACGCGTTGCCGAGCTTTAACCTGGCCTTCGACCTGAGCAGCAACCTGCTGCTGCGCGCCGCCGCCTCCAAGGTGATCTCGCGGCCCAGCTACGGCGACATCGCGTCGCCCGGGGGCCTGCAGTACTACAGCCAGGAATACGTCAACGACCGTCGCCTGATCGGTGGCGGCGACAAACAGGGCTGGTTTGGCGAAGGCAGCAACAAGCAGCTCGAGCCGTACAAGGCCAACCAGTTCGACCTGGGCCTGGAATGGTACTTCCAGCGCGGCTCGGTGCTTGGCGCCGACGTGTTCCGCAAAAACGTCAGCAACTTCTCGGTCCCGGTGGTGCGCGACGTGACGATGGATGTGGGCGGCAAGAGCGTCACCGTGCAGAACTACTCGACCAGCGCGGGCGGGCGCAACGGCGTGTCGCAGGGCGTCGAACTGTATGCCCAGCACACGCTCGAGATGGGCCTGGGCTTCCAGTTCAACTACACCTACAACAAGACCAACCAGGCGGCCATCAAGCTCGCCGATGGCACCGATATCGGCACCTCGGCCCTGGTGGGCAGCGCGAAGAACCAGGCCAACCTGACCGTGTTCTACGAAACCGACAAGATGCTGCTGCGTGCGTCCTACAACCGGCGCGGCGAAGTCGTCGATGGCCTGGTCAACGGCTTGAACGTGTATGAAGAGCCGTACAGCCAGGTCGACCTGAACGTGGCCTACAACGTCAGCAAACAACTGAGCCTGACCGCGTCGGTGCTCAACCTGACCAAGGAAGAGTCGCGTTCGCACCTGGGTAACGACACCAGTGCGCGCTTCTACTCGAATGGCTACGCCGGCCGCATCGCCTACTTTGGCCTGAACTACAAGTTCTGACCCTGCCGTATCCCCTCCCTGGAGTCCCCGCTCCGTGGAGGGTCTTTCAAGGCCGTTGCCTAACCAACGGGCAACGGCCGATTTTTTGGGACGCAGCCATGACAACGCACGAACGGATCAGCAGTATCACCATCATCGGGGGCGGCAGCGCGGGTTGGATGGCCGCCGCGGCCATCGCCACCTACCTGGGCAAGGGCGCCACGGTGCGCCTGGTCGAGTCCGAGGAGATCGGCATCGTCGGCGTGGGCGAGGCCAGCGTCCCGCATATCAAGCTGTTCAACGGCCAATGGCTGGGCATCGACGAGGCCGAATTCGTCAAACGCACCCAGGGTACGATCAAGCTGGGCATTCAATTCAATGACTGGAGCCGCATCGGCGACAGTTATATCCACGGCTTCGGCGCCATCGGGCGCTCGATCGGGCCGCTGCCGTTCCATCAGTTCTGGCTCAAGCTGTTCCAGTCCGGGCGCGCCGGCGCGATCGGCGACTATTCGCCGCAGACCGTGATGGCCCCGCGCGGAAAATTCGCGCCGGGCGACCGCAATGCGGCGCCCAATTCGCCGCTGGCCGATATCGCCTACGCCTATCATTTCGACGCCACTTTGTACGCGCGCTTCTTGCGCGAACTGGCCGAGCAGCGCGGGGTACGGCGCATCGAAGGCAAAATCGTCAGCGTCGAGCAGCGCGCCGATGATGGCTTCGTCGAATCGGTCACGCTGGAAAACGGCCAGGTCGTTGGCGGCGAGTTGTTCATCGATTGTTCGGGTTTCCGCGGCCTGTTGATCGAGCAGACGCTGCAGACCGGCTACGTGGACTGGACCCACTGGCTGCCGTGCGACCGCGCGATGGCCGTGCCCAGCGAGGGTGTCGAACCGATCACGCCGTACACACGCTCGACCGCGCGCGCGGCGGGCTGGCAATGGCGCATTCCGCTGCAGCACCGCGTGGGCAACGGCTATGTGTATTCAAGCCAGTACCTCAGCGACGACGAGGCGGCAGCCACGCTGCTGGCCAACCTGGATGGCAAACCACTGGCCGAACCGCGCCCGCTGCGCTTCACCACCGGCATGCGCAAGCAGTTCTGGAACAAGAATGTAGTTGCGCTGGGCCTGGCCAGCGGCTTTCTCGAGCCGCTTGAGTCGACCAGCATCTACCTGGCCCAGTCAGGCATTACCCGTTTGCTGAGCCTGTTCCCCACGCGCGCCTTCAATCCGCTGCTGGTGGAACGCTACAACCGTGAATCCGTGTTCGAATATGAACGCGTGCGCGATTTCCTGATCCTGCACTACCACGCGACGGAGCGCACCGACACGCCGTTCTGGAACGATTGCCGCACGATGGATATTCCCGCCAGCCTGCGCGAGGCAATGGCCCTGTTCCGCAGCGACGGGCGCTACTTCCGCAATGGCGAAGACTTCTTCGCGCTGCCAAGCTGGGTCCAGGTGATGCTGGGCCAGCGCATCCTGCCCCAAAGCTACCACCCGATGGTCGATGAAATGCCCGAGGACAGGCTGGTCGAACTCGTTGAAGGCATGCGCACGATGCTGGCGCACGCTGTCGACGCGATGCCGACGCACCAGGAATGGATCAACCGCTATTGGAAGGCGAACGCCGCGTGAGCATGCTGCATGCGCTATTGCTGGGGCTTTGCCTTGCCATTGGCGGGGCGCCGGCCGTAGCGGCGACTTTTCCCATCGATGCCGGCTGGACCTTCCGTGTCGTGCCAGACAGCGCGCAGGCGGCCGCGCACCCTGAGGCGGCATCATGGTACGCGGCCACGGTGCCGGGTGTCGTGCATACCGACCTGTTTGCAAACAAGCTGATTCCCGATCCCTACGTTGGTGCTCCCGAAGCTGGCCTGCAGTGGATCGGCCTGGCCGACTGGGAATACCGCACCACCTTCGACGCGCCGCAGGCGACGCGCAGCGACTTGGTTTTCGAAGGCCTGGACGCTTTTGCCGAAGTCTGGCTCAACGGCGACAAGCTGCTCGACGCCGACAACGCTTTCCGCACCTGGCGCGTGCCGGTGCAAGGCAAGCTGCACGCGAAGGGCAATGCACTGCGCATCGTGCTGCGCTCGCCCATCGCCAAATTGCTGCCGCTGGTCCAGGCGATGCCGCACAAACTGGCCGGGAACTATCCTTCACCCTACGGCGACGAAGCACCGGACGCCATGACCGGCAACTTTGCGCGCAAGCCGGCCTACCACTATGGCTGGGACTGGGGTCCGCGCTACGTCACGGCCGGTATCTGGAAACCTGTCGTGTTGCAAAGCTGGGATGCGTTGCGTATCGATAACCTGCAACTGCACCAGGACCACGTCGACGCCGCCCGGGCCGACCTCGTCGCCATCGTGACGGCCGACGTGGTGCGTGATGGCATGTTCGACCTGCGCCTGTGGCAAACCGCGCCGGACGGCAAACGCTCGCTGGCGGTGCAGCGCCGCGTCGCCTTGCGCGCGGGCGAAAACCGCATCGAACTGCCCGTGCACATCGCGCAGCCGCAGCGCTGGTACCCGAACGGCTACGGTGCACAGGCACTGTACCGCTATGAGCTCGAAGCCGGCGCCGGCAAGGCCACCGTCGCGAGAGCCGGTGCGCGCACTGGCTTGCGCAGCATCGCCTTGCACCGCGACCCCGACGACAAGGGCCGCAGCTTTTATTTCACGGTCAACGGCATTCCCGTGTTCGCCAAGGGCGCCAACACCATCCCGTTCGACATGTTCCAGCCGCGTGTGAGCAAGGCGCAATTGCGCCGGGTGCTGCAATCAGCACGCGACGCGAACATGAACTTCCTGCGCAGCTGGGGCGGGGGCTATTACGAGAGCGACGATTTTTTCGACCTGGCCGATGAACTGGGCCTGCTGGTCTGGCAGGACTTCATGTTCGGCGGCGGCATGCAGCCCGCCTACGACGACGCTTTCCGCGCCAACGTCGTCGCCGAGGCGCGTGACCAGCTGCGCCGCCTGCGCAACCATCCCAGCATCGCCCTGTGGTGCGGCAATAACGAGGAAGAGGTCGCGTGGAAGTACTGGGGGCATGGCAAGACCATGACGCAGGCCGATCCCGCTTTCGCCAGCAAGGTCTGGAACGGCTACCTGCAGCTGTTTGGCGCGGATTTGCGCAAGGTGGTTGCGGAAGAGGGTGGCGGCATCGCCTACTGGGCCAGTTCGCCCGGCGACGACTTGGCCGAAGTGGCCAACACGGCGGCCAGCGGCGACATGCATTACTGGGAAGTGTGGGGCAACCCCGCGCATCCGGTGGCCAGGTACCTGGAAATCACGCCGCGCTTCATGTCCGAATACGGCCTGCAAGCCTGGCCGGAGCAGCGCACCATCGACACCTTTGCGCGGCGCGAGCAGCAGGGCATCGATACGCCGGTGATCGAGGCGCACCAGAAATTCATGGCCGGGAAGGGCAACGAACGGCTGATGAAGTATGTGAACGACGAATTCGGCACGCCCAAGGACTTCGCCAGCTTCATCTACCTGAGCCAGGTCATGCAGGCCGAAGGCATTGAATTGGCCGCGCTGCACCATCGCGCCAGCCGTCCAGTCACAATGGGCTCGCTGTACTGGCAGCTCAATGATGTGTGGCCGGGCGCATCCTGGTCCAGCGTGGACTGGTTCGGGCGCTGGAAGGCACTGCATTTCCACGCGCGCCGTTTCTATGCGCCTGTAGCACTCGCCGCGCTGCGCGACGCCGCCGGTCACACCGTGGTCAGCCTGCTCAACGACCGCGTGCACGCGCTGCGCGGCGAATTGCACCTGCGCCTGATGACGCTAGGCGGCAAGGTCTTGCGCGAGCAGCGCGAGCAGGTCGAGCTGGCGCCCCTCTCTGCGACCAGGGCGGCAGATTATGCCGATACTGACCTGCTTGGCGTTGCCGACCCGGCCACCACGGTTGCGGTGTTCGAGCTGCGGGTCGACGGCGAACCGCCCTCGCGCAGCGTTGTGTATTTCAAAACTGCCAAAGACATGCGATGGCCCGATCCTGGGCTGCACGCGGACATCCGCCGCACGGGGCAGGGCTACGTGCTCAAGCTGCGCGCCGCTAAGCTGGCGCGCGCCGTGTGGGTCGATTTCGGCGCTATCGACGCCGACCTTGCCGACAATGCCCTGACCCTGCTGCCCGGCGAGACCGTGTCCCTGCCTATTTCGTCCCGGGCTGGCCTGGGCACCCTGCGCAAGTCGCTGCGATTGGCCGATATGTTTACTAAACTACGCTAAAGAGCATCCTGATCCGACCATGCTGCTTGCCCCTGAAAATGACAACTGATATAAAACTGACTATGAACAAACGGCGCCCCTGGTGGTTCGCCAGCGTTTAATAAACCGATGACCGGAGACCCTTGATGCACCTGATTTCGCAGCCACGACGCCCCGGAGGACAGCCGTGAGCCAGGCCACCCTGCGCGACATCGCGGCCGCCGCCGGGCTGTCGATCGGCACGGTTTCGCGCGCGCTGAAAAACCAGGCCGGCATGACCGAGGAAACGCGCAGCCTGGTGCGCGAGACCGCCGTTCGTCTGGGCTACGATTTCGGACAGCTGAAGAATGGCCGCATCCGCCGCATCGCCTTCCTGCTGCACAGCCAGCACAACACGCTCGCTTCGAGCCCGTTCTACTCGCCGGTGCTGCACGGCGCCGAAGAAGCATGCCGCCGCGAGGGCATCGCCTTGTCCCTGATCGCGGTCGGCCCGGCCGAACCGGTGATGGGGCTGATCCGCCTGCACCAGCCCGATGCGATCCTGTGCGCCGGCTTTTTCGAGCCTGAGGTGCTCACCGCGCTGGAGCAAGTGGGCAAGCCGATGGTGCTGGTGGACATGCACCGGCGTGGCTTCACCTCGGTCAATCCGGACAATCTGCGCGGCGGCTACCTCGCTACCGAGCACTTGCTGCGCGCCGGGCGCAAGCGCATTGCCATGCTTTCCGGCTCGCTGGCCCACTACAGCATCCAGCAGCGCAACCGCGGCTTCCGCCAGGCGCTGTTCGACGCCAGGGTCCACGCCGACCCCGAGCTTGAAGTGAGCATCCCTGCGATGGGCGAGGGCGACGAAGGCGTGATCGACGCCATGCGCACCTTGCTGGGTCTGCCGGCGCGGCCCGATGCCGTCTTTTGCTACAACGACCGCACGGCGCTGGCGGCCACGAAGTACTGCCTGAACCACGGCCTGAAAGTCCCACAAGATATCGCGATCGTCGGTTTCGACGATATCGCTCCTGCCGCCAGCGCGCAGCCGCCGCTGTCCACGATTGGCGTGGATAAGGAAGCGCTGGGGCGCACTGGCGTCGAACTATTGCTCCACAAACCTGACGAAGCACCGTCGCAAATCACCGTACCAGTTGAACTGATCGTGCGCCACAGCAGCGGCAACCACTGACACACCAGAACCGGAAATTTTATGACCAGCCTCCCGAACTTTCGCAGTCCGTCCGTCCTGCTCGACCATGCGCGCCACAGTATGGCCTTCTACCATCCGCGTGCCATCGACCCGGCCGGCGGCATGTTCCACTTTTTCAAAGATGACGGCACCGTCTACGACACGCGCCACCGGCACCTGGTGAGCAGCACGCGCTTCGTGTTCACCTATTCCATGGCCTATCGCCAGTTCCAAGATCCGGCCTACCTGGCCGGCGCCGAACATGCCTTGCGCTTCGTACGTGAAGCGCACCGCGACCCGGTGGGTGGCGGCTATGCCTGGCTGCTCGACGGCCGCGACGTCGTCGATGGCACCCAACACGCCTATGGCCAGGCCTTCGTGCTGCTCGCGTACGCCCATGCGACGATGGCAGGACTGGAACAGGCACGCGCCTGGATCGGCGAGACGTTTGAGCTGATGGAGCAGCGCTTCTGGGACGCAGAAGCAGGACTGTACGCCGACGAAGCGAGCCGCGACTGGAGCGTGCTGTCGGACTATCGCGGCCAGAACGCCAATATGCACGCCTATGAGGCGCTGCTGGCGGCGCACCAGGCCACCGGCGAAGCGCGCTACCTGGAGCGCGCCTATCTCGTGGCCTTCAATATCACCCAACGCCAGGCCGGCCGTTGCGGCGGCCTGCCGTGGGAGCACTACGACACGCAATGGCAGCCTGACTGGGGCTTCAATATCGACGACCCGGAAAACCTGTTCCGTCCCTGGGGCTACCAGCCCGGCCACTTCACCGAGTGGGCCAAGCTCTTGCTGCAGCTGGAAGAACGCGCCGCAGGCGTGTACGCGCAGGACCTGGACTGGTTGCTGCCGACGGCCGAAAAGCTGTTCCGCGTCGCGCTGGAGCAGGGGTGGGACAGCGAGCACGGTGGCTTGTGTTATTCGCTGGCACCCGACCTGACCGTGTGCGACGCGCACAAATATTTCTGGGTGCAGGCCGAGAGCGCGGCGGCGGCAGCCATGCTGGCCCAGCGCACCGGCAAGGGTGAATACTGGGCGTGGTATGAGAAGCTGTGGAGCTACAGCTGGAGCCACATGATCGACCACGAGCACGGCGCCTGGTTCCGCATCCTCGACCGCGAAAACCGCAAGCTGAGCGACGAGAAGAGCCCGGCGGGCAAGGTCGACTATCACACCATGGGCGCCTGCTACGACATCGTAAAGGCCCTGGCGAAGGCCGGCCATGCATGATGCGCCGTTGATGCTGTGCGCCGGCGAGGCGCTGACCGACATGATCCACCAGGGTGGTGAGCAGTGGGTCAGCCGCGTCGGCGGCTCGGTGTGGAACGTGGCGCGCGCGCTGGCGGCGCTGGGCGAGCGCACCGCCTTTGCCGGCGCCATCAGCGGCGACCGCTTCGGCGATGCCTTGTGGGCGGCAAGCGACGCTGTCGGCCTGGACCTGCGCCTGCTGCAGCGCGTGCCGCGCACACCGCTGCTGGCGGTGGTGGAACAGGGCGAGCCGCCGCACTATTTTTTCATCGGCGATGACAGCGCCGACTTGCACTTCGATTCGGCCGCGCTGCCGGCCGGCTGGTCGACCAACCTGCGCTGGGCGCATTTTGGCGGCATCAGCCTGGCACGCGAACCGCTGGCTTCGACCCTGGTCGCTCTGGCCCAGACGCTGAAGGCGCAGGGCGTGGCGATCAGCTACGACCCGAATTACCGCAACCTCATGGACGAGCGCTATGCGCCGACGCTGGAGCGCATGGCCAGGCTGGCCGACGTGATCAAGGTCTCCGACGACGATTTGCGCGGCCTGTTCCCTGGCCTTTCGCCCGAGGCGGCGCTGCGGCAGCTGCGCGCCTGGAATCCCGCTGCGGCCTGCCTGCTCACGCGCGGCGGCCAGGGCGCGAGCCTGTTCCATGGCGCCCAGCGCGCCGACGCCCGCGCCCCGAAGGTGGACGTGGTGGACACGGTCGGTGCTGGCGACGCCAGCGTGGCCGGACTGCTGCACAGCCTTGCGCGGCATCCAGGCCGCGCACTGCAAACCCACCTGCACGCCGCACTGGCGGCAGGTTCCGCTGCCTGCCTGCAGGCCGGTGCCAATCCGCCGCAGCCGGCGGCGATGTACCGATTTTTCGAACAGTTTGAAGGAGACTTAACGTGATCAGCCGTACCCGAATCGTCCTGTTCCAGCCGGTCCTGCGCATTGCCGTGCTGGCGCTCTTGCCGCTCATGGCGCAAGCGGCTGCGCCCGTACTGAAACCCGTCTCCGACGCCGAATCGGCCGTGCTGGCCCAGCGCGTGAAAGACGAAATGCGCCACGCCTGGCAGGGCTACAAGCAGTACGCCTGGGGCCACGACGCGCTCAGGCCGATCAGCAAGACCTCGCTCGACTGGTATGCGCAGTCGCTGCTGATGACGCCCGTCGATGCGCTCGACACCCTGATTTTGATGGGCCTGAAAGACGAAGCCGACGAAGCGCGCGAGCTGATTGCCACTCGCCTGTCCTTCGACCAGGACATGTATGTGCAAAACTTCGAGATCACGATCCGCCTGCTTGGCGGCCTGTTGTCGGCCTACCAGCTTAGCGGCGATGCGCGCCTGCTGGACAAGGCGCAGGACCTGGGTCAGCGCCTGCTGCCCGTGTTCGAGTCGCCCACGGGCATGCCTTACACGCACGTGAACCTGCACACCGGCCAGGTGCGCGGAAGCGTCAGCAACCCGGCCGAAACCGGCACGCTGGTGCTCGAATTCGGCATGCTGAGCCGGCTGACGGGCAAGCCGGTCTACTTCGAGAAGGCCAAGCGGGCACTGGTCGAAACCTACAAACGCGCATCGCCATTGGGCCTGGTGGGTTCGGCCATCAACGTCGAGACCGGGCACTGGGAAAACCGCGACGCCCACATCGGCGGCGGCATTGACTCCTACTACGAGTACCTGGAAAAGTGTGCGCGCCTGTTCGGCGACCCGGAGTGCAAGGCCATGTGGGAGCACAGCATCGCCGGTGTAAACAAGGCGCTGGCCGACAAGCGCGGCGCCGCCCTCTGGTACGGCCACGCCGACATGGACAGCGGGCGCCGCATCGCAACGCAGTATGGCGCGCTGGACGCCTTCATGCCGGCGCTGCTGGCGCAAGGCGGCGACCTGCCACGCGCACGTGCGCTGCAACAGTCCGGGCTGCGCATGTGGCGCCTGCACGGCATCGAGCCCGAGTCGCTCGACTATGCGCAGATGAAGGTGGGCTCGCCCGGCTACGCTTTGCGGCCCGAGATTATTGAATCGGCTTACTACCTGCACCACTACACGGGTGACCCGAGCTACCGCGCCATGGGCCGCGAGTTCTTTGACAACTTCGTGCGCTACTGCCGCACCGACGCCGGCTTTGCGGCGCTCAAGGATGTGCGTAGCAAGACCCAGGAAGATTCGATGGAAAGCTTCGTCTTCGCCGAGACGTTCAAGTATTTCTACCTGCTGTTCGCGCCGAAGGCGACGCTCGACTTCGACGCCGTTACCTTCAATACCGAAGCGCATCCGCTGCGCCTGCCAGTGGTAAAAGGGGCGGGACAATGAGCGGCGTCCCCTCGGCGCACCTGGCCGGCCTGGCCGTGCTCCTTGCCGCGCTGGTGCTGCCATGCGCCGCGGCGCCTGATGCCATGCCGGTCAACACCTTCATTGGCACCCAGGATGAGGGCAATACCTTCCCCGGCGCTTCGGCACCGTTTGGCATGATCCAGGTGAGCCCCACTGGCGAGCACTACGCGGGCTGGCGCTACAGCGATGCGCGCATCCGCGGCTTCGGCCATTCCTATTTGTCCGGCGCCGGTTGCTGGGAGCAGGGCGGCCAGCTGTCGGTGTTGCCGGTAAGCGGCCGTATCGGCCCCGGTGGCGATTTCGACACCGCCAAGCCGGACGGCTTCGACTACAAGCGATATGCCGCCACCTACAGCCACGAGGGTGAAGTCGGTCAGGCCGGCTACTACAAGGTCCAGCTTACCAGCTACGGCGGCATCACCGCCGAGGCGAGCGCGCTCACCCGCGCAGCAGCCGAACGCTATACCTTTGCCGCCGGCGCTGGCAACGGCCACGTGCTGCTCAACCTGGGCCAGGCAAACGAGCGCCATTCGGTGGTCGGCAGCGAAGTGCGCATCCTGGACCAGCACAGCGTCGAGGGCAAGATCGTCACCCGCAGCTTCTGCGGCGGCGCGCAATACACGACCTGGTTCCGCATCCAGTTCGACCAGCCCTTCAGCGCCCATGGCATCTGGGACGACCGCGGTGGCTGGCCCGGCGCGAACGGTCCCAGCCAGCAGGGCGAGGCCCGCCCGCACGGCGTCTGGCTGACTTTTGACCTTGCGCACGGACGCGCCGTCACGGCCGTTAGCGCCATCTCCCATGTTGACGCAGAAGGGGCACGCGCCAACCTGCGCGCCGAAGGCATGAATGGCGGCCAGCCGATGACCTTTGACGCGATGCGCGCGCAAGCACAGGCGGCCTGGCAGCGCGAACTGGGCAGCGTGCGCATCGATGGCGGTAGCGTCGACGATCGCACCGTGTTCTACACCGCGCTGTATCACGCACTGTTGCAGCCTTTGACAGGCAACGATGCCGATGGCCGCTACCGTGGCTACGACAACGCGATCCACACCGCGCGCGGCTGGACCTATTACGAGTTCTTCTCGCTGTGGGACACCTATCGCGCGCAGAACCAGCTGCTGGCACTGCTGCGCCCCGAGCGCGCCCGTGACATCGCCAATTCGGTGCTGAAGATCCGCGAGCAGGGCGGCTGGCTGCCACGCTGGGGCTATGCCAACTTCGAGACCAATGTGATGACGGGCGACCCGGTCACGCCTTTCCTGGTCGACCTGTGGCGTTTCGGCGCCCTCAAGGGCCGCGAGGGTGAAGCTTACGCCGCGCTGCGCGAGAACGCATTCGGCGTGCCGCCACAGCGCATCCGCGCCCAGGGCCGTGCGGGCAACCCCAGCTACCTCAGCCAGGGCTTCGTGCAATACGACCGCGGATTCGTCGCCAAAGGCATGGACATCGACCCGCACCATGGCGCCTCCGCGACGCTCGAATACGCATTGGCCGACGGCGCGCTGGCGGCGATGGCCAAGTCCCTGGACCACAGCGCCGACGCGCAGCTGCTGGCCAAGCGCGCCCTCAATTGGCGCCGCGTGTGGGACGACAGCGCGCAGGACGCGCCGACCGGCCTGCGCGGCTTCCCGCGTCCGCGTTTGCAGGATGGCAGCTGGTTCGCCAACGTCGATGGCAGCTACGACCCGCGTGGCGAGCGTGGCTTCCACGAGGGCACGGCCTGGCAGTACCAGTGGCTGGTGCCGCAGGATATCCCGGGGCTGGCCGCGGCGATGGGCGGGCAGAAGCAGGCCCTGCACCGGCTGGACCTGTTCTTCGATTACGACGCCGTGGCGGCCAGTGCGGCGGCCGTGCGCACGTCCTGGGTGGTAGGGCCGTACAGCTATTACAGCCAGTTCCGCTACAACCCGAACAACGAGCCCGACTTGCATGCGCCGTGGATGTACACGCTGATGGGCCAGCCCTGGAAAACCACGACCGTGCTGCGTGCGGCCGAGACCCTGTTTGGCAACAGCCCCAGCGGCGTGACCGGCAACGACGACCTTGGCACCATGTCGGCCTGGTACCTGTTCAGCGCACTGGGCCTGTATCCGGATGTCGCGGGCAGCGGGCGCTTCCTCTTGCATGCGCCGCGCTTTGCCCGTGCCGAGATCGACCTGCCGCAAGGGCGCGTGCTGCGCATCGACGCACCAGAGGCCAAACCCGGCGAGCGCCGCTTTGTCCAGGCAGTGCGCTGGGCGAACCAGCCGCTCGCGCGCGTGTGGCTGGACTGGGAACAGCTGCAAGCGGGTGGCACGCTCGGCTACCGTCTTGCAGCGCAACCCGATTCCGCTGGCTGGGGCACGCATGGACGCGACCTGCCGCATGCGCCAACGGGAATCGTTCCCTAATGGCCACCGTCAAAAGCGGTGGCGTAGGGTGGGTGAGGCGGTTTGTCGCCGCTATCCACCATGTTGGCGCCAACGCATCGCATGGTGGGTAGCGGCGCGCGAGCGCACCTCACCCACCCTACGCCTTACACATCAACAGGAGACACAAGCATGGAACATATTTCGCAGCCGCTGCTGCGGCCGCACCCGCAACAAGCGATCGGCAATGCCGCGCCGCTGGCCATCATCACCACGCTGTTTTTCATGTGGGGCCTGCTCACTGCATTGAACGATGTGCTGATACCGCACCTGAAGGCGCTCTATACGCTCAATTATGTGCAGGCGATGCTGGTGCAGTTCTGCTTCTTCGGCGCCTACTTCCTGGTGTCGTTGCCGGCCGGGATGCTAATCAAGAAGATCGGCTACCAGAACGGTGCAGTGGCCGGCCTGATCATCGCCGCCGCAGGCTGCGCGCTGTTCTACCCGGCGTCCAATAGCGGCTATGCCTTGTTCCTGCTCGGCTTCTTCGTCCTCGCCAGCGGCATCACGATCTTGCAGGTGGCGGCCAATCCCTTCGTGACGGTGCTGGGCGAGGCGCGCCATGCGTCGAGCCGACTGACCCTGACCCAGGCCTTCAATTCCCTGGGCACGACGGTGGCGCCGACCTTGGGCGGCATCCTGATCTTGTCGGGCAATCCGCTCGACCGCGCAGCGCAAGCGGCCAGCGTCCAGGGTCCCTATCTGGCACTGGCTGGCGCGCTGCTCTTGCTGGCCCTGATGTTTGCCTTCGCGCGCCTGCCGAAAATCGATCATGCCGATGATGGCGTGCGTAGCAAGGAAGTGTCCGTGCTGGCCCACCCGCAGCTGCTGATGGGGGCGATCGGCATCTTCCTTTACGTCGGTGGCGAAGTGAGTATCGGCAGCTTCCTCATCAACTTCCTTGGCGAGCCTCATATTGCGGGCCTGACGCCCGATGCCGCTGCCCACTACGTCAGCTACTACTGGGGCGGCGCAATGGTGGGGCGCTTTATTGGCTTCGCGGTGATGCGCTATATCAGCCCGGGCAAGGCGCTCGCCTTCAATGCGGCCAGCTCGATGGCGCTGATCATGGTGGCCATTTTCGGCCATGGGCAAACGGCAATGTGGGCCATTCTCGCCGTTGGCCTGTGCAACTCGATCATGTTCCCGACGATTTTCAGCCTCGCCCTTTACCGCCTTGGAAAACTGACCGGCCAGGCTTCCGGCATCCTGTGCATGGCCATCGTCGGGGGCGCACTGGTGCCGTTCGCGCAGGGCTTGCTGGCCGATTCGATCGGCTTGCAGCTGTCCTTCCTCATTCCCGCAGCCTGCTATGCCTTCATCCTGTATTTCGGTTTGAAGTTTTCGGGACTGTATCAGGCATGAAGCGCCTGGCGCCCTTGGCATTGCTGGCCGTCTTGGCCGGCGCCCAGGCGCAACTTGGGCCCGTCCAGCGGCCAGCGATTGCCTTCCAGCCGCGCCACTACATCGCTACCCGCACCAGCGCGGCGCCGGTCCTGGATGGCAAACTCGATGAGGCCGACTGGGCGCGGGCCGAATGGACCGAGGACTTCGTCGATATCGAGGGCCCCGCCAAGCCCCGGCCGCGTTTTCGCACGCGCGCCAAGATGCTGTGGGATGACGATTACTTTTATGTGGCCGTCGAGATGGAAGAACCCGACCTGTGGGCGACACTGACCGAGCGCGATAGCGTCATCTACCAGGACAACGACATCGAGCTGTTCATCGATCCGGAAGGCAGCACGCACCGCTACATGGAGCTGGAGATCAACCAGCACGGCACCGCCTGGGACCTGCTGCTGGCCAAACCCTACCGCGATGGCGAGCGCGTCGCCTACAACGGTTGGGACATTCATGGCCTGAAGATCGGACGCGCGCTAAACGGCACCCTGAACCAGCCGGGCGACCGCGACCAGGGCTGGACGGTGGAACTGGCCATTCCCTGGCGTGCCTTGCGCGAAGGGCAGGGGGCGCCGAAACTGGGCGAGCAATGGCGCATGAATTTTTCGCGCGTGGAATGGCAGACCCGGAGCGTCGGTGGCATATACCAGAAATTGACCGATGCGGCCAGCGGCAAGCCACTGGCCGAAGACAACTGGGTGTGGTCGCCCCAGGGTGTGGTGAACATGCATTACCCCGAGATGTGGGGCGTGGTGCAGTTTTCCGAACCAGGCACCAGCTGGCGCCAGGACCCGGCCGCAGCGGCAAGGTGGGCGCTGCGCGAGATCTATTACGCCCAGCGCACCTACCTTGCCAGGCACCAGCGTTTTGCGTCCCGTTTAGAACAGCTTGGCCTGAAGCTGGACCCTGTGCCGGGCTACGCGTGGCCGCCGCGCATGGAAGCGGGCGCGCACCAGTTCTCCGCCCGCCTCGAAGGGCGTGACGGCCGTGCGACCGTGAGCATTGAACACGATGGCCTGGTCCATTGAAACTAAAATACCAGTGTATTCGGAAAGGAGGCATATGAACGTTACGATCCGCGACATCGCCAAGGCTGCCGGCCTTTCCAGCGGCACTATCTCGCGCGCCTTGAAAAACGAAGGTGGGCTGACCGAAGAGACGAGGCGCACCGTGCTCGATCTCGCACACAGCATGGGCTATGACCTGGGCCGCCTGCGCCAGAAAAAGCTGCGCCGCCTGACCTTCCTGCTGCACCGCCAGCACGACAACACGTCGAGCAGCCCGTTCTACACGCCAGTGCTGCATGGCGCGGCGGAAGCCTGCCGCAAGCATGGCATCATCCTCTCGTTTACGGCCGTCGGCCCGGTCGAAGGTGTGCTGGACCAGATTCGTCTGCACCAGTCCGACGCCATCCTGTGCGCTGGCTATTTCGAGCCCGAGCTGCTGGAAGCCTTGCGTTCCATCGGCAAGCCGCTGGCCCTGATCGACATGAAACTGGCCGGCTACACCTCGGCCAATCCGGACAATATGATGGGCGGCTATCTCGCCGCGCGCCACCTGCTCGACATCGGGCGCGAACGCATCGGCTTCATCTCCGGCTCGCTGGCCCACTTCAGCATCCGCGAACGCGCGCGTGGCTTGCGCCAGGCGCTGTACAACGCCGGTGTGCTGGCCGACCCGCGCCTCGAGGTGATGCTGCAGGAAGGCGACGAGCTCGAACACGCCGCGCGTGAAGCGATGGAAACCCTGCTGGCCCTGCCGCAGCCACCTGACGCCGTGTTCTGCTACAACGACGCGGCGGCGCTGGTGGCCATGGAGACCTGCCAGCGCGCCGGACTCAAAGTTCCTTTCGATATCAGCATCGTCGGCTTCGACGACATCGCGGCGGCGGCCCAGGCACGGACCCCGCTGACGACCCTCAGCATCGATAAAAGCGCGCTCGGCGCGCTCGGCGTCGAGCTGCTCCTCAACGGCCAGGCCGGCGAGGTATGCGAACGCGTGCTGCCGGTCAGCCTGATCGTGCGCGAGAGTACCAAACCCACCTGAAAGGATTCACCCCGATGCGATTCACCCCATTCATGCTCGCGACGGCATTGGCCGCCGCATGTCCAGCCGCGTCATTCGCAAAAGAAGTGAGCGCCAGTTCGCCAGACGGCCAACTGACGGTGACGGTCAGCGACGAGCGCGGCCAGCTTGGCTACCGTGTGCGCTTCGCCGGTGCCGAAGTGATGCCCAACTCCCGCCTTGGCCTGTTGCTGCGCGATGGTCCGGAGCTTGGCGAGGGCTTTGCCATCACGGGCAGCCGCACGCTCGATGTCGACGCCACCTGGGAGCAGCCGTGGGGCGAGCGGCGCCTGGTGCGCGACCACCACCGCGAATTGCAGGTGGACCTGGCCGGTCGTGGCGCCACGCCGCGCAAGTTCACGCTGCGCTTTCGGGTATTCGACGACGGCATGGGCTTTCGCTACGAGGTACCGCGCCAGCCGGGCATGGACGAAGTCGAAGTGAGCGACGAGCGCACCGAGTTCCGCTTCGGCGACAGCGATGGCACGCGCGCCTGGTGGATTCCGGCGCGTCACTGGCGCAGCTATGAAGGCCTGTACCGCAAGACCAGCCTGCGCGACGCCGTCCATGTCGAGACGCCGTTCACGCTGCGCCTTGCCAGCGGCGTCCACCTTTCCGTGCACGAGGCGGCGCTGACCGACTATGCCTCGATGACGCTGCTGCAGCGCCGCGACGGCGTCTTCAAAGCCGACTTGACGCCCTGGTCCGACGGCAGCAAGGTCAAGACGCGCGCGCCTTTTAACACGCCTTGGCGCACCATCCAGGTGGCGCGCGACGCGGCCGGCCTGCTCAATTCGGACTTGATCCTGAACCTCAACGAGCCCAACAAGCTTGGCGATGTCGCGTGGGTCAAGCCGGGCAAATATGTCGGCATCTGG
>JAZJYP010000102.1:0-7472 GCA_040390345.1 Pseudomonadota bacterium | reverse complement strand
GCACGGGAATGGCGCCGGTCAGGCTGCTGGCGAACTTGAGCTTGAAGTCGGCCAGGCCAAGGAAGCCCAGCGAGCGGCAAAAGCGGATCACCGTCGGCTGGCTCACTTCGGCCAGCCGGGCGATGTCGGCGATCGGTTCATTGAGCACGAGGCGCGGCTGCTCGAGCACCAGCGCGGCGACGCGCTGTTCGGCCGGCGTCAGTTCGTGCTGCAGCTGGGTGATGCGGTCCATCATGGTGTTGGCGCCGCTGCGCCCACGCAGGTGCTCGGACAGGATCGTCGCCACACCAAAGAAGGCGGGGTTGGGCGTGGTGATGACGTAGGTGGGGATATTGCCCAGGTAGTCGGAGAAGCGGCCCTTCGCTTCGAAGCGCGCGCGAAACGGCGAGGTGGCAAACCATTCGCCCATGCGCGGCACGATGCCGCCGCCGATGAAGATACCGCCAAAAGCGCCCAGGGTCACGGCCAGGTTGGCGGCGACGCCACCGAGCATGCCGCAGAAGCATTCGAGCACTTCGAGGCAGAGGGCATCGCCGTCATCGAGCGCGCCCGTCAAAATCTCCGGTGCACCGCGCGGCGGGCAAGCCGCGCCATTGCGTTCGGCCAGCGCGCGATAAATGATTTCGAGGCCCGGGCCGGAGATCAGGCGCTCGCCCGACACGTGGCTCCACTGCTTCCAGGCGTATTGCAGGATCGCGAACTCGCGCTCGTCGGCCGGCGCAAAGCTGGTGTGGCCGCCTTCGCTGCCCAGCGTGACGAAACCATCGGCCGTCGGGATCACGCCCGACACCCCGAGGCCCGTGCCCGGCCCCAGCACACCGATGACGGCATTGCTGGCCGGCGTGCCGCTGCCAACCTGCATCAGGTCTTCGCGCTTGAGGCCCGGCAGGGCCATGGCCAGGGCGGTGAAGTCATTGACGATGAGCAGCGTATGCAGGCCCAGCTCGCGCCGCACCGCGTCGGTGGAGAATTCCCAGTCGCGGTTGGTCATGCGCACGAAGTCGCCGTTGATCGGATTGGCCACCGCCAGCGCAGCGTGATTGAGCTTGATGTCGTGGTGGTCGGCCAGGTAGAACTGCAACAGCGGCACGATGCCGGCGAAGTCGTCGCAGCGCAGCACGCGCACGGAGCGGAACACGCCCGGCGCCGTCTGCAGCGCGAAGCGCGCGTGCGTGGCGCCAATGTCGGCCAGCAGGCGCGGACCGTCGGCAAACGCCGTGCGGCCCGTCTTCTCTTGTGCGTCGTCGATCTTCGTTGCCATTGATCTCCCTATGTTCACACGGTGCCGAACCAGGCTCCAAACGGCGGCAGCGATACCAGGCCATCGGACGCGCTGCCCGGCAAACCATGCCCCGCCAGCGCTTCGGCCGCTTGGGCAGCCGGCCAGGCAAAACTGACCGGGTGGTTTGACAAATTGAAAGCGGCGAGCACGCTGGGCAAGCCTTCGAGGTCGCGACGCAACGCCAGCACCGGCTCGGGCGCGTCGAAGAAGGCGATGTCGCCGCGCAGCAGCTGCGGCAGCGTCTTGCGCCAGGCGATGACGCGGCGCGCGAAGTTCAGCGCGGAGTCGGGGTCGATTTCTTGCGCGGCGGCGCTGGCGGCGATGTGCGGCTCGGCCACCGGCAGCCAGGGTTTGCCGCTGGTGAAACCGGCGTTGGGTGCGTCTGGCGTCCACGGCATCGGCGTGCGGCAACCGTCGCGGCCTTTGAACTCGGGCCAGAACGTGATGCCGTAAGGGTCTTGCAGCAGCTCGTATGGCACGTCCGCTTCGGTCAGCGCCAGTTCGTCGCCCTGGTACAGGCAAGGCGTGCCCTTGAGCGCTAGCTGCATCGCCAGCACCATCTTGGCCAGCGCCGGCGTTGGCGTGGCGCCGCCCCAGCGCGTCATCACGCGCACGCTGTCGTGGTTCCCCACCGACCAGGAAGCCCAGCCGCCCTTGACGCGCGCTTCGAATTCCTCGACCTGTTGGCGGATGTGCGCGGCCGAGAAGTCCGGCGTGAGCAGGTTGAAGCTGTAGGCCATGTGCAGCTTGTCGCCGTCGGCCGTGTATTCGGCCATGACGCCAAGCGCATCGTCGGCGCCGACTTCACCGATGGCGACGGCGCCGAATTCGTTGAGCAGCGTGCGCACGCGCTGCAGGTAAGGCACGTTCTCGGGACGGGTCTTGTCGTAGATGTGGGCCTGCATGCCGTAGGGGTTCACGTCGGAGACGGTGGCCGTGTCGCGGTTGACGGCCGGCGGATTGCTGCGCAATTCGGTGTCGTGGAAGTGGAAATTGCAGGCGTCCATGCGCACGCCATCGACGCCGCGCGCCAGCCAGAAGCGCAGGTTGTCGAGGTGGGCCTGCTGCACGTCCGGATTGTGGAAGTTCATGTCCGGCTGGCTGACCAGGAAGTTATGCAGGTAGTACTGCTTGCGGCGCGAGTCCCACTGCCACGAGGAGCCGCCGAACACGGACAGCCAGTTGTTGGGCGGGTTGCCGTCGGCCTTGGGCTCGGCCCAGACGTACCAGTCGGCCTTGGGATTGTCGCGGCTCTTGCGGCTCTCCACAAACCACGGGTGCGCTTCGGCCGTGTGCGAGAGCACCTGGTCGATCATGATCTTCAGGCCCAGGCTGTGCGCGCGGGCGACGAGCGCGTCGAAATCGGCCAGGGTGCCGAACAGGGGATCGACGTCGCAGTAGTCGGACACGTCGTAGCCGAAGTCCTTCATCGGCGAGGTGAAGTAGGGCGAGATCCAGACGAAGTCCACGCCAAGGCTGGCGATGTAATCGAGCCTTGCGGTGATGCCGGGCAGGTCGCCCACGCCGTCGCCATTGGTGTCGAGGAAGCTGCGCGGATAGACCTGGTAGATGATGGCTTCGCGCCACCACTGCGATTTGTCGGTGCTCATGTGGATGCCTGTGCAATTGTTTGTAGATAATATACAGCACAATCCGCGTTTTTACAATCGGGCACGAGGCGCGTATATTTCACTATAAATCGTTCAAATTCAATGACTTAACTAAATATAAAATAGTTGAGCACTCAAGTATCGGTAGTCAAACTACAGACAATTTTCACCCTATATCTTTCCTATTGCCAGCAATGCGCCTTGCGCTTAGGATCGCCCTAGTTCAAATCGCGAGGAAAGACGCATGAGTGAAGAATTAGCCCTCGGCACGGGGCGCATGCCGCGCCAGATCCCCTACATCATCGCCAATGAAGGCTGCGAGCGTTTCAGCTTCTATGGGATGCGCAATATCCTCACGCCTTTCCTGATCAGTACCCTGCTGCTGTTCCTGCCCGAGAGCGAACGCGCCGGCGACGCCAAGCACGTGTTCCACACCTTCGTCATCGGCGTGTACTTCTTCCCGCTGCTGGGCGGCTTCCTGGCCGACCGCTTCTTCGGCAAGTACAACACCATCTTCTGGATGAGCCTGATCTACTGCGCGGGCCACGCCTGCCTGGCCGCCTTCGACGACAATGTGACGGGCTTCTACACGGGCCTGGGCCTGATCGCGCTCGGCTCGGGTGGCATCAAGCCGCTGGTGGCCTCCTTCATGGGTGACCAGTTCGACCAGTCCAACAAGCACAAGGCCAAGGTGGTGTTCGACGCCTTCTACTGGATCATCAACTTCGGCTCCTTCTTCGCGTCGCTGCTGATGCCGATCTTCCTGAAGAACTACGGCGCCTCGGTCGCCTTCGGCATTCCCGGCGTGCTGATGGCCATCGCCACGCTGTTCCTGTGGTCGGGCCGGCGCAAATATGTGCACGTGCCGCCGGCGCCGCCCAATCCCCACTCGTTCACGCGCGTGGCGCGCACGGCCCTGCTGGCGCACGCGAGCGGGCAGGGCCGCCCGGGCCTGGCCATTGCCTGCGTGGGCGCGCTGGCCGCACTGGGCTCGCTGATCATGTCGTACCAGTGGGGCTTCGTCATCGGCGCCTGCTTTGCATTGGTGCTGCTGCTCGCCTTTGGCGGCGTGGGCACGGCGTTGCAGCTCGAACGCGCGCGCGGCGTGCATCCGGATGACGCGGTCGACGGCGTGCGCGCCGTGCTGCGCACCCTGATCGTGTTCGCGCTGATCACGCCGTTCTGGTCCCTGTTCGACCAGAAGGCCTCAACCTGGATCGTGCAGGCCAATTCGATGACCCATCCCACCGTCGACCTGTTCGGCTACAGCTATCAATTCGTGCCGGCCCAGATGCAGGCCTTGAATCCGATGCTGGTGATGCTGCTCATCCCCTTCAACAACCTGGTGCTGTTCCCCTTCATGCGCCGCATCGGCATCGAACCGACGGCGCTGCGCCGCATGACCGTGGGGATCGGCTTCACGGCGCTGGCCTGGGTCGTCATCGGCATCATCCAGGTGGTGATGGATGGCGGCACGCCGACCTCGATGGCGTGGCAGATCCTGCCGTATGCGCTGCTGACCATCGGCGAAGTGCTGGTGTCGGCTACCGGCCTCGAATTTGCCTACAGCCAGGCGCCGGAATCGATGAAGGGCGTGATCATGTCCTTCTTTAACCTGACCGTCACCGTCGGCAGCCTGTGGGTGCTGATCGTCAACGCCAGCGTGAAGAACGACGCGGTGCTGGGCCGCATCAAGGACAGCGGCTTTAGCGTGATCGCCTTCCAGATGTTCTTTTTCGCCGCCTTCGCCTTCACGGCGGCGCTGATCTTCGGCTGGTACGCGCGCCGCTACAAGATGGTGGACAATTACCGGGCCCAGTGACACGTAGTGAAATTACAGATTTTGCGCTAATATTGCCGTCAATTCTGTAATTTCGCTACGAAGGCTTGCCCGATGACGCCACGCTTGACCGCCCTCCTCCTCGCCAGCGCCGCCAGCCTGGCGCAGGCCCAGCCCACCATCGAGGCCTGCAATGGCGCTGATGCCACCGTGCTGCACGGCGCCGCGCCGCAGGATGCCCGAGCCGTCTGGCTCGACCGCGGCCACGCGACATGGCCCGGTATGAGCGGGGGCAGCTTCAAGCTCTATCACTCGACCACGGCCCAGGTCATCGCCGCCAGGGGCGCTGCAGTCGCTGGCGCCGACGGCGCCCTGACGCTCGACGTCTCCACGGCACCCACAGCGGCGCGCTTCAAGTATCTCGCCGATGGCGTCACGCTGGCGGTGCGCCCGGCCGACGCCGGCAAGCTGCCCGCGCTGCACCAGCAGCAGCTGATGCTGGTGCAGGAAGACGCCGACGGCAAAGTCCTCAATGCGACCCTGTTGCAGGCAGCCGGCGCGCTCGACGACCTGTATGCCGGCGCAGCGAAGCTCGATGACCTCGGCGTGCACGTCGCCAAAACACGCACTGCGATGCGCTTGTGGGCACCCACCGCGCAGAACGTCGCCGTGTGCACCTACGACAGCGGCGACGGCCCGGCCCGCACCATCACGCCGATGCAGCGCGACGCCGCCAGCGGCAGCTGGCATGCCAGCATGGCGGGCGACCTGTCCGGCAGCTACTACAAATACATAGTCGACGTGTTCGCGCCCTCCGCCGGCGTAGTGCGCAACCTCGTCACCGATCCTTATTCGATCAGCCTGACCACGGATTCGAAGCGCAGCTACATCGCCAGCCTCGACGCGGCCGCGCTCAAGCCGGCCGGCTGGAGCAGCACGCCGGTTCCCGCCACCGTCAAGGCACAAACGGATATGACGGTGTACGAACTGCACGTGCGCGACTTCTCGATCAATGACGCGACGGTGCCCGAAGCCCACCGCGGCAAATACCTCGCCTTCACCGACAGCGGCTCAAACGGCATGAAGCACCTGGCCGCGCTGGCCAAAGCCGGCATGACCGACATCCACCTGCTGCCCGTCTACGACATCGGCAGCGTGCCCGAACAGGGCTGCACCGTACCCAAGCCGTCGGGCGCACCCGACAGCGAGGCACAGCAGGCGCTGGTCAAACAGACGGCGGAAACGGACTGCTTCAACTGGGGCTACGATCCCTTCCATTACAACGCGCCGGAGGGCAGCTATGCCACCGACGCGGCCGATGGCGCGCGCCGCATCATCGAATTCCGCCAGATGGTGCAAGCGCTGCACCGAAGCGGCCTGCGCGTGGGCATGGACGTCGTCTACAACCACACCTTTCGCGCCGGCCAGCACGAGAAGTCGGTGCTCGACCGGATCGTGCCCGGCTACTACCACCGCCTCAACGCCAGCGGCGCCATCGAACAGTCGACCTGCTGCGCCAATACCGCGACCGAGAACCTCATGATGGGCAAGCTGATGGACGACACGGCCGTCAACTGGGTGCGCCACTACCAGATCGACTCCTTCCGCTTCGACCTGATGGGCCACCAGCCGCGCGCTGCGATGGAGCAATTGCAGGCGCAGGTGGACCGCGCCACCGGCCGCCACATCAACCTCATTGGCGAAGGCTGGAATTTCGGCGAAGTGGCCAACGGCGCGCGCTTTGTGCAGGCGTCGCAGCTATCCTTGAACGGCAGCGGCATCGGCGCCTTCAGCGACCGCGCGCGCGACGCCGTGCGCGGCGGCGCCGCCAGCGACTCGGGCGAGACGCTGGTGAGCGCGCGCGGCTTCATCAACGGCGGCGCCAATGCCAGCAACGCCGACATGGTGCGCGTTGGCCTGGCCGGCTCGGTGCGCGACTATCCATTGACGACGCACACGGGCCAAGTGCGCAAGCTCGAAGCAATCGACTACGGCGGCCAGCCAGCCGGCTACGCCAGCGCACCGGGCGAGACGGTCAACTACGTCGAGAACCACGACAACCAGACCCTGTTCGACATCAACGTGTTCCGCCTGCCCCCCGACACGCCAAGCGCCGAGCGCGCGCGCGTGCAGGTGCTCGGCGCAGCGATCAACGCCTTCAGCCAGGGCGTGGCTTACTTCCACGCCGGGCTCGACACCTTGCGTTCGAAGTCGCTCGACCGCGACAGTTTCAATTCCGGCGACTGGTTCAACCGCATCGACTGGAGCTACCAGGACAACTACTTCGGCATCGGCCTGCCGCCGTTTGATGCCAATGGCAAGGACTACGCGCTCATCAAGCCGTTGCTGGCCAATGGCGCCATCAAACCCACGCCCGCCGACATCGCCTTCACGCGCGACGCCTTCCGCGACCTGCTGAAGATCCGCGCCAGTTCCACCTTGTTCCGCCTGCGCACGGCCGGCGAGATCCGCCAGCGCCTGCACTTCTACGACAGCGGAGCGCAGCTGATCGGCGCCCATCTCGACGGCCGCGGTTACGCCGGCGCGGCCTTCAAGGGCATCAGCTATTTCATCAACGTGGATACGGTGGCACACAGCGTCAGCCTGGCCGAAGAAAAAGGCAAGACCTACCACCTGCATCCGGCCCACACCTCCGACAAGCGCGTGGCCGCCGCCAAATATGAGCGCGCGACCGGAACCTTCACGATTCCGCCCCGCAGCGCAGTCGCCTTCGTCGAATAATATTGGGGTCAAACCCGGCAACCTGACAACCGGGGTCAGACCACGATTCCCCGGCAAC
>JAZJYP010000101.1:0-5685 GCA_040390345.1 Pseudomonadota bacterium | reverse complement strand
CGTAACCGGCTCGTGAGCGGCGTTATATCTTTCGATTTCTCGAGCCGGCACAATTCCCTCCGAGTTCAACGACACGGAGCGGGACATGGAAAACCTCGATACTCACACCTCGAAGGACGCGGCCTGGCGTAGTCGCCTGCAACGGCATGCGCAAAGTGGCAAGAGCATTGCTGCCTTCTGCCGCGACGAAGCGGTGTCGACGGCCAGCTTCCACATTTGGCGAGCAAAGCTGGCCGCCGCCAGCGGACACGCGGCCAATCTCGCAAAGCCGGCGGCATTCATCGACCTCGGCGCCATCAGGGATACGGCCAGTGTCATGTCCATAGCGCATCCACCCGCTTCGGCGCCGACGCCGAGTGCTGGAATCGACGTCCGGATCGATCTCGGCGGCGGCATCGTCCTGACGATATCGAGGCGCTGATGTTCTTCCCGGAGGGCCAAGTGCGCGTGTTCCTGTACGGGCAGCCGGTCAACATGCGCCTGTCCTTTGACGGTCTCTACGCGCTGGCGAAACATGTCATGCATCAGGATCCGCTGTCTGGGCACTTGTTCGCGTTCATTAACCGCCGCGCGACCCAGATCCGCGTCCTGTACTTCGACCGCAGCGGCCTGTGCGTGTGGGCCAAGCGTCTCGAGCAAGGTCGGCTCGTCAGCAACTGGGCTGACGTCACAAGCTGCGAAATGGACTGGACGGGCCTGAAACTGCTGCTCGAGGGGATCGAGCCGAAACAGGTGCGCAAGCGCTACAAAAAACCTCATGCCGCCATCCAAAATGAGCCTATTGACCCTGCGAAAACTTTATAATATTGGCATGCATTCCGGCCCACATTCCGCTTCCGAAATCGCCAGTCCGGCAGTGGGAATGACCGCGCCGGAGATGAGCGCTTTGCTCGACGCGAAGGAGCGCGAAATCATCCGCTTGCGCCGCCAGGTGGCGTGGTTCCAGCGGCAAATTTTCGGGCAGAAGAGCGAGCGTCGGATGCCTGAACCAGAAGGCGTCCAGGGCACGCTAGGCGAGGCATTCGACGTCGTTCCTGATGACTTGGCGCCTGCCAAGAAGACGAAGATCGCCGAGCACGAGCGCGCACCCAAGAACAAAAACAAAAATCTCATCGATGGCAACGATGACGCGGCCCTGTTCTTTGACGAATCGAAGGTTCCGGTCGAGGTCATCGCCGTTGCCAATGACGAGGCGGCGGGACTGGACCCGGCGGACTTCGAGGTGATCGGCGAAAAGGTCAGCTATCGCCTGGCCCAGCATCCGGGCAGCTACGTGATCCTGAAGTACGTGCGCCCGGTCATCAAGCTGCGCGCTGATCAAGCTCTGTCGTGTCCTCCGGCTCCGGTCGGCGTACTGGACGGTTGCCGCGCCGATGTCAGCTTCATCGCCGGGATGATCATCGACAAGTTCGCATACCACCAGCCGCTGTACCGCCAGCACGTCAAACTGCGGGATTCCGGCATCAACGTCAGCCGTGCCTGGATCACGAAGCTGATGCCGGCCGCGGTATCGCTGATCGAGCCGATCTTCAACGCCCAGCTGGAGTCGGTGCGGCGCTCGCGCGTGATCGCGATGGACGAAACGCCGATCAAGGCGGGGCGTGCCGGCCCAGGCAAGATGAAGGCGGCGTATTTCTGGCCCGTCGTGGGCGAACAGGATGAGATCTGCTTCCTGTACTACCCCAGCCGGGCGGCCAAGCACGTCGAGACTGCACTTGGTCTGCAGCGGCCGAACGGCGCCGTCTTGCAGAGCGACGGCTACAGCGCCTATGCGCATTACGCGAAGAAGATTGGGATCACGCATGCGCAGTGCTGGGCTCATGCGCGCCGTAAAATCTTTGATGCCAGGGATATCGAGCCGGCGCAAGCCGACCAGGCACTGCATGCGATCGCCGCTCTCTACAAGATTGAACAGCAGATTCGCGACGATGGGCTGACGGGACAAGCCAAGCTCGCATGCCGACAGGAGCATTCGAAACCCGTGCTCGAGCACTTCTTCGCTTGGATCGACGAGCAGTTCGACAAACAGGGCTTCCTGCCGAGCAGTCCCTTCCTCGGTGCCCTTGCGTATATCCGTGAGCGCCGGGTCGGCCTGTCGGTCTACCTGGACGACCCCGAGGTATCGATCGACACAAACCACCTCGAGCGCGCCTTGCGGGTGATCCCGATGGGTAAAAAGAACTGGCTGTTCAGCTGGACCGAGCTGGGCGCCAAGCACGTCGGCATTGTGCAAAGCCTGCTGGCGACCTGCCGGCTGCACGACATCAACCCGTACGATTACTTCGTGGATGTGCTGCAGCGTGTCGGCCAGCATCCGGCGTCACTCGTGCATCAGCTCACGCCACGGCTCTGGAAAGAAATGTTCGCCGAGAATCCACTACGCTCGGACCTGCACGACCTTGGCTGCCGCCATGCTTATGCCGCCGCGTGACCGCTTACAGGTGTCCGCAAGTTAATCTCTTCCACTGCGTCGTTGGAAACTCCTGCTTGAACTAGGGGATATGAGTCCGCGAACGAAGCTCCAAGCTTCGAAGCACTTGAACCATCCGCAATGCACCAGGGACACAGCTTCTCGTTCAGTTCCTCGATGGCGTAAACAGGACCGAAATAAATATAACCCCTCGCCATACCGCAACATGCACACACGGCCTGACTGGCCCTGACGGCCCCAGTTGCAAGTGGGTCTGGATGGTACTGAAAGTACGGCAGAGGCTGAGCAGTAGTTGGCATCGCGTGGTGCTTTAAATTATGTTGGCTTTTTTGGACAGAAGCAAAACAACCGGAATCGGACACTGGTCAAAAATTCCAGTGCGCTCAACCTGTTGATGATGTGCCTTTTTACGCCGTTGCCCATTCCATATACTCATTGAAATGCGCGCCAATCTCATTAAACGAGTAGTCGCGTTCGCCGAGCGTGTAATAAGCATTTTGCACCAATGTGTAATATAGGTCCGACAATGGTGTATGGCTGGGTATGAATGCAGGAAAGTGACCATCGGGTCGCGGGCCCCGCCCATCTTCGCCTGGAAATGGAGGTTCGAGATGGAGCGTACCACCTTGTCCACCGACTATGGCGATATCACTCGCATGGCAGCGCAAAATCACTCCGTCCATTGGGGCACTTTTCTGGGACGGAGTCCTTAAAGTAGGTGACTTGAATGTAAGCGTCTTCCCAGCACCGTCTGTACGCCCTGATCTCGTCCGTGCATGATTGATGCTGGGCCACAGATCAGTTGTGTCCACAAATTTAATTATGGACACAATAATTCAACCAGTCATTCGGCCGAGCAAACGCGGCACCTATCGCCACCATTCGGATGAGTTCAAACGGGCCGTCGTGGCACAGTCGCTGCGCGCCGGCACCTCGGTCGCGCGCGTGGCGCGCGAGCACGGCGTCAACGCCAATCAGGTCTTCGCCTGGCGCCGGCAGTTTGGCGATGTCCCACATGCTGCCACTACCGACGCGTGCACCTTCCTGGCGGTGGCGCTCGCCGCCGCGCCGGCCCCGCCGGCACCTGTCGCCGATACACGGGGCACGGTGCTGAGCATCATCGAGCTCACAGTCGGCCAAGCCCACCTGCGTCTGGAAGGCGCCGTCGATGCGACCGCGCTCGCGCTGGTACTGGCACGACTGCTGCCATGATTGGCCTGCCCGCTAACACCCGCATCTGGCTCGCCGCCGGCGTCACCGACATGCGCTGTGGCTTCAACAGCCTGGCCTCCAAGGTTGAGACAGCGCTTGAGGCCGATCCGTTCAGCGGCCACGTGTTCGTGTTCCGAGGCCGCCGCGGCGACATCGTCAAGCTGCTGTGGTGGACCGGCGACGGCCTGTGCCTGCTGGCCAAACGGCTTGAACGGGGCCGCTTCGTCTGGCCGCAGGCGACCAGCGGCACCGTCACGCTCACGCAGGCCCAACTGTCGATGCTGCTCGAAGGGATCGACTGGCGCCAGCCACTGCGCACCTGGCAGCCATCGTCGGGCTTGTAAACCAATGCGGCCTCGCGTAAACTTGGCCCATGCTCAGCCACGCCGACCTGCCCGACGACATCGCCGCCTTGAAAGCGCTGCTGCTGGCGAGCGAACAGGTGCTGCGCGAGCGCGACAACGCCATCGCGCGGCACGACGAGATCGTGGCCGGGTTGCGCGAGCAGCTCACCACGCACGGCGTCGAGATCGAGCACTTGAAGCTGATGATCGCCAAGCTGCGGCGCATGCAGTTCGGCCGCAAATCCGAGAAGCTCGACCACCAGATCGAACAGCTCGAACTGCAGCTCGAAGACCTGCAGGCCAGCGAGGCCGAGGCCGAGCGCGAGATGCCGCCGACGGACCGCGCGCCGCGTGCCAAGCCGGCGCGCAAGCCGCTGCCGGACCATCTGCCACGCGACGTCAATGTCCACGCGCCATCGGCCGACGCGTGCCCGTCCTGTGGCGGCGGTCTGCGCCACCTGGGCGAGGACGTGGCCGAGCAGCTGGAGTTCGTGCCCGCCAGCTTCCGCGTGATCCGCCATGTGCGTCCCAAGCTGGCCTGCACTTGCTGCGACGCGATCGTGCAAGCGCCAGCGCCGAGCCGGCCGATCGCGCGCGGCATCGCCGGTCCCGGCCTGCTGGCGCACATCCTGGTGGCCAAGTTCGCCGACCACCTGCCCCTGTACCGGCAGTCGGTGATCTACGCGCGCGAGGGCGTCGAGCTCGAACGCGCGCTGCTGGCGAACTGGGTTGGCGCCGCCAGCGCGCTGCTGCGCCCCCTGGTCGACGCGATCCGGCGCCACGTGCTCGCCGGGCGCAAACTGCACGCCGACGACACGCCGATCCCCGTGCTCGCGCCGGGCAACGGCAAGACCAAGACGGCGCGCCTGTGGACCTATGTGCGCGACGACCGCAGCGCCGGCGACATTGCGCCAGCGGCGGTCTGGTTCGCCTACACGCCCGACCGCAAGGGCATCCATCCGCAAACCCACCTGGCCAACTTCAAGGGCGTGCTGCAGGCCGACGCGTACGCCGGCTTCAACGCCTTGTATGCCGATGGCGCGATCCAGGAAGCGGCCTGCTGGGCGCATGCACGCCGCAAATTCTACGACCTGCATGCGGCCAGGCCGTCGCCGCTGACCACCGAAGCGCTGCGGCGCATCGCCGAGCTGTATGTGATCGAGGCCGAGATTCGCGGCAAACCGCCCGATGCGCGCCTGCTCGCGCGCCGCGCGCGCGCACGGCCGCTGCTCGACGATCTGGAACGCTGGCTGCGTGCCAGCCTCGAGAAGCTATCGCGCAAGTCGGACACGACGGGTGCGATCCAGTACGCCTTGAACCTATGGCCAGCGCTGCTGCGCTACTGCGACGACGGCCTGATCGAGATCGACAACTCGGCCGCCGAGCGGGCCCTGCGCGGCGTGGCCATCGGCCGCCGCAACTACCTGTTTGCGGGCGCCGACAGCGGCGGCGAGCGCGCCGCCGCGATCTACTCCTTGCTCGGCACCGCCAAGCTCAACGGAGTCGACCCCGAAGCGTGGCTGCGCCATGTGGTCGCGCGGATCGCCGACCATCCCGTCAACCGCGTTGACGACTTCCTGCCCTGGAACTGCGCGGCCCAACTCGCACCGCCTTGCTAAACCGCCGCTTCCCAACGGTGGGATCACATCATCGGCCACGCCTCTAGCAAACTCAAGACGGTGCTGAGTTGACGCTTAC